>QNYQ01000002.1 GCA_003978665.1 Hyperthermus sp.
AGAGGTGTCCGGTTAGCCTATGAGGCCTTTGTCGAGCAGTCCCTTTAGTTCGTCTATGTTAAGTAGTCCTATACCGGCCATGTAGTCTGCTGCGCCATATGTTATTAGGGCTTCTTTTCCGTTCAGCTGCCAGAGGCCGCAGGGAAAGATTGTGTAGGGTCGGTCGCCGTAGATCTCGTAGAGCGTCTTGGGCTCCATTATGTAGACTGGTGACACTGCCTTAACCCTTAACCACTATTCCTTCTTCACGATCGTACTCCAGGAGTATTGCTGTAAGCCTGTATGCTTCAACCTCTCTATCAACGCTGTGTATGAATGCTATAAGTTTTCTACTACCAACTATGAGTGGGGGAGTAGCCCAGCCCAGCTTCTTCTCAAAGGGCGCCGGATCCATCACTACTGTAGTATCGCTCAGCGTCACTTCCTGTGGTTTCCCCTCCTCTAAACCCCTCCCATAGGCTTTCATGAACTCCTCTCTGTCAACCTTGCTAACGGCTAGATAGAATTCCTCAGTACTCATGTGGATCCTGTGGAAGAATAGGAGATCATCGCCAAGACGGGTGAAGAACGCGTTCTTGTCTGTGACTACTTGTGGACGGATGCTGTCCGGCATTATGGCTACCAGTATCTTCCTCCATGCACCATCCTTGAGGACTGCTGTGACGGGCAGTGTGCGCTCGCGCCTCGGCCCGGTGAAGTAGAAGCTTGTTCTCCCCGTGTAGGTCATATAGACCTCATTATCGATAATATATACTCTAGGATCCTCGGTACCCCATACATCGTAGCGTGTTGAGGGATACACTACTATTTTGCCAGCATAATAGTTTATGTTCACGTCTCCAGTCTCAATATCCTCATAGAACAATCTGACCTCGGCTATTGCTGACACGTACTTGTAGTAGCCTATGATCACTCTAGCGTAAAGAATTATCTCCTTACCCTCAACCCTTACCGAGGGATTAAAGATTGCTATAGGGTTGCCTACTGGATAGTTATTGATATATACCCTCTTGGGTGACAGTACTCCAACCCTCCTAACTATGTCCCTTGTCTCAAACCTCCTCCTTCTCCTGGCATCTTCAGCGTTCACTGCCCTAGGGAGGAAAGTATCACTCAATCCCGGCAAGCCTCCTCTTGGGCTGAGTGTCTAGGGGGAGCCAGGATAACTCCTTATCCCTAGGGATTGCCGGGAGTAGGGTTGCGAGTGCTGGTAACACTTAGATACCTTGAGGACACGTGACACCTCAAGGCTTATTGGCTGAGGAGGGTACGGTAGAGGAATAGGTGTCTTCTGGCCATTCGGAGCCAGCGTGTGCGAACAGCATAGCCGTAGAGGGGGGCCATGTAGGTGACATAGTCATCATAATTCTTCATCACCCTATCTATCAACATTGCAAGCTCCCGGGGTGAGCCAGGCTTTACAGTAACGTGAGGAGTAAGTTGGTATAGCTCTATGAGTCTTGGAACTCTTGTGCCTACTATCGGCTTTAAGCTGCCCATGGAGAGGTGAAGTATACCGCTTACACTATATTTTCCGGGAGCATCCTGGTAGGGTAGCACTATTAGATCAGCTAGCGCGGCGAGCTCTAGCACATCTGTATTAGACAAGTACCTCTCAATATATATTATCCTCTCATCTTCAGCCGCATAGCTATGCACAAGCTTTGAAACCTCCCTGCCACTCTCTCCCTGAGGCTCCCCGGCTATGATAAGCCTCATGTGAGAGGTCTTAGCATACCTTATTGCCTCCAGAAGTGTTTCGAGGCCTTTATCCCTGCGTAAGAACCCTGGCACAGCTATTATGCGGTGGTTAACTACGCTCTTAGGCAGCCCTAGCTTCTCCGCTAAGATGTGTCGTGGGACGTCTACAAACGTGTTTATAGAAGTACCGTGAGGTATACGGTAGACTATCCTATGTGGTACGCCTTGGTTAACTAGCTCGAACTCTTGTAAATAAGAGTGCACGATAACTGCGTCAAGAGTTTTCGTAGCAGAATTGAACTCAACATACTTCTCGACATTCCCGGAAGCCATAGGGTGGTAGACGGTGTGCAATGTAGCTACTATAATGCGGGCCAGTTTCTCTTGCCTGGCCATGTCCAAGACACTTATTATCGATGGAGTCTTGAATATCCCAAACTCGTGCTGTAAGTGAATAATGTCGAGACCGTCTACCTCTGCTATAGCGTCAAGAAGCCTCTCGTATCTTGTCGAGTTTCTCTCAAGAATAGGGTGAACGATAACCTGCCCCGAAGAATAAGTATCGGTGCCAGCCTCACTGAAAGTGTATACGTGGATTTCCACGTCTTGTTCGGCTGAAATCATGGACTCAGCTAGGAGCCTGGTATACTCTCCTACGCCACAATGAATAGGAGGGTACGTTGATACGAGGCCAAGCCTTAACCGTCTCCCAGCCGTCCCCATCACCCTGCTGAAGCAGGCCCCGACAACCTCATCCCGATACCTTACGCCAACGATCACATAGTGGGAGAGGAGACAGATATGTCTTGTCTTTAGTAGACCCCAATACCAGCCTACGATACTATTCAAAACTCGACAGTCACTTCAGGGGGATCCAGAGTCTGGACGCTAAGAGGGCATGGTTAATGGTTTTTCATCGGTAGCTATGGTTTCCTTGTCCTCGTCTAGCATGTCTCGTATGGGCTTCGGAAGCGAGAACATCCACGCATGTGTGACCGCGTCGTAGAAGCTGAGGCTCCCCTTTATCCTATTCCTTATCCTCTCTCCCAGCTCTTTGGAGTCTAGCGAGAGGGGGCTATACGTGTCTGATGCGAATATGAACCCCCAGAGGCCATTATAGCCTCTAACATACGTTATGTATGGTACAACGTTTCTGAATACCTTGAGTAACGTGTTGCGTATTGTACGGAAGATTTGAGGCGTGAGCACTGGCGAGGTGGCCTGCGTCACCATTACTCCTCCCCTTTGGAGGGATCTCTTTACGAGCCTGTAGAACTCTAGAGTGTAGAGTAGTGTTGCCGGTCCCTCGGGGTCGATGAGGTCGAGTATTATTGCATCGTAGCTAGCCTCTTTTTCTTCAAGGTACTTGCGTCCATCCATAAATATGAGCCTTGCCCTCTTGTCCATGAAGCTTCCCTGGTGCCATTCGCTCAGCTCTCTAATAGCTATGTCAACAAGCTCTTTATCGATATCAACCATTACAGCTTCCTCTACACATTCGTGACGTAGGACTTCACGTAAGGTGGCTCCCTCACCTCCTCCGATAATAAGTACCCTTCTCGGGCAGGGATGAGACAGGAGTGTGGGGTGCACGAGAGCCTCGTGGTACCATGCTTCATCGGCTAGGCTGGACTGCAGCTTCCCGTTGATTATGAGCGACTTACCCAAACCCTCCAGCACAGCTACCATGTAGTCTTGGTGCTCTGTTGCCCCTGCCCTAACTATTTTCTTGATTTCGCGAAAACAACCCTCACCACTATTAATCCACTCTATAAACAGCCTCCACGGGGCCGGCAAATCCCCACAACCCCTTCAGCCCCCCTAAATCCTGCCAGGGTTATAAGGGGCCTCGTGAACCGTTTCTATCGAATAGAGGGGTTGCCCGAAGCCTTGTACTTCTCACTGCTTGCTGATACGTTCGAGAAGCTGGAGAGGATCACTGCGCGCACGCAGATGCTCCTCTATCTCGTCGAGCTATTCAAGAAGACCCCACCATCAATAATAGATAAGGTTGTATATATTCTACAGGGGAAGCTATGGCCAGACTGGAAGGGGCTACCTGAGCTTGGTGTTGGAGAAAAACTGCTCATAAAGGCAGCATCTATGGCCACGCATGTGTCGGAGCATCATATGGAGAATCTTGCAAAGCGGGTAGGAGACATAGGCAGGGCGATTGAGCTCGTAAAAATGGAGAAGAAGAAGGCTAGCAGCAGTGCTATAGGCCTCCTAGCATTCATGAAAACCCCCACAAAGACTGGAGGATTAACCGTCGAGAAAGTGTACAACACGCTGACACGTGTAGCTATGGCTCAAGGTGAGGGGAGCAGGGACATTAAATTGAAGCTGTTGGCAGGTCTCCTAGCCGAGGCCGAGCCCCGCGAAGCAAAATACATTGCGAGGTTCGTGGAAGGCAGGCTCAGGCTAGGTATTGGAGACGCTACGATAATGGAGGCGCTGGCCATAGTATTTGCCGGCAGTGCAGCCATGAGAAGCGTAGTAGAGAGAGCATACAATATGCGCGCCGACCTAGGCATGATAGCAAAAATGGCTGCAGAAAAAGGCATTGAAGCCCTAAAAGGAGTTAAGCCAGAGGTCGGCATACCGCTCCGCCCCATGCTGGCTGAGAGGCTGAGTGACCCAGAGGAGATACTTAGAAAGCTTGGCGGCAATGCGCTCGTAGAATACAAGTATGATGGAGAGAGAGCCCAAATACATAAGAAAGGTGATAGGATCTGGATATTCTCTAGGAGAATGGAGAACATAACCCACATGTATCCAGACGTTGTGAAAATGGCCATAGACGGCTTAAAGGCCGTAGAAGCCATTGTCGAGGGGGAAATTGTAGCAATAGACCCCGAGACAGGCGAGCTAAGGCCCTTCCAGGTGTTAATGAGGCGTAGGAGAAAACACGACATACACTCGGCAATGGAAGAGATACCAGTAGCTGTATACCTCTTTGACGCAATATACGTTGACGGTGAAGACCTAACCCTAAAACCGCTCCCCTATAGGCACGAGAAACTCAAAGAAATCACAAAGGAGAGCGACAACTGGAGGCTTGCAAAAGGAATAATCGCGACTAAACCAGAGGAGCTGGAGAGATTCTTTCTCGAAGCAGTAGAGGCTGGCGCCGAGGGAGTAATGGCGAAAGCCATGCATGACATGAGCATCTACCAGGCCGGATCCCGCGGATGGCTATGGATAAAGTATAAGCGCGACTACAAGTCAGAAATGAGCGATACTGTGGACCTCGTCGTCATAGGAGCCTTTTACGGGAAGGGGAGGAGAGGAGGCAAATACGGCACACTACTCATGGCAGCATACGACCCCGAAACAGACACGTTCAAGAGCGTCTGTAAGGTTGGAAGCGGCTTCACCGACGAAGACCTAGACAAGCTCCAGGACATGTTAAGCCCCTATAAGAGGGCCAGCAAGCCGGCTAGGGTTGAAAGCAACCTGAAGCCAGACGTGTGGATAGAACCTGTTCTCGTAGCAGAGATCATAGGTGCAGAACTAACCTTGAGCCCAGTACATACATGCTGCTTCAACTGGGCCAGTAAGGGAGCGGGGATCTCAATAAGATTCCCTAGGTTCATTCGCTGGAGGCCGGATAAAAGCCCCGAGGACGCAACCACGACTAAAGAGCTCTACGAGATGTACAAGAGACAGCTGCGAAGAATAGCCGAGTGAAGCGTAACAGGGGGAGCACGTGTTGAAAGGGGGTGCTGAAGGCTCCTGGTCCGGGAGGGGTTCTGCTAGGGTTGAAGTGTAAGACATATGTGTGGGCATCTTACTCTCCCTTAGCCTACACGGCCGTGAAGAGTACCCGGCAAGTATGAGCCCCATCTTAAAAAATAAGGCTAAGCTAAGGATTCATCACTACAAGAGGCTCTAGGGGCGGTGATTTATCAGAGTTATACTGAGCACCCAAGAGTGCTACTGCACAAACGTCGTCTTTCTCCACTCTTCCCGAGATAATGGGGGCTTGTCAATGCTGGCAGAGAAGGACTTATGCCGAAAGCCCTTGGTCTCTTCAGCTCTTACCTAGGTTCCAGGGCTTGCCATGCAGTACTATCTTCTCGGGGAGCCTGCTACTATACTTTCTAAGGAATGCTAGGTCTTCTTCTTTTTTGCGAAGATCATCCGGCAGCATCCGTGGTATCTCGTCTATGATCGGGTACCATCTACCGCAGCTTGGACAGTAGAGTACTCCCGTTGCAACCTCCGTCTCCAAGCACTTTGCACATGGCGCGTCGTCTTTTACCTCCTCGATCCTCCTACCTATGGGGGTTTGGAGCCGATAGCAGTAGATTTCGCAGAGGGGTGGCTTGAACCTGTTTAGAAACTTCTCTATCTCCTCGGCGCGTTCAGGATAATGTTTTTCCTCTATAACGTAGAGCTCAAGGGGAAAGTGCTTACACATGGGACATGCCGCTATATCCATGAATCTGTACTTCAAGCTTGAATCCTCCTGGCCTCTTCTGCTAGTTTCTCCGCGAGAAGCCTGGCTTTTTCAAGGCTGCGTGCCTCAACCATTATCCGGAGCACGGGCTCGGTGCCGCTGGGTCTTACAAGGAACCAGTAGTCATCTCCCTCGACCCTAATCCCGTCAACGGTCACTAAGCGGAGGCCTTTGCCCTCGTACTTCTCCCTTAAATGCTCTACAACCTTCATTGCCTTCTCCCTTCCCATAGGGATCTTTGTTTTAATAGCGTGGTAGCGAGGTAACCTGGCATACAGCTGTGATGCCTTCATGTTCTCTCTAGCCATCATTTCTAGGAAGAGCGCTATTGTCATTCCGCCATCCCTCGCCAGTAGGTGTGGAGGATATATGAAGCCTCCGTTTTCCTCGAATCCAGCAACGCCACCTTTTTCTAGGAGCATGTATGATATGTTTATGCTTCCCACCGGAGTCCATTCAACCCTTAAGCCGTGTTCCTCCAGATACTGTGAAGCTATACTACTCGTGGATACCGCTGTTACAACCCTCCTTGGAGCGTCACGTAGTTTATGGTCAGCGACGTAGGGTGAGAGCAAAGCTGCTGTGCGATCTCCCCACCAAACCTCCCCTTGTTCATCAATGAGTATCGCCCTATCACCATCACCGTCATGGCCTACACCGAGATCAAGGCCTAGGGCCTTGACAATAGTTCCTGCCTCAATAAGGCTGGAGGGAGTGGGTTCGGGCTCGCGGTACGGCAAGGGGCTTAGTTCGCAAGCAAGCGTGTAGGGTTTGGCACCGAGCCTACGCAGAATACTGGGTGTTGTCAGGGAAGACACATTATTGGCACAGTCCACAAGCACACGGAAACCTCTTCTCCTGACTAGTCCAACATCAATATTGTCTACCACAGCATCTACGTACGAGTCTATTACACGATCCTCCACGCCCGCATCATAAATGGCTCTGCTCCATGGCACGAGACGGAACCTCTCACTAAAATACGCCTCTTCTATCCTCTTCTCAGCCTCTCTGCCTATTTCAACTCCTAGAGGGCCTATCACCTTAATCCCATTATATTCCGGAGGATTGTGACTTGCCGTAACCACGACCGCCCCATCGTACCCAAGGCTTTTTGTAGCATACTGTATTGCCGGTGTTGGCGCAAAACCCCCGCCGGAGACTATCCTTACTCTAACACCGCCGCTTAATAGCCCAGCAACTACAGCCTTCAGTATAGCATCACCGCCTGCCCTGGAGTCCCTCCCCACAAGTATGACAGAGCCTTCACCAAAGTAGCTAGCTATGGCCATTCCAAGGCGTAAAGCCAGCAGGGGCGAGAGCTCCTGGAAGACTCTGCCCCTAACACCATCAGTACCGAAGAGCTTAGCCAAACCACTAAGCCCCTCACTTTCCCCGAGACACGAGAACAGTAGGAGTCCTAGAAATAAGTAAGGGAAGGCAGCACTGGGGAGCTGGACAAGTACCGCAGGCTATTATCCCAGGAAAGGCTTCTTAGCCTTTAGGAACTTATCCAGCTTGACCATGCTCTTCTCCTCCTTCAATAAAATACTTTGAGTCAAACTCCCTCTAGCCGTAGTGGAGAGGAATTTGCTAGCTTGTTTCAGGGCCTCCTCCACGCTATCATACACTTGGGGCTTGTCCAACAGTATTTTGCGTATGGTTTCTCTGATATGCCAGTTGCCTAGAGGCGCATAATAATCCCTGGTTATCTCCCTCACAATTAATGCCCTGGCTTGCCTCCTCCTCCTATATAGCTGCTCGGCCAAGCCAAGCCTTATAGCCATAAAGCCTCCATCCATTATGTTTTGTCGAAGTGAAACTCTTTCTATCACCCTGTACGTGACCGGCTCCCTCGCATGCCGCGTCCAAGGAGTAAGGGGGTGCCATACTTCTATGAGCTCGGCACTGTATGTTCCAGGAAGCAATATTATAGTGTAATGGTTGCCGAGATAGCTTCCATGATATACCTCAACCTGATTGATCTCGGGGAATGCTCTAACCTTGTGGAGCAGGGTTGTACTGATGATGTTGTCAACAGCCGTTATAGCCCAACGTGTCGGCACAAGTCTACGGCTCTTCAAACGGCCTATGAGCCCCAGGGAAAGAGCGGAGATTATGCTGTAGATGCTTGCACCATCACGATAGGCTTCAACTACAATGTCCGAGGCTCTCGCATCGTCCCAGATCCTCTTCTCAAGAGCACGCGGAAGCCTAGGATTAGAGAATATTTTCACCGTTCTTGCCGGAGCACTTGGACCTTGGGGGGCGAGCAGCCCATCGAACCTTAGGGCTGGCAGGGGAGGGTGCTCCAGCAAAGCCTCAGTATCCACCGGCGACGCTGATACCGCTGCTAGAGAAACTTCAAGTTCATAGAGCTTCTCCGGACTCCTGGCGTCAACCCTCAATACACCCGAGACGAGAGATGAACGATAGCGTAGTATCTCGGCGAGGGAGGCTCTACGCGAAAACCAGCCAGGCGGATCATCAAATACTCTGGCACGGTCTCCGCTCACGCCAGGCGGTACAGAGTAGAGAAGGGGGACTTTCGGGTATCCAGACTCGCCAACCACTACACTAGGGGGACTACTACCTTCAAGCCTTCTCCCACTAACCCCTGAAACAGCACGCACTTGGGCACGAAACCTCTCGAGAATAGGGCATGATGAGAGGCCACATAAGCGCTTGTATCCCTTGCAGCGCGCACAAAGGCTTGGCGGGATCACACGCCCCAAGCTAGCAAACCTCGGGCTTAGCTAAGCCTAAATCTTAACACACCTACAAGTCCACGGAAGGTCTTACGGATCCATTCCGACTCCGGTACAGCATCACTCAACACGAACACCTTCGCTCCATAACGCGGTGCCTCATCGATAAAGAAGTCGGCGTCCTCCCTATCCTCATCAACTATTATAAACTTTAACGCCCCCATCTCCATAGCAGTCTTAACCATGCTGTCACCGTAGACAGCTAACCCGTCATCTTTGGCTAGATGATACTTGAACTCCTCAATGGCTTTGACAAGCTCGGCATACTTATTTCTGGCGATAACCTCTGATGCCTTTATCACTAGCTCACGAAGACCGGCATCGCCCTGGTAAGCTACATCTATAAGCTCGCGTGCAAAACGCTGCTTCACACGATAATCAAGGAACTCGCCAGCCTCCTCCAGGAAGTCCTGCTTAGCATACCCGGGGCCGCCAACTATTATCGCTTTAAGCACACCCTTCTCTATGAGCGGGAGGAAGTGCTTGTTAGCTGCCTCAGCCACCTCACGATAGAAGCCGCGCACGAACTGTTCGATCTGCCTATCAAACCTTCTTTGGCTCTGGCCGCCACGGTGGTGCTTGCCTGGCACATACCCCTCAAGCTCCTCCAGCAGCTGGATGCGACTACCTTTAAGCACGCCTATAGTAGCCTGGTCACGCTCAACTATTAAGAGCCCATAGGTCTCCTCATGCTCAAGCATCTCTTCAAGAAACTCCGTGTGAAACCACTTGTCGGTACGATAGAAAAAGACGGGTACGGGCTCTGGGGGAGAGAACATCATGCAAACAAAGTCTCGGGAACCCATGTCCTCCCCGCAGAAGAGCACCAATCCATTAGAGGGAACCTTGCTTATGAGCGATAGCCTATCCATAGCGGAGGCCAAAGCCCTCTGCACGGCGTCGCGAGTACGCTTAAGCTTTATGTTGTCAGTAATCGAGTACTCTGTCCTAAGGAGGCTCATAACATCGCTTATAGGGCGCCCAGGCGGGATGTAGAGGCTCAAGAGCACTGTAGCAGGTGCTTTCCACTTCTTAAGCTCGCGCACAAGCTGCCTTAACGTACGCTTGTCTATGCTAAGCTTCCTCTCAATACTCCCACTCATAACCATCCCCTACTAAGCGGTAAGTACAAGCGTACACTTAATAAACACCAAGCCAAGCAAACCAACAGCACCAAACAACTCACAATATAAGTAACATGGAGTATGCCACGAGCCTCTTCTCCGGAAATTATTCCACACAATAAACTATTTATAGATCTCCAAGCCCCTAAGTCACGGAAACCCCCAGCACGTGCTCCTCTCCCCTCTTTTTCAAGAGTATCCCTTTGCATCAAGTAGTGGGCTAAATAGGGTGAACAAGCATGATATTCAGAAGGAAAACACCCAGCCCCCCTCCAGAGGAGAAAAAGGAGGAGGAAGCCAGGAGGCTTGAGGCGCCCCCTAAAGAGGGCTTTAAGAGTGTTGAAGACTACATACGATGGGCTATAGCTAATAGCGTGCTAATTCAACGTGACGTGCTAGTAGACCTCTACTCCGGCTTTGAGAAAGTAATGCGCTTTGTGGGGGGTCTACTCTACTCGAGCGCTAAAAATGCTGGAAAATTAACTGCTGAGAGGCTTGTTGAACAAGGCTTTCTCAACGAGGATAACGTGGCAGACGTGATGTTCCAGAGCTTTGTAGTAGCGGGGTATGCTGAGAAGCTTAGGGTGGCCAGCGTCACCCTGGAGAAGAAGAAGACTATTATAGAGGTTGAGGGCGAGGGCCTCCTCTTAGGCTCCAGGCTTAAGAAGAAGGGTAATGTGGACCAGCCTCTGGCAGGATTTATGGCAGGCTGGCTTGAGGCCTTCTATAAGGTCAAAACCAACGCCAGGGAGACCGCGTGCCAGGCGCGTGGGGATCCTTCATGCAGGTTTAGGATAGAGGTGGGTGATGCGCGTGAGGAGCTTAAGAGGCTTGAGGGGAAAGTGTACGAGAGAGGGCAGTGGCTGAAGCTATTGTCCCCTGCTGAGGCACCGGCCGAGTCTCCTAGGGCTTAGGCTCTCTTACTCTTCTTCTACGGGGAGTACGGCTTCAACCCCAAGTCTTTCGGCAACACCCCTGGCTGCGAGATATCCTGTAGCCGCTGCGACGTTTATGCCTCTACTTAAGCCTGCCCCGTCACCAGCCGCATATAGGCCGGGGACACTTGTCTCCATGGTTTTGGGGTCTACCTTAACGCGTAGAGAGTAGTATTTGACCTCGGGAGCGTAGAGGAGCGTGTGCTTGCTCCACACGCCTGGAGCCAGGTAGTCAAGCCTCTCAAGCCCTTCAAGTATATCTGTCAGCACCCTATGAGGCAGAGCCATCGCTATGTCGCCGGGCGTCACGCTCTTAAGCGTAGGCTCCACAACGCTCCTCTGTATGCGGTCCCAGGTACTTCTCCTCCCGGAGAGAAGGTCTCCCAGCCTCTGAAGGAGGGGTCTGCCTCCACCGAGCTTCGTAGCCATCCTAGCGATGCTCCTCCCATAGTCCAAAGCATCTTCTAGGGGGTCCGTAAGCTTTATTGTAACTAGGAATGCGAAGTTGGTATTCCTGCTCCTCCTGCTTGCAAAAGTCTCGCCATTAACCCCTACCAAGCCCTTCTCGTATACCTCCTCCACAACAAACCCGCCTGGATTAGTACAGAACGTTCTAACCCTGTCATCATAAGTCTTCGTGTGTATGATCACCTTGGGGTCCCATACGATGCTTGTCAAAGGCTCCATGACAGTGTAGGGAACCTCTATTCTCACCCCCACGTCAAGAGGTCCGGGCTCTGTTGCGACGTTAAGTGCTCTGGCTTGCTCTGCAAGCCATTTTGCACCACTCCTCCCAGGCGCCATGATAACCGTGGCCGCATCCACCTCGCCCCTGCTGGTATACAGCCTGAAGCCCCCATTGCCGCTAATGCTTATACGCCTAACCGTGGTTAGTGTCGCCAACCTAATATTTCTCTTCTCAAGATACAAAGCCATGTTCTCTATTACCCGCTGCGCGTTCTCCGTACCCATATGCCTCTGCCTTATCGGGATAAACTTGGCCCCCGCCTTCACGGCCCTACGCTCCATTTCAGCACTCCTAGAGGGGTCGGGTTCAAAGAGCCTATCAGCCGGTGCACCGAACTTGACGAATACCCTGTCAACGAGATCTATTAAGTGCTGGGCCTCTTCCCAGCTACCCAGCAGCTTATCAAGGTCGCCTCCAACGTCGGGCCTCAGGTTTATGATTCCACTACTAAGTGTGCCAGCGCCACCAACTCCCTGAAGGAGGTGGCATGGCTTACAATAGGCACATTTCCCCGTAACCCTCAGTGGGCAAGCCCTCCTAGAGGCTGGAAGCCCAGAATCGAACACTATGACGCGCAGCCTCCCCCTGGCAGACTCTCCAGAGAGAGCCAATGCAGCAAAGAGCCCAGCTGGTCCCGCACCCACAATGGCCACGTCGTAGGATGCCATAAGCTCACACCCTTACCTCCTTATTATAGTCGAGCCTGAGGGTCATGGAAGACTAGGGCTCTAGGCCTAGCTCCCTGCTCCTATCAACAGTGCATTCAACATCCTCGCCGGTACCTATGAGAGACACTGCTACCCCAAGCCTATCCTCAACACTCTCAACCCACTTCTTGGCCTCCCCTGGGAGCTTACTCCACTCCCTAACACAGCTTGCAGAGGGGAATAGCTTATCTATCTTAGTCAACGCTACATCGGTTGCACTATTAGCCATCACGGCCCTCCTGGCTAGCTCAAAGTTGAAGGGGGCAACTCTCCTAGGCCTCCCAGTAACGGTACCGTACTCCACCCAGCCAGCCTTTACAGCCTCATCAAAACCCATCTCGCCAGGCAAAGGGCCTCCACCAACCCTGGTGACATACGCCTTGAACACCACAGTAATCCTGTCAACATGCCTGGGGCCAAGACCTATCTCACTTAGCGCCGCAGCCGCAGTAGTATCGCGGCTCGTAACAAACGGGTAGGTTCCATGGTAGAGGCTGAGCCAGTACCCCTGTGAAGCCTCAACGTGGACAGTATAGTTGCTTTCCACTGCATCAAGCAGCTTAGATTGAGTATCGGTGATGAAAGGCTTCAGCTCAGGGAACTCTCTTGCAAGCCTTAGACGACGCATTACACGATCAACCATTGCTGCGCCAATACCCGTCCCCGTAGAGCCTATAGTCGCCATCAAGTAACTGTCACTCCTCTCCCTCTCCACATGCTCCTCCGTAACAATCCCCGTAGCCTCATCAATCCAAAACCTACCACCAACACCCAGTGCCTCGATCTCTCCGAGAACAACCCTAAGAGACACCAACGCTCCGCGAGCAATGAATAGCCGGGCACCCCTGGAGATGAAGCCACTTGGGACAGCCCTAAGCTTCCACTTCACACCACCATACACAACAGTGTGGCCAGCATTGGTAGCACCAGTACGCACAATACCCCAAGGCCTATACCTTAAGGCCAGAAACCCGGCAATATGCCCCTTCCCTTCATCACCGAAGAAACCGCCCACGATAATGTGCAGTGCCACCGGATTCCCAAGCTCTTGTGGCGAACCACCCAGCCAGCTATTCCTAAATAAACGTTCCCTCCTCCTCCCAGAACATCGGCTCGAGGAGCGAGGAGCTGAGCATGACGTAATGATAGGAGTAAATAGTACGGTAAGCCGTCCAAAGCACGCTTAGACCTTAGAGGCCCAATAGTCAAAGGGGATGCCAGGAAGGCTGACGTTACCGGGGTAAAAGGAGGAGCTGGATGACATGAATGATGATAATCCATACAAATATCTTTAAGAGCAGCACTCCTAGGGCATGTTAGTTGACGCGGCTAGACCCACATACACATCATAGCCTGCTCGCTTAGACGCAAGCCTTAGGAGGTGAAGCATCTCCATGGAGCTTGTTGAGGCTAGGCTCACGGTCCTAGTAGATAACGCGTCAACTTTCATAGATGGGCGGATAACCGAGTACGGATTCTCGATGCTTATAGAAGCCCGCTTAGATAACGGCGACTCTACACTGATACTCATGGATACTGGGCAGACTGGGCGCCCGCTCCTTCATAACCTGGAGCTCGAGGGAGTTTCGCCGAAGGAGATAGACTACCTCGTATTTAGTCATAGGCACAGCGACCATACTGGGGGGCTACGCAGATTCCTGGAGGCCAGGAAAGGTAAACCCGTGCCAGTAATAGCTCATACAAGCCTTTTCGAGCCAAGTTTCGCCATAGTAAACGATAGATTGTATGAAATAGGCATGCCCATTAGCAGAGAGGAGGCTGAGAAGCTGGGTGCACGGTTTATACTTACCAGCAGGCCCCTGAACATAGTGCCGGGGGTAACTTTCAGTGGCGAGGTACCAAGCCGCTGGGGTCCTCGCCACACGAAGCTAGTCTACCGGGTAAGCGATGATGGCGGTCTTATAGAGGATGATATGAGGGATGATGCTTTCCTAGCTTTAACTATAGGCAGTGAAGCATACATTATTACGGGATGCGGACATGCCGGAGTGGAGAACATATTGGGCTATGCAGCCGAGATCACGGGGAAGAAGATTGCTGGGCTTATGGGAGGCCTCCATCTATATGGTATAACCAAGGACAGGGAAGAGGAGATCATAGAGAGCTTGCGCCAACACCCTCTCAAAATACTTGCTGGAATGCATTGTACAGGACCTTTCATACAGAAGAGGCTACGAGACGAATTCCCTAAAGCCTACAAGTTAATCATGACTGGCGGAAAGATAAGATTACCCCTATAATACTGGCTGCAGCAATGCATTATCTTAACCTAGGATAGTAAGCCTCTGGCCCACACTGTTCAATGAGGTGGCCCAGACAGTGCACACTCCCGCACTGAGCTTTAGCGGAACGGAGCTCTATGCTGTAGACACGACACCGAAAGAATACAACACCCCCTATATAACGTCCTATGTAATCGTGCCAGAACCCAGAGACCCTCTTATAGTGGTCGATCCGGGGCCACGGTGCTGCATCAAACCCCTCATATCGCTCCTAGAGGAGTTGAGGGGCGAAGAGCGCGGCATAATAGTTATTGTTACTCATGTGCATATAGATCACGCTGGTTCGGCGGGACTAATAGCATCAAAGTATAATGCCCTGGTCTATGTGCACCCCCGAGGAGCACCACATCTGGAGAATACGGGGAAGCTGTGGAGAGCGAGCCGCGAGTACCTGGGAAGAATAGCTGAGATTTATGGAGAGCCCGAAAGAGTTCCTCAAGAACTGGTAAAGGCGACAAGAGACGGTGAAACCATAAGGTTGAATGCTTTATCCCTGCAGATACTGCATACCCCAGGACACGCAAGCCATCACCAAAGCATTATCGTGGAAGCCTCTGAGAGGGTGCTTTTCCCAGGCGACAGTGCCGGGATAGTTCACCCTCTTGTCGACGCCGTGGTCCCCACAACACCCCCACCCCTCAAGCTGGATAGGTATATTGAGAGCTTAAAGAGACAGATGAGCCTGAAGCCCGACAAGATAGCCTATACCCACACTGGAGTTAGTAAAGCGTCTATGCTGGACAGGCACATGAGACAGATAATGCTATGGGAGGATACCCTGAAGGAAAAAGCTGACATAAGCGTTGACGATGCACTAAAACTGCTCTACGAGACTGACCCAGAGACCAGAGCCTTCGTAGACGCGATAGCCAATGTCTCTAAGCTACTTATGGAAGCGTTAAAGCATTCTATCGACGGCTTTCTCACATACTATAGAGGGGCCAAGGCTAAGTAGGCTACAATTCCCTATCAACGGCCCTATCAGATCCTTTACAACCCCGCGAACAATTGTTATAAGCTACACGGGCCATAGCATGAGTCGAGGGGCCACAGACAGGTTTTAAGATTCTATGAATAGGGGTCCTAACTGCTATGCCGGAATCAAGGACCATGGCCAAGGACGTTAAAAGATTGCATGTGGTTATCCTTCCCGATAATGTGAAGAAGAATGTTGAGCTAGAGGGTAGTAGGGTTAAAGAGCTCGTTAAAGCGTTGGGTATGAGCATTGAAGAAGTCGTAGTGGTTCGTGAAGGCAGACCCTTACACGAGGATGATATTGTTGAGGATGGTGAAGAGCTCACAGTTATACGTGCGGCGAGCGGCGGCTAGCTGCAGTGTTTGTGGTGCCCCGGCCGTAGTCCGGATCTCGTATGCTAGGCTTGACCTATGCACTTTACACTTCAGAGAGTTTGTTGAAAGAAAGATAGCTAGGATCCTGAAGAAGACAGGGCTATCTAGGGCGCGTAGGGTTATAGTGGCCGTTTCCGGGGGAAAGGACAGTGCTGCAATGCTTTACGCTCTCGCCTCCATGCTTAAGAAGGATAACGTGGAACTTATCGGCGTCCATATAAATCTAGGCCTGGGAGAATATAGTGAGGAGTCCATGAAGAAGGCTCATGAGCTCTGCCATAGAGTGGGTATACCCTGCATTATAGTGGAGCTGGAGAAGGTGCTAGGAGTTACTGTTCCTGAACTGGCTAAGAGAGCCAGAAGGCCTACCTGCAGCGTTTGCGGCCTGGTTAAGCGCTACATCCTTAACGCTGTAGCCGTGGAGGCTGACGCCGACTATGTGGCTACAGGCCATACTGCCGACGATATAATAGCGTACACTTTGAAAGAGTTCATGTTTCAGAACATGGACGGTGTTAGTAAGCTGGCGCCTTCAACGAGCACGGTAAAAGGCCTGGCGGTGGGCAGGGTGAGGCCTCTTTATGAAGTCACCGAGAGGGAATCCCTACTTTACTCTCTAATAAACGGCATACCCTTCCACCACTCCGAGTGCCCCTATAGGCCTAGGGCTCCCATAGAGCAGAGGATCAAGGAGTTCGTCAACAAGCTTGAGGAGGAGCACCCGGGCATTAAAATTACCTATATACGTAGGCTCGAGCGCAATATGGGCATGTATCATTCGTGGGGGAGAGAGAGTAGTTATGGGAGATGCAAGCATTGTGGGCTGGCCTCGAGCGGGGTTGTCTGCGGCTTCTGCAGGCTTACAGAGAAGGTTACTGGCAAGCCTCTTGGTGAGAAGGTGAGAGCGTGGATTAGAGGGGTCCTGGCGTCTCTTAGAGCTGAGGAGAGCTTGATGGAAGTGCGGGGCTCATAATAACGGGCTGCAGACCAGATCTGTCCGCATGGAGCGGACGCATTATGCTCGATATCCCCCTATTGATATGAGGGGTAGGATGTGGAGGAGGTAAAGGAGGTAGGCGGTAAGGGCGTTGGGGAGAAGGTATTCACTATTAATAATGTTGGGGCTCCAAGAGTGCAAGTGAAGCCTTTGGAGTCGAGGCTGCCTGTGCCTCCACAGCCACGGTTTCCCGAGCCTCCAGCACCTCTTCCACTTCCTAAAGTAAGAGCGCCTCAGCTCTCCGCAGAGGCCCCCCTGGCAGAGCTTGATCCTCTCACGCTAATGCTGGGTAATGCGTTATTCAGAAGGTCCAGCGGCAACCCGGTCTTTATGATAGCTGTCAAGCCTAATAACAGGCGCTACGAGTATATCGAGTTTTTGAAGAGGATCCTACGCGAGATCTACATGGTGTCAGCTAGGAGCCCGTTGAACGTGCAACATGTTGCAAAAAGGCTTACGGAGTACCAGTTGGCGCTCCTTAGAAGCGGCTCAAGCATCTACGTGTTAGACATAGACTCCATAGCTGACTCTGAGGCTGGAGCCGCCAGCATCGGTAAGCTTGCATCATTCCTTGAGGATAGGCTTAGGGAGGCTTTTGGCCAGGGTTTCGGCTTCCTAGTGTTCTACACAAGCAGGGAATACGTATCGAGGATTAAGTCGATATGGCAGGCTGAGGTTTCCGGGCGCGGAGCACTATATGCTAGTTTACCCCAGCCTGTGATAGTGTCTATAAGCGAGGACGATGCCGCATTCCAGCTTGTGGGTCTACTCTATGGCACTAGCACTGTAGATGGAGCTACAAGCATAGATACCGCTGCTATAGCTGCCGAAGCCAGGCTAAGTGAGTGTCTTGAGGCTGCTGCAAACGATAGTGTGGCTGCAAGATACGTGCGCCATGCTGTAGACGATGAGGAGGCTAGAGCCGAAGAAGCCTTCCTGCATTATGCTTTGAAATCGCTTGTAGTTGAGTACTTATTGGAGGCCGGCTACAGGGGTAGTAGTATAGACACTGAGGTTGTTGTGGCCAACACTACGGTGGATGTATTTATTCGCAGGGGGTGGGCTGGAGGCGTTATTGTAGAGGTTGAGACTCTTCATGGCTCACTAAACCCGGCTGCACGACTTAACAGTGTTTTGAAGTCGAGGCTAAGCACGGGCTATGAGACTTGGATTGTACTTCATCCCCTCACAGCGTCAATATACAAGCCCGTTATCGCACCCTTAATGAGGGACTACGGTAGCTATGGGAGTGTTAGGTTTATGACTCTTGACTCCGACACGTGCACGTTAATGGACTTAGAGAAGCACTACGAGAGAATAGAGAAGGCTGCTGAGAGGCTTATAGGGGAGAGAGGAGGCTTCCATGTTTTTCAAACCTTCCACACCAGTGCAGGAGGCCTGTAGCCCGTCCTCCTATAGATCCATGATGCTATAACAAGTGCTACCACTACTACCGCATAAGGTACTGCATCAGCTACTTGGTTAGGAATACCTATGGCTGGCATTAGAGGCCGAAGGCTATACAGTACCCCCAGCAGTAGCGATGAAATAGCCACACCGATAGGGTTCCAGTAGCCGAGTATTACCATGCCTAGAGACAGCCACCCCAAGCCAAGGGGTCTTCCAGCTCTCCACGCGCCACTGCTGTAGTAAGCGTAGAAGTAGAGAGAGGCTAACGATACTAGGATGGACTCGACAATCAGCGCTAGAAGCCTCACTTTAGCTAGTGGAACACCCATATACCTGGCTGATTCTTCATCCTCGCCCGCGCTTCTCACAACTAGTCCAAGCCACGTCCTCTGCAGCAGTATGTATGATGCTACGGGTAGGGCGAGTAGGGCTAGGATCTCCAGGAGTAGGGCTGACGAGTGAGACAGCATGGGGCCTGCAAGCCCTTTGGAGCTAACGCCTAGAGCGTCCCCCAGCCCAATGCCAGTAAAGACTAGGGCGAGACCTACAATAGCCTGGTCCACCCTGAGTATTTCCACGAGAAGAAAGAAGATCAACGACATAGACAGTGTTGCCACTAACGACGAGGCGAGGCCTACGAGGAGGGAGCCTGCATACACTGATGCTAGTGCAGAAGCGCTATAGCCTATGTATAATATCCCCTCTAGGCCAAGGTTAACTCTTCCCGCCCTCTCTAAGTATACCTCCCCAAGTGCTGTCAAGGAGATTATTGTCGCCAGAGGTATGGCTTGATGCACGAGGGCTGCTAGATCCATATATTCCCACCACTGGGAGCTATGAGACTACGATCCTATATCTCGAAAGAGCAACGAATGCTGTAACCGAGAGAACAATCACCGCCTGCATTGCCTGCACGAAGCTAGGTAGGACCCCCGACAGTTGGAGGCTAGTGTTCATGACGTAGAGTAGGCCCAGCAGCATTGATGATGCTATGACGCCTAGTGGTCTGAGCCCTGCAAGCCATGCTGCGAGGATGCCTATGTAGCCGTAGCCTGGCCCATAGCTTGTACTGTAGAGTCGCTGAGCGCCCGAGACTAGGTAGAGGAAGCCTGCAAGGCCAGCAACGCCGCCGCTGAGAAATGATACTTTGAGTATGACTCTGGCATAGTTTATCCCATAGGTCATTGCCATTTTTCTGGCCAGGCCAATACTGTCGATAGCCACGCCAAGCCTCGTGTACCTATACAGTACCTCTAGTGCAACAAGCACTATGAGCGCTACGAGACTAGCAGTCAAGGAGCTTACAACAACTCCTGCTGGCAAGACATCAGTCTTAGTAAAGCCCCCCACGCTCCACGGCCCCGAAACGAGATAGTTGAGGACGCTTAGAGCGATATAGTTCAGCATCAAGCTCACAAGAGTCTCATTCACGCCAAGGTATACCCTAAGCAAGCCTACGAGGAGGCCGTAAACAGAGCCTACAAGAACTGAGATAGCACTCCCCACAAGCAGGCTAATTCTTCCCAGCCCTGGAAGCATGTAGTAAAGGAGCCAGAAGCCAGTGATCATGCCAAGTATAAGCTGGCCTTCAGCACCAATAGTTATAAATGATGCCCTGTAAGCCAGTGCCAAGCCAACACCACTAAGCGAGATTGCTGTGAAGTAAGGAAGGGAAAGTGCCAGGAAAGAGGGCGAAGAAAACACCTTAACGAAGGCGTGTAGTGTGCCAGAAATTCCTGCCGGGGTTAGCGCGCCAATGGCTACAGCGATAACGATCCCTGCTACAAGCCCAGCGGCACCATAGAGGAGTGGGTTGCCTCTCTCCATAGGAGCACGTTCCACAAGCTTTATCGCAGCCAAGGATCCTGGTACCTCCCAGGAAGAGCGTTAAACGGTCATTCTCCTAGCTATCTCGCGTACATCAAAGGGGCGGAGGGACTCGTAAACGATCGTCCCCCTATTCATCACTAGTATGCGGTCAGCAAGCTCTATGAGCTCGTCTAGATCCTCAGAGAACAATAGTATGCCGACGCCCTGACTAGCAGCATCAAGCAATAACTGGTGCACGAATCTTGCCGCTGCAACATCGAGTCCTCCTGTAGGATTCATTGAAAGGATCAGCCTAGGTTTTTTAGCAAGCTCTCTACCGACAATGTATCTCTGCATGTTACCCCCGCTAAGCGCCTCGGGCGGAACGTCAAGCCCTGGAGTTATCACGTTCATCTCCTTTACTATCCTAGCTGTCAAGCTTCTAGCCTTCTCCCACAAGACCCTGATTCCTCTATAGGGGCCTAGAGGGCTCCCATACATTCCAGCCGCTGTATTGAAGACCAAGCTCTTCCCGGGCACGAGAGCCCAGCCTATCCTGTCCTCTGGGATAACTGCAATATCGCTTGTACCTGCAGCGTGCTTGCCGACGACTGCACTACTACCCCCCACCACTATCTTGCCTTTCTCGATCTCCCTAATCCCTATGAGTGCTTCGAAAAGCTCTCGCTGACCATTACCAGCTATTCCCGCGACACCCAGGATCTCGCCCTCATGCAGCGTGAGATCAACGCCACGGACACTGTAGGCCCCATAATCGTTTTTAACCCAGAGACCCCTCACCTCAAGGACAACGCGCCCAACACTGCCCCTTCCAGCTCCACGCGGGCCAGCAGGCTCTGCAAGCCTCTCTGCACCGAACATCAACTCGAGTACTTTCTCCCTATCTGCCTCCCCTCTAGCCAGCAGAGCCACAAGCCTGCCAGACCTCATCACAGCTATTCTATCAGCTACCTCTAAGGCCTCATTGATCCTATGGGTTATGAATACTATGCTCTTTCCTTGAGAGCTAAGAGTCCTAGTAAGCTCCAGTAGCTTACTGGACTCCAATGGGGAGAGATGGGTTGTTGGCTCGTCAAGTAGGAGGATTTTTGCACCAAGCACTAGCGCCTTAACTATCTCCGCCCTCTGCCTCTCCCCCATGGAGAGGCTCCAGACGTAGGCGTCAGGGTCTACAGCTATGCCGTACTCCTCTCCAACACTCCTAGCAGCATCCCTAACCTGACCGAGCGTAAGCTTTATTCCAGCCAGCCTGGCGGCCAGCACTATATTTTCGGCTACGGTGAAGGACTCAATTAGCCTAGGGTTTTGCGGGACAAGGCTTATCCCGTAACGCAGCGCATCACTTGGCCCATGAAACCTTACCTTTCTCCCGTAAACGTAGAGAGAGCCCTTATCCGGGGCTAGGATGCCAGCAATAATGTTGACGAGGGTTGTCTTACCTGCCCCGTTCTCTCCGAGAAGAGCCAGTATCTCCCCCTGCCTCACCGAGATGCTTACATCACGGTTAGCAACAATACCTCCAGGATAAGTCTTCCAGATCCCTTCAGCCCTGACTGCCTCGACAATAGTGGACATTAAGGTTACGCACCCTTACCGTCATGGGCGTAGCTCTAGGCCCTAGGAGCCGAGCGTTCCACTATTGTTCTCCCGCTCTAAACCCGATGGCGCGAAGATACTCGCGCAGCCTCTGAACGTTCCACTGCCACACCGTCTTACGGCGTTTATCCACGGGTATTCCTAGCGCCTTAGCTTCATCATACGAGAGCCCTGCTTCCCTAAGCTCGCCAATACTGTAGCCTCTTCCCCCTCTGATTCCAGGATCGCTTCCACCATACCGTATTAGACGAGGCCTTTTGACGAGAGGTGGAGGGATACTGCCCACTCCCGCTCCCCTAGTATGTGGAGGGGCACTGCCTCCCAGACACCCTTTAGTTTTAAGCTTTAGGCGTTGTCGCTCCTCAATAAAGGTGATATGAAATCCTCCTTTATTGTTCTCAGAGACAGGCTTGTTACACTCCTCTTTACAAACTTCATTCTATTAACGGTTTTTATGAAGCTATCCAGTTCATCGATGTTCCTAAACTTAGCTACAACGGCTAGGTCGTAGTCGCCGGTTATATCGTATACTTGCATCACACGCGGATCCCGGGCAATATACTCCCCCACATCCAGTATCTTCTCTCCTTCAACTTGTAAGAGTATTAGCGCCGTAAGGCTAAAGCCCAGCTTCTCATAGTCGGGAGCTACAGTAAACCTCTTTATAAGACCGGTCTCCATAAGCTTACGCAGCCTGGAATGTATCGTTGATGGTGCGAGGCCTAGCTCCCGTGCCAGCATCCTTATGCTCAGCCTCGAATCCTGTGCAAGTAGCTTCACCAGCTTAACATCAACGTCGTCAACCATATCGCTGAAGCCCAAGCTATACCCCCATATAGCACTGAGTGATATGGCACCCTAATAGAAGCAACGGCCTCAAAGAAAGACTCCGGGCTCGATCTCTTTCACTAGCCCATCTTCAAGGTATATTAGCCTAGCCTTCAGCCTCTCAACCAGGCTAGTGTCATGTGCAGTGAGCACTACCCCCCTCCCCTTCGACTTTAATTCCTCCAAGACTGCAAGAAGTCTATCCTTAGAGCTAAGGTCAAGGTGTGACAGGGGTTCATCGAGGAGGAGGTAGTCTGGTTCGAGAGCTATGGCTCTGGCTATTGCTACGAGTTGTCTACGGCCCCTCGACAAGTGCTTAGCCTTCTCGGCAAGCAAACCCTCTAAGCCTAGCAGTGATGCAGCTTCCTCAGCCTTAGCCTCGGCAGTCTCACGCTCGACGCCGCGCAAGAGAAGGCCGAAGGCTATATTGTGTAGCACGCTGCCTCTCACAATAATCGGCTCCTCGTGGACATATACAAGCCTCCTTCTTAACGCAAGCCTCTCGGCATCAGCCACCATCCAGACATCTTTACCCCAGAGTTTGACTCTTCCTCTAACAGGTTTATAGATTGCCGCGATAACCTTGAGTAATGTGGTCTTGCCGCTCCCGTTGGGCCCCGTAACAATCACTGACTCCCCCGCACCAATATCTATGCCAACGCCGCGTAGCACCCAGCTAGCTGAGCCGGGGTAGCGGTACCATACGTTAACCAACCTGATCAAGCTTCCTCACGCCCTAGCACATATATGATGAGGGATGACGCCAGCATTATTGCTACAAGCATGATGCCTAGCACAATGGCCTCTCCGAACTCTCCCTTCGACACCTCAAGCGCTATTGCAGTAGTCATGGTCCTCGTGTAACCCCTTATATTACCCCCCACCATCAACGCTACTCCGAGCTCTCCAATAGCACGGGAAAACCCCATCAGCAACACGCTAAGAAGCCCTGGCAGAGACTCCTGAAGGGAGAAGAGAAACGCCCTAGCCTCAGATGCCCCAAGACTTAACGCTAGCTCTCCAAACCTATCAATAGACCTCTTGAGTACACGATAGCCTACAGCAGTAATTATAGGGGTCACTAGAATGGACTCACCAATGACTATAGCTGTAGGAGTGTAAAGCACACCCAGCCCACCCAGAGGCCCATGCCTACTCAACAGCATGTAAAGCACAAGGCCCACTAGGACTGTAGGCACACCTACAAGGCCCTCACAAACCCCCACGAGTACTCTAGCAGCCCTAAGGCCACGTGCAGCCAGGAACGCTAAAGGCAGACTCCAAGCAGCTGAGAGCAGTGTAGCCGAAAGAGAGACACGTAGAGAGAAAAGCACAATAAGGATTACCTCGGCCCACGAGGCCAAGACACTCTTCCCTTAGCCTCCTAACCAGCGAAAGGGCAGAAGCCGGCGTACGGAGCGAGGGATTAAATAAGGTTGCTGCGTCATCGGCGAGGCCACGCTGCTTGAAGTGGGATCATAGGCGAGAACTTGAAGAGAAGCTGACCAATGAACACCAGAGGGCAGGGGCAAGCGAAGGGAGCACGCTAGCGTCAAAGGAGGGAGGGGCTCTATAGGGCATCTGCAACGGGCCGCGAAGCTTGGAAGACCGGGCGGGGCTGATTCACCTATATTATTACTTCGCTGGGCTTCGGCTTTCTGTTGATCAACGCTTCTATTATCTCGTCTATTGGTGGGTCGAGCTTCCTTCTTCTCTTAGGCTTTCCCCAGGTCTTCATCAGTGGTATCCTTGGCTCGGGAAGGTGGCTGGTTTCGTTGGTGCTCATGGAGCCTCACCTGCTGGCCAGTGTTCTGGAGTAAAAAGCCTTATGTTTGGCCGTATCGCTATTCCCGGGCTTCTGCAATAAAATGTTTATGGTAGGGCATGCACATGCCTGTAGTCTTATCCTCTACCCTGGGCATGTTTCTTTAGTTAACGGAAACTAGGATTACGGGGCTGATGTAGGCAAGAGTGAAAACCGTGTTAGTTAGGGATTGAATAATCTGGAGGTGGCTTATTGTGGGTGTGCCCTCTCGCCTTGACGCTATTGGCTCGCCATTGGGTAAGGGTTCTCTGAAGATTCTCTTGCTTGGTGGGGGAGAGCTAGGGAAGGAGGTTGTGATTGAGGCTCAGAGGCTGGGCTTTGAAGTAGTGGTAGTAGATAGGTATGACTGGGCTCCCGCCATGCATGTGGCTCATAGGCGTTATGTTGTCAATATGCTTGATGGTTCGGGACTGAAGGCCATCATAATGCGTGAGGACCCTATTGCCGTGATACCAGAGATCGAGGCTATAGATACCGGGGTCTTGGAGGAATTAGAGGAGGAGGGCTACCATGTTGTTCCGAACGCGAAAGCAGTGAAGATCGCCATGAACCGTGTAGAGCTACGGCGCTGGGCTGCTAGCGTACTTGGACTACCCACCACTAGATTTGGTTTCGCTACAAGCGGTGAGGAGGCTTACGAGATATGTGAGCGCATAGGATACCCTTGCTTAATAAAGCCTGAAATGAGTAGCAGCGGCCACGGCCATGTCAAGGTTACAGAGCCCTCTAAGAGGAGGGTGATAGAGGCCTACGAGGAATCTGTACGCCATGCACGTGGAGCAAGCAGGAGAGTAATAGTAGAGGAGTTCGTGGAGCTTGCTGCCGAGTATACTGTCCTAGCCTACCGCTATGTGAGAGGTGACGGCAACGTTGTAACCGACGTCATGGAGCCTGTGGAACACTGGAGGTACGGCGAATACCACTACATAGAGTCATGGCAGCCGAGTAGTCGGAGCATTGAAATATTGAATGAGGCGAAAAACATTGCGCTACGCGTCGCAGAGGGCTTAGGCGGCGTCGGAGTATTCGGCGTCGAGCTTTTAGAGACACGTGACGGCAGACTCCTCTTCAGCGAGGTGGCACCCAGACCACACGATACCGGGCTCGTTACAATGGTAAGCCAGGATATCAGCGAGTTCCAGGTTCATGTAAGGGCTGCCGTGGGGCTACCCGTACCACGGCCAGAAATAGTGAGTCCCGCCGCGAGCTTCGCAGTATACACCAACCTAGAGGACGTGTGGCATCCGAGGCTGCATGGAGTATACGCTGCTCTCTCCATCCCAGGAGTCCAAGTAAGATGGTTCGGCAAACCAAAAACATATCGTGGACGACGAATGGCTGTGGTACTAGCAAGGGGTAAAAACATCGAGGAAGCCAGAAGAAAGGCCAGGAGAGCAGCAGAACAGCTGAAAGTGCTTCAGTAACAAGAGCAAACCATGGAGAAACAGGGCTCCAAAACATTCAAGAATTCCACCGCATAGTTCACCAGCATGGTTACGTGAGAGAGCTTTTCAAGCGACTAGGCGGGATGCAATCCTATGAGCACACCCTTAGACTACCTCTATGTCTACCTAGTATCGCTGATGCCCTTTCTCGAAGGCAGGTATGCTCTAGCTGTAGCCACTATTCTAGACCTCAACCCCTACCTCAGCCTAATCATGTCATCACTCGGAGTCCTAACCCTTTCCCTACTGCTCCCCACCCTTGTAGAGCACATTGACGATTTCATTACAAGCAAAGTCAGCCAAAGAAAAGGGTACATTGCATGCACAGTGGGCCCCCTATATTTCCGTTACATTGAGAGGCTATCAAAGAAGAGAGAAGCCATATCTAGGCTCGGCACAATGGGTATAGCAGTGTTCGTAGCAGCCCCCTTTCCCGGTACAGGAATATGGGGTGGGAGCCTCCTCGCATTCATGCTTAGACTGAGCAAGAGGAGGTCCATGCTAGCGCTCTTGGTTGGAGGCCTAACGTCGAACATTATAGTGTTCACGTCAATAAGCATTATCAAAAACATGTAGTAGAGGGGTTGAAGGGATAGGAACCATCGAGCACCAGTCACAACTTGCCGGGATAGAGGCCAGGCAACAATGCCGGGGCAGTGATTAGGCTTGTTTCCGTCAGCCGCCATCCTGCCGCGGGAGCATTGTGTTTGCCAGCGCTACTCCACTATTATTATGTTCTCCTCCGGGAATCCCATGTCTACCAGTATATCCTTGACCCTATGCCGGTGGTCGCCCTGGAGCTCTATTCTCCCGTTCTTGTACGTACCCCCAGTCGCCAGCTTGGATTTAAGCTTGGAGGCCAACTTCTTCAAGTTGACCTCTCTTTCGTCCAGCCCCTCTATTATTGTTACTTCTCTTCCATAGCGTCTCTTCTCGAGCTTGATTTTTATCACCTGCTGCTCTCTCGCGAGTTGCTCACAAAGCTCCTCTGGGAGACCCCCGCAGAGCGAGGATAATTCACCGCTCATGGAGTACACATCCCTTCAACGATCCTATCATGGACATATTCCGGAGATTCCCGCCAGCCTCGCCCTCTCTACGAGCCAGTTATTCTTATAAGAGTTTCGCGCCGCTTGTTATGGCTCCGGGTGGCTCTAATGGAGTCCTTCGGGCTCTACGAGGCTAGAGGGGGAGAGCATGGAGTTATCGAGGATAAGGCTTTGATACGCTACAAGTGCGGGCGCTGTGGTAGAGAGTTTACAGCATTAGATTTAGAGTATATGCCTAGCATAAAGTGTCCTTACTGCGGCTACAGGGTTGTATATAAGGTTAGGCCTGCGGGCCGGAAACTACTTAGAGCTATCTAAGGGCTGTGGAGCCTGCCCAGGCTGCTATGGACTCTACTACAAGCTTGGCTGCCAGGATCGATGTTATATCGTTGCAGTCGTTTGGCGGCGAGACCTCTACAACATCAATGCTAATTGAAGAGTTTCTTCCAGCCACCAGCTTAATCAGCTCGTGCAGCACCTCTAGCACATGGCTTGGACTGAGCCCCTCGGGCTCAGGATTACCCACTCCCGGCGCGTATGCTGGATCGAATACATCCACATCGATCGATACGTGAATATGGCTACACTCCTTTCCTTCAAGAAACCTTGTAACAGTGTTCTCAGTCCTCCTCGCCGCTAGTACATCTACTATTTTTATCCCTCTTGACCTCGCGTAGTTTAGCTCCTCTAGGGTAAATGCCCTCACACCATATACCAAGAGGTTATGGGGGCTTGGAAGAACTTCGCTAATTCTCCTAAGGACTGTTGCATGGCTAAGGCTTATTCCCATATACTCTTCTCTCATGTCCAAGTGGGCATCAAAAACAATTATGCAAGTGTTTTGCTCAGCCTTCACTATACCCTTAACTATCCCATAGGTTATGGTGTGTTCGCCTCCCAGGAACACGGCCAGCTTTCTCCTCAAGCTAGTATCCTGAACAATGCTCTCCACATAATCCCCTAGAATGCTCATCATTAATTCTGTATCAGCAACAACGTCTATATCGCCCATATCATGAATTTTGACGTGTTCCACGTCAATCCCTGCTCTCAAAGAGAAAAACTCGATATTAGCGGCAGCCCTACGTATGGATAAAGGAGCATACCTTGTGCCAAGCTTATATGTCGTAGTAGCCTCAAAGGGAACGCCCACGATAAATGCCTTAGCCTCATCAAGCCTTGAGCTTACTCCTCCAAACACGCAGCCAGTATGGCCTCCCACCGACATACATGCCTCCCTCAAAGACCCCGCATGGAGGAGGCCTTAGGATGAGCGCGGGCATTAGTGGGTTACTTAGGTTAATATAGGAGTGAGAGGGCTGAGGGGCTTCGTCTTGGAGGTGGCCTATACCGTTATGGCAAGGGACTCTAGTGATAAATATGATAAGCTCATGGAGCTTGCCCGCCGCAGGGGCTTCTTCTGGCCAAGCTACGAGATCTACGGTGGTGTCGCCGGCTTCTACGACCTAGGCCCCCTCGGTGTTAGACTCAAAGAGAAGATCATAGGTGTCTGGAGAAAGCACTTCATACAGAAACAGCAGCATATCGTGGTGGAGATAGAGACCCCGGTAATAGCTCCCTCGAAAGTCTTCGAAGCCAGCGGCCACCTAGAACATTTCACTGACCCGATAGTTGAGTGTATGAAGTGCGGGAGGAAGTTTAGGGCTGATCACCTGATAGAGGAGAGGCTAGGCGTGAGGGCTGAGGGCCTCAATCCTGAGGAGATGACCAGGATCATTAGGGAGCATGGCTTACGCTGCCCCATTTGTGGTGGAGAACTAGGCGAGGTTAAGAAGTTCAACCTACTCTTCCAGACCACCATAGGCCCATACATCCAGAATACCGGCTACCTACGCCCTGAGACCGCACAGGGTATGTTTGTGGCGTTTAAGCGCGTGTACGAGTCAGCTAGGAGGCGTATGCCTATAGGCGTAGCACAAATAGGCAGGGTAGCTAGGAATGAGATCTCTCCGAGACAGGGAATAATGAGACTCAGAGAGTTCACTATAGCAGAGCTCGAGTTCTTCTTCGACCCGGATGACCCATGGCATGGAGGTGTACTCGACGAGCTCATAAGCAGGGTGGAGAAGGTTAAGCTTAGGATCCTCAGGGCTGAAGCCAAGGCGCGAGGAGAGGACAAGCCGGAGGAATACACCGTTAGAGAGACCATAGAGGAGGGGATCATAGTTACGCCTTGGCTAGCCTACTGGATGGCCGTAGCCCAGCAGTTCATAGAGGAGCTCGGCATTAGGCCCCCAGATACCTACTTCGAGGAGAAGCTCCCCGAGGAGAGGGCACACTACGCAGCACAAACTTTCGACCAGCTTGTAAGAGTTTCAAGGCTCGGCTGGCTTGAAGTCTCGGGACATGCATACCGCACGGACTATGATCTCTCAAGACACATGCAGCACAGCGGTGCAGACATGACAGTGTTTAAACAGTACGCCGAACCGCAAACCGTGACACGGAGAATAGTCGTAGTGGATGCTGCATGGCTAGGTAAAACGTATAGGTCAAGAGCTAAAGAGGTCATGAATAAGATCAAGACGCTCGACGCTAACCTTGTAGAGCAACAGATTAGGGAAAAGGGGTACTTAGAGGTTGACGACGTTAAGATCCCGGGAGATAAGCTGAAGATCATAGTGAAGCAGGAGAAGATTACAGGGAAGAGATACACGCCCCACGTTGCCGAGCCCTCCTTTGGTGTTGAAAGACTTGTCTTCGTAGTACTTGACCATGCCTACAGGGTTATCGAGGGAAGGACTATACTTTCAATACCACGCCACCTAGCCCCGATAGATGCAGCCGTATTCCCCCTCGTTAGAGATGACAAGCTAACTGCTATAGCCAAGTCCATCTGGTGGAACCTAGTAGAGTCAGGCTTCTATGCCGTATACGACGATGACGGAAGCATAGGTAGAAGATATGCCAGAGTAGATGAAGTAGGCGTTCCCGCGGCAATCACGATAGACTACCAGACATTAGAGGATAACACGGTAACATTAAGGGACAGAGACACCTGGAGGCAGATAAGAATACCAGTATCCAAGATAAATGATGCCCTAATACTATTCCTAAAGGGGAAAAGCTTGGAAGAGGTTGAAGAACACATTAAAACCATGCAGCAGGCAACAGCTCC
>QNYQ01000046.1 GCA_003978665.1 Hyperthermus sp.
ACGAAGAATCTTAGGGGGCATGTAAAAGGATATATGGAAGTCTACTCCAGGGATGCCGAACTACTATTTAGAGCTGCTTACCGTAAGCTCAAACTACGCTATTCTAAGGGCGACCCAAGCTACGAGTGGGCCGTTAGAAGAGTCGCAGAACACTTGAAGCTACCGCTCAAGAGAGTGAACCTCCAGCCCCCCATTACAGCTTCCAAGGGTAAGCGGTAGGAGGGAGCACGAGGCAACGCCGATGATCGAAGGCCTCGCCCTAACCCCCATAGTTTTATGGGGGAGTGAGGAGTTCACGGACCGAGAGAGGCACCCTAGTGTAAAGTGGCTGGACGTGTTGGATGGTGACGGCTAGCCTATAGGACGGCGGTTGTGATGACGAGGGGGGCTAAGGAGCACATTAGGGTATTTTATAGCTCGCTAAGCGAGGACAGAGTATTGGATGTGTTGTCCATACTCATCGCAGCTAAATACGAGGCGCCCATAGGCAGGCCCAGGCTCGCACGATTGCTCGGTATTGGGGAGAGGAGAATTAGAAACCTCATCAACCTCCTTAAGAAGAGGGGGTTCATATCGCAGACGCGTGGGGGCATAATGCTTAGCACTAGCGGTCTAAGGCTGCTAGAGGACGTCTACTTCAACGAGACTACAAGAGGGTTTACATGCTGCCTACTGGCAGGCGGGGAATTTACCAGCATTGTGAGGGAGAATGTTGTAAGCATACGTGACTGGATAACCATAAGCCTAGCCGATCCCCAGGCATTGATCCTGATTGCCATACTAGAGGATGTGCTGTATGCTCCAGGGGTACCGGGACGTGTACTACAACATTATCTTGAGGAATTTAATGGTTGTAATAGTAGGCCAGGGGCTGCCGCCTTGTTCGAGAAACCAAAGTGTTACCGATGCTGTGCAGCACTTGTACACGCTGTTCTTAAAGCCTCATCACTCATAGCCAACTCGTTCTGAGACATATATATTTCAGTAACCCTGCTCACACCGCCTATAGAGTCAATAATATCAGCCACGGGGGGAGGAACCAGGCTCCTCCACGAGGAGTCACCACGCGCCATAAGCCTCCTAATATACTCGCCACACCACACACTCTTATTGACGAGAGGCGGAGACACCGTCTTCACGCCAGCATCCATAAACGCCCTCTTAACCGGAGGATTTGCAGTCGCGACAGCGTCAACGGGAGGCACAAAGCCTAGCACGTAACCAGCATTACCCGAGTACACGCGAAGAGTATGAATAGTTGCCGTAATAATCCTCGACAAGTCTATGCCAGAATAGCGTAAAGCCTCACGCACCATAAGAATCCTCTCCCCCGCTGTAAACGGGTTAAGCCATGTATGGCTCTCGTCAGCCATGCCAACGAGAATAACAATCTCCCTATACCTCTCCAGCAACCACCTCACAGCAGAGAGATGTCCATAGTGGAACGGCTGAAACCTCCCAAAAAACAGAACCCTATCACCAGCCCCCAGAGAACCACCCGCCATAGCCGCCCCTCCCACACAATGAAGCCCTGCAAGCACAGCATGGGTAGATAAGAATAAGGGTGCAGCAACGTGCCTCAAACACCCCAATGTATGAGGTGTGGGCCGACGAGAATGGCAGGCATTAGTGTATGCTTTCTCGTAAACCCCATTGCCGGCATAGGGGGCAGACTAGGGCTAAAAGGAAGCGACAACATAGACGTGAAGCTCTTAGCAGGTAAGGAAGCACCCGCGCCGGAGAGAGCTTCACGGTTCGTGAGAGCATTAGCTAGGCTGATACCCAGCGAGAAGGTATTCTTCCTTACCGTCAACAATAAAATGGGCGAAGGCTACATCGAGGAAACAGTATACAAGAGCTCCTACCGGGTCATATACAGGTATAGTTCATGGCCTACATCCCGGAACGACACGATTAAAGCCGTGAAGGCATGCGTGAAAAACGATGCCAAAATCATTGTATTCGTCGGGGGAGACGGGACAGCACGTGACGTCTACAAAGCACTAGAAGCCAGCGGTTCAACAGGCAAGCCAATACTAGGAGTGCCCAGTGGAGTTAAAGTATACAGCTCAGTCTTCGCCATCTCACCAGAAGCCGCAGCAAACACGCTAGCCTCCTACATCACCGGCAACGCAGCCACATGCACAGGCGAGATCCTAGATATAGATGAAGAAGCTTACCGCAGGGGAAAACTCAAAGTAAAACTCTACGCCATAGCCAAAATACCATGCAGCAACCTTATGGTTGCATCATCAAAAGAACCTACACCTCAAACACCAACCGAAGAAGAAAATAGAAAAGCCATAGCAACACACATCAAAGAATACTATATGAGAGACTGCACACTATACGTGCTTGGACCAGGCACAACCACAAAAGCAATAGCAGACGCAATAGGCGTCGAGAAAACCCTTCTAGGAGTGGATGTAATCCATAATGGAAAACTCCTGGTAAGAGATGCTAACGAGGAGGCATTATACCGGGCCGTCAAGAGGCACAGGGAGAGGGGTGGAAGAGTACTGATAATAGTATCGCCTCTCGGGGGCCAAGGCTTCCTACTTGGCAGAGGAAACCAGCAAATATCGCCAAGAGTGTTGAGGGAAGCTGGTGGAAGAAAGAGCTTGTTGGCGGTAGCCACCAGAAGCAAAATGGCTAAACTTAAGCAATTCCTAGTTGACACTGGAGACCCAGAGCTTGATGCACAACTCGAAGGATACATTAGAGTGGTAGTAGACTACGGTGAAGAGGCTATTATACCGTTACGGGCCGCTACGAGAACCGAGGAAGAGCAGTCAAGGTGAGTGCGACGTGCTCGGGATCGGAGCAAGAGATGTGAAGCTCTACTTCGGCCACTGGCAGACCCTAGCAATAGGAATTATACTAGTAGCCTTCGGGTTCGAAGGAATACGCATCATAAACATTGTAAGCAACCCCTATAGCTATAGCATGGGAGTTCTACTAGGTGCAATAGTAGGATTCGTAGCGCATGAAACAGCCCACAGAGAAGTGGCAAGAAGGCAAGGATGCCTAGCAGGCTTCGTGCTAACAACGACAGGCGTAACCATAACCCTAATCTCCGGAGTACTAAGAACGATAGGCCTCCCCATAGCAATACTAGCGCCAGGATACGTTACAATAATCTGCCAAAGCCCCCTCTTCACAACACTACCACGCAGAGAAGACCTAATAAGCGGCGCAGGGCCAGCAGCAAACATAGCAATAGCCTACATAGCCTACCTACTCCTTAAACTAGCAAAGCCAGAATACCAGGGCCTCCTCGCAGGAATAGTAGACATAAACGCTTGGCTAGCATTCTTCAACCTCCTCCCACTACCACCCCTCGACGGCTCAAAGCTTGCAAGAGAAAATGTGCTAGCATGGATAGCCCTACTTGTAGCAGCACTAATACTCATGACCTAAACAAAACACATTAAACCCACCGTGCCGCGTACGCAGAAGCATTACTACCATATTACATGGCATAAGGACAAACCAGAAGATAACCATCCCCCTCTCAGAATATGGGAGGGGGGCTGATGAGAAGGGGAGGAATAACTATACTGGTCGTCGGACTGCTAGAACAAGACTCAGGCAAAACATGGCTAGGAACCTCCATAGCATACATTGGCGCCGAACAAGTGAAGACCGGGGCATACAAGCCCGTAGGCGGATTCAACGTATGGTACAGCTACCGAGCTCTAAGAGAGAGCCTTAACAAATACAGTGTCATAGCAGGCGGCGACGCACTAAACTACGCCAGAATAACGGGGCAGGACATTAGAGAAGTAAACCCGATAGCACTGGCATTAGCCTTCCCGGACCCCGCAAGCCTCAGCGGAGCCGCAAGCTACCTTACCAGAGCCTCCTCCCTACAATCCTCACTCATAATGGCCAGGTTCTCCACGCCAACATCAACCACACACTATCTAGCAGCAGACAATCTCAAACTGCTTCCAGCACAGGTAAAAAACGAGGTAAGAGAGATAGCAGAAAAACTCAAAGCAATACCAGTCAACGCAGACCAAATACTCTCACTACTCCAAAACCCCATAATCGAAGACGCACTAAACACAGTGCTCAAGGGAATAGTTGACTCAAACGAGCTAGTAGTTATTGAAAGCTTCAACAACGCACTACTCCCCTACATGGGACTAGACCTAGACCTAATAGACTTCATAATAGTAACAGCCCCAGGCAAAGCACTCCTCTACAGCGGCGACAAACTAAGACTCTTAGACAGGCTAATGAGCCTCAAGAGATACAGTAGAGTAGACCAAGCATACCCCCTCCTAGGCAAACCATTAACAAAAACCGACCTCCCACCTGCCACCACAATAGAAGAATTCTGGGAGAAAATGAGGAGCAACCCCCTCATTAAGAAAATACTACCATAACAACACGAAGACAGGGTTATGAGACGAGACGCCAAGGCTATGTGGCAGCAAGCACGAAGTAAAGCCTCTTCCTGCGCCTCCCCCTATTCTCAAGCTTCAAAACCCTTATCCCACCCACTTCACACGTGTTCTTAACGTGAGGAGCCCCATCAGCCTGAATATCGACACCAGGTATCTCAACAACACGCAGAACATCAATACCTGGAGGAAGCTTATCAGCAAGCTTAACTATCCCAGGAATACTCAAAGCCTGGTCCCTCGGAAGCCAGTAAACTTTCACATCAATACACTTAGACAACACGCTATTAGCCTCCTCAACAGCCTCCTTAAGCAGCTCCCTCCAATCACCCCTACTAATCTCAAAATCCATGCGTGCATTCTCCGAGGAAATATAGGATCCCGTTATCCTGGCTCCAATACCCCTATACACTATGCCAGCCACAACATGAGCAGCTGTATGTAGGCGCATCATAGCATAGCGCCTCTCCCAATCAATAACGCCATGAACCCTAACACCCGAAACTATACCATCAACATCATCAACGACATGAGCAACATCATCACCATCAACAACAGTATCAACAACACGCACAACACCAGCTGAACCTACATAGAGAAAACCAGTATCAGCATCAAGACCACCGCTGGGACGCGGATGAAAAGCCGTAGCATCAAGATAAACCTTAGATCCATCAACACGCGTAACAATAGCATCAAACTCCCTCAAGTACGCATCCTCCTGATAAAGAAGCCTAGCAGCCAAACAAACCACCCGAAACGACAGAGGAAACAGGAGAGGAGGGAAGGTAATAGTGTTACTACCCCCCTACAGTGAAGCCCCTCCAACACCAAATTAATGAGAGAAACGGGGCAGTTGTGAAGGAGCTAGAAAAACTGGAGGCACAAGTAAAGACAGAAAACAAAAACGAGAGATCATCGGGGCCAAGAAGCAAAATCGTAGAAGCCATAGCCGTACTCCTCCTAGCAAGACCACTGAGAGCCGCCGAAATAGCAGAGGCCCTCGGCTACAGTTCAAGATACGTCAGCAGCTACCTAAGCTACTGGAGAACAAGAGGAATATTCGACTATGAAAACGGCTACTGGACTCTAACCGAGAAGGGAGAAGAGTACGCAAGAAACATTATAGAGAAGGAAATGAGCACAAGAATCGCACAATACACAGCACTCGCAAGAAAAATACTCAACGACAACACAGTAAATGTAAGACAAGCAATAAACCACAATAATCCACTAGCAGCAAGCAGCCTCTCAGGCGAACTACAGTCATTCATTGCCACAATAAATATTAACGCAAGCAAGAAAAAACAAGACACAAGAACACTGAAAACATGTGTAAGAGCACTACTCTCAAGCCTAGAACTGACAAGCGATGAGAAAACAATCCTTGAAGAACTTCTCAACCACTACATTAAATGGAACTCAACCTACACGTACATAGACCAGCTAGAGAAGACGCTAGAAGCCGACCGAGCCTGGCTACTCACAACAATACGCCTGCTCCAGTCAAAAAACCTAGTATACATATACACAGACAAGCGGCTGGGAATCCGGATAGGACTCTCAAGAAAGCTCAGGAACTACCTAAGAAGCTGCAGCACATAAACACCACTATGGCAGGGCAGCTCTTCCGCTACTATCTCGTTCTCCCTCAACTACTACGTAAATGCTGCAACATAGGTATTATTGTCGAGGGGAATACCCCCACCGGGAAAACACATGCACCACCGGAAATATTATGGCGTAATGATTAGCTAGAACCCCGCTCCCATTACCTCTTCTACTAGCCTCACTATCCACATTTATTGAGCTGTTGACAAGATACTATAAATTCAAAGAGAGAAGTTTATGCAAACTAGCAAGAAAGTACAATAAATTTAGTGAAAAGCAGCGAGAAACACATGTCTTCTCTATTCCAGCTTCATACGATGATAGTGTTACGTGATGGAGGCTTGAGAGTAGAGGACTACAGTAGTAGTGGTAGTAGCTACTGGACAGCTCTGGCAGCGTGTAAGAGCTTAGATGCCGAAGCCCCTCTTCCTGTTACGAAGCTTTATTCTCCAGTAAATTGAGCGGGGAAGCATTTTCTTGTCTAAGAGGACCTGCTTCCCGTTCTTTAACACGACTACGTACACGTTCTTTTTCTCCATGATGTCCGCTACATCGGACAAATTTAGAGTGGGATTGGCTGTTGGAGTGGGAGGCGTATCATCCAATTCTTGACCCCACCTCGGGGGTGCTGGCTAGGGGGTTTAACTTAGGGCAGGGTGCATCTCTTGAACCGTGCATGTGGTATTGAGGCATTGTATAAAAACGTGGCTTGAATGGCTTAGTGTTTGTGGGCTATGTCTGTCGTTGTTTTTGTTCCTTATTAGTCCTTTGCTCATGCGCTGCTATGCTGTATTGTATGTGATGACCGTGTTTGTGCTGAGCTTGGTGTGGTGATGTGTGGAGACCTCGCTGACCCCTTGGTTGTGGTTTGACTTATCTCAGTTGTTTTAGTTTTTCCCTTATTATGTTTTCAGCTTCGCTTCGTGCTATTGGTGTGTAGTAGGAGTTTGCTGCCGTGTTTACTATCTCGTCTTTTGCTTTTTCTATCTCGCTTATGGCTACTGGTAGGGTTATGGTTGTCTTATATGCCTCTCCTTTGCTAGGTACTAGTACTATGGTTGCCTCGGTGTAGTTGTCGGCTTTCCTCGCCACTATTAAGCCTATGTTTTCTCCCTCAGTGTTCTTTACTAATGCTATCTTCTCTCCGCTTACTGTCTCTCCATAGAATATTGCTTCAGCTATGTTGAATTCCTCTCCTTTTATCTTGGTCTCTGCCTCCTCTATTCTTCTCTTGATCTCCCTTTCCACTTCCTTCTCCGTGACCTTTTCTGTCCAGGCTATTTCCTCCTCGCTCACCGGCCTGGCTAGTATTTTCTCGCTTTCCCTTATTGTCTCCCTTATTGTCTGGACCAGTTGCTCGTCGGGTACACGTTTAAATACTTCGATTCTTAGCGTGTTGAGCTTCCATTGTATGTCGTTATCCTTTATGTCGTATTCTACCCTAATCCTTACAACATCACCCTTGTCTATATGCAGTCTGTTTACCAGTATCTCGAAGAGGAGCCTGTTAAGCTCTCCAGCCCTTTGAGCTATCTTTTTACCCTCTATCTCGCCTCGCTTAAGCTCTGTGCGTAGTTGCGCGAAGAGGACTCTCCGAAGCTTGTCAGCGTATGCTCCAGCTATGACAAACCCTGTGGAGAGCTGAGGCATGGGGCTTCCTCCTCTCGCATCCTGGCTGGATTTTAAGCTATTGTAAGCCATTTATATTACTATGTTGGGGCTTGTATTGTCCGAGGAGGTGGGTGTTAACGTTTATCTCCTAGCGGGCTCCCTGGGTTAAGGGGTGGGAGGCGTTTTGGAAGAGGAAGGAGTAGAGGCGTTGCGTGCTATCCTGGAGGTAGCCAGGCTGGGTAGGAGAGTTGGGGATGTTTTAAGCGAGATTGAGGAGTCCTTCTATGAGAGCTTGATTGGGCCGGTGAGGGATCGTTTGGCTAGGCTACTGCTCGAGCAGCTCTATTCTTTCGCCCCCGCGTCCTCTATGGATGCTGAAGAGTTTAAAGAGGAGATTAGTAAGCTGATGAGGGTTGGTGACTTCGAGGAGTATGTACGGGGCCTCTTCAAGGATTCTGGTGGCTCTTATAGGGAATTTGGCGAGTCCAGAGGGGAGAATGCTCATTGAGGCTGCTGAGGAATTTGATGGCGTGGTTACTGGCTCATGTATAATCGTTGATGCTGATGTGGATGTGTTGACTATAATTGACTGGGCCAGAGACTATGGTGTTGACGAGATCTTTCTCGTCTTTCCCCCATGTGGGAGGGCTGAGGGTAAGGGTGTGGTGTTTTTAGGCTCCTATAAGCCCGTGGATGCCGTCGGGATTGATCCGGGCGATCTTGTGCGGGACATTTGGATGAATTTGACGGGGAGCCTTTCTTTGGAGGATGTTGTTTCAGCTATGAGGCTCCTATCTCCGTTCCCTTTCAAAGTGTTTTCGTGTGTACCTAGCCGGGATGGGTGCAGAACTGTTCTCGAGGACTGGTTTAAGGCGACGTGTAATGCTGGTAGTTAAGGTTGTGGGCGTTGGTAATAGGATGTATGGTGATGATGGCTTAGGTCCATGCCTAGTCTTCGCCCTAAGAAACTGTGTGAGGAGTGTTGCCGGCTCGAATGACGGGAGTGTTAGGGTTGACTATGTGGTGTTGGATAGGCCTAGTCATGGCGATATAGGCTTGCTGGAGGATGGTGACGTAATATTGTTTGTTGATTCTTCGCCGCAGGAGGGTATAGTGTTGAATCGTGTTGAGCTCTCAAGAGCATCCAGCGATGATCTGGTCGAGGCTGTAGGTAGTAGTGCTGGCCATAACCTATCACCGTTATTATTACTGGCATTAGCCTTTGCAGCAGGACTTTTGAGAGGCAAGAAAGCCTACCTCTTGACAGTAGGGCCGTTGGCCCCGGAGTTCGGGAGGGGGCTCAGTAGCGTGGCGGTGAAGCTGGCTTTAAAGGCTGCTGCTACTCTAGAGCACTTCTTTAAGCGCGAGCTAGGGTATCAAGCGTCTTTTGATTTCTCGTGCGTGGAGTCTATTCTAGCGGGCTTATGCTCTGATCCTTTATCAGAGCTTTCCGAGAGCTCCTCAATGAATTTGCTGTAGAGCTTCTCGAGCTCCCCGGACCTCCAGCTTTCGAGTAGCAGGCTTCTAGTCTTCCTGCATACGGCCTCCAAGCTCTCTAGTGCAGCCTGAAGCGATGACTCGGGGTCATTTCCGGCGCCACGTTCGGCGGCATACTCTCCTCCCATCGTCATGGAGAGTATTATTGAGGCGAATGCTAGGGAGAGTCTTCGCTCAGCTACTTCACTCATTAGCGGCAGCAGGTAGCTGATGGCTTCCTCAAAGAACTCTCTCCCCTTCTCGTTGTTGAGCAGGTACTCTATTTTTACATCTATATCCTCCTCGATTTGAGAGACCCTTCTCTTGCTGGATCCCTCGCCCACAATGTCCAAGCCTCGGCCCCTGCCCTCCGTGATTGCTCAATTAAAAAATATAATCTATCGTGGCGATTAACCAATAGCTATAAATTTACAATCCATTGTGTAGTTTGCTCACTACGGAACAAATTTCTGTTTCGGAGGCGTATGGGATTGAAGGTGAAGCGTAGAGAGTTTCTGAAGCTTGCCGGCCTCAGCGCTGCCTTGGCTTCTCTCAACTGGGATAGGCTTGTCAAGAAGGCTCTGGCGGCGGCTAGGAGCGGCGAGATAAATATTGTGTGGTTTGAGGCGCAGGACTGTGCAGGCAATACTACGGCCCTCATTCAGGCTACTGAGCCCGACTTGGTGGACGTCCTTGCTGGTAGAAGCCATGTGGTCGGGCCGGGTACTGTTAAGCTGCCTTTTCACGAGACTGTGATGCCGGAGTGGGGTGAGGATGCACTCGCTATTCTTAGGAAGGCAGTTAACGGTGAGCTTGATCCATTCGTGCTGGTTTTGGAGGGCAGCTTCCCTGTAGACGAGAAGGCTGGCGGGCCTAATGGTAGTAGCCTCTTCTGCTATATTGGAGACGAGAACGGTAAGCCTGTGAGCTGTCTTGAGTGGTTACGTAGGCTTTTACCGAGAGCTGTTGCGGTGGTTGCTGTTGGTAACTGTGCCAGTTATGGTGGGCTTGTGGCAAATAATGTTATTGCAGCCGATTTCTTCAAGAAGATGGGCTATGACTTGTTCGAGAAGTGGTCTGAGAAGGGCTGGAGTAAGAGTCCTACGGGCGCGGTCGGCTTCTTCCCTGACCCGATAAGAGGACATAAGGGTGTTGTCGACCTTCTTCCTGAAGCCAGGCCCTTCAGGCGTTTTGTGCGTGGTGAGTGTGTGCCGAGGAGGCCCGGTGAGGCTGATTGTCGCCCGGCGGTAGCTGTTCCAGGCTGTCCGGCTAATGGTAATGGGCAGCTAAGGGTTCTCGCCAACCTAGTGTTGTGGGCTAAGGGTATTCTGCCCTTGCCAGAGCTTGACGAGTACTGGAGGCCTAAGTTCATCTTTGGCCCCACGGTCCACGAGCAGTGCCCGAGGGCTGCCTGGTATGCTGCGGGTGATTTCAGGAAGTATCCTGGCGAGCCTTCTGCCCGCTGTCTTTACTCTGTGGGTTGTAAGGGCCCGGTAAGTAACTGTCCATGGAATAAGGTCGGCTGGGTTAACGGTGTGGGCGGGCCTACGCGGACTGGCGGCGTGTGTATAGGCTGCACGATGCCAGGCTTTACTGATGCTTTCGAGCCATTCTATGAGAAACTCCCCTACGTCGGGGCTAGCAAGAAAGCGCTCAAGGAAGCCCTTAAGGTTGGTGTTGCAGCCACCGTTGCCGCCGGCGTGTTGGCCGGAATATGGGCTTATAGTAGGGGGAGGCAGGAGGAGGGAGGTGCCTAGCGGTGGCTAGCAGGGGGGGCGCGCTCACGAGCCTCTGGGTTATTACTAATCTCGTGGCTGTGGCAGTAATGGTTGGGGTTAGCTGGACCATAATATATTATCTATCGTACCTTCCACTCATGGAAAGTGGAGGGCTCGGGCACTGGCTGAGCCTACTATCACATGTTAAGCTCTCTGACACGTTCTGGTGGAGGGAGTTCCTGGCGGGGGGTTTCGATCTACTCATAATCATAGTGGGAGTAATAGGCTCCTGGTGGACGCTGGGCCACTTTGCTGCAGAGCTCAAGCATTTTAGGAAGTGGAAGAGATACTATAAGGAGAGGGGTAAGCTTGACGTCTGGGTAAAAAGGATAGGTTTATGGGAGCGCATACAGCATATTTGGATGATGGTAACCTTCATAATATGCGCCTTCACCGGCTTCGTCATGTACCTCTCCAATAACCCTTACTGGAGGGCCTTAATGACAAGTAGGGAGGCCTATGTTAAGCTGCACGTGATCTCCGGCATAGCGATGACGGTGCTTGTAGGCCTGCATTTCGGCTACTATACGGTGCAGGCCATACTTGCCAAGATGAAGGGTAGGAACGTACTAGAGGAGTTCCCTATACTCAGGTTCTACACTCTCAGCTTTTACAAGGCGCTTGTGAAGAGGCTTCTTTGGACGCTAACTGCTAGAGTTAGGCCGGAGAAGGTTCACAAGTATAATTGTGAGCAGTTATTCGAGTATTGGGGAGTCTACTGGGGTATAGCTGTACTTGGTATACCTGGCGTGATCATGACTATAGCGGGTCCTCAAGCGCTGAACGGTGTACTATGGGTTATGCATACCAAGGAGGCAGTGCTAGCGGTTACATTCATACTTCTCGTGCACATGTCTTACACGCACCTAAGGCCGAGCATATTCCCCTATGACCCTGTTTTTATCAAGGGGAAGATGCCAGCGGCCCAGATAAAGGAGGAGCATCCCCTATGGTATGAGTCTCTTGTCAAGTCTGGTGTTCTGCGTGAGTCTGAGCCTTCCAAAGGTGGGGAGAGGAAGGAAGCGGGGTGAGGCGTGATGGTTAGGTTTGAGATGGTCATAGATCCTATAACTAGAATTGAGGGGCATTTAGGTCTGCGTGTGGTTGTGGATAGTGATACCAGGAGGCCGGACCCTGAGAGTGTGAGAAGTTTTGCTACGATGTTCAGGGGCTTTGAAGTCTTCAGTGTTGGAAGGCCCCCGGAGGATCTGCCTCACATAACGAGCAGGATCTGCGGGGTCTGTGGGGCCAGTCATGCTAATGCTGACGTTATTGCTGTTGACATGGCTTATGGTGTATCTCCTCTACCCTTAGGTGTTGTATTGAGGAATATGGCGTTCGCTATGACTGATCATATTTATGACCACACGATCATACTGAATATGCTTGAGGGCCCAGACTATAGTGAGCTGATGGTGTCAAAGCTTACTCCCAGCGTCTGGAGCGAGGCTCAGAAGGCTCTTGCTGAGCATCGTGACATACACGGTTTTACTACAATTGCCGATATTATGAGGGCGTTAAATCCCATATCTGGTAAAATGTGGCAGTATGCTGTCAAGTATCAGAGGCTTGCAAGGGAGGCAGGTGTACTCCTCTATGGCAGGCACAGTCATCCGAGCACTCTGATTCCGGGCGGCATATCTACTGACCTTACGAACGCAGAGTACTTGGTTATAGGCTATACTTATAGGCTTACCAAGCTTACCGCATGGGCCAAGTTCAACTACTATGTATGGCATGATCTCCTCTCCTTCTATGAGAGTATAGGCTACAGTGATAATGGGCTGACGTATGATCCTCCGATAACTGTTAGCGGGGGCTTGTTTGATGATCCCGAAGAATACAGTAGTATTGGCGATTACGCGGATCCCGAGGACTTCTACAAGAATATGGACAAGGCTATGTCCAAGAGGATTATTAAGCCTGGACTAGTGCTTAATGGCAGGCTTGTATCCAAGAGTTATACTGAGATACAGAATAGCATAATGGAGCATGTGGAGACGGCATTCTATCATGATTGGGCAGATAAGGCGCGCGGCCTTGAGTTCTACACTGAGGAGGATCCAGCAGGGAGAAAGCTTCTGTGGGGCCGTCATGATCCAGCTTATCATCCATGGAACAAGATCACCTTGCCGAATCCGCAGGCCAGGGACTGGGCGGGTAAGTATAGTTGGGTCACTAATGTTAGATTGGTGTGGAAGGATGGGAGCAAGGTTCCGTTTGAGGTAGGCCCCTATGCGAGGCTTCTAGCCACAGCTCTTCAGCCCAGCGATATTAGTAACGGGAATGGCTTGCTAAAGGTCACCTTGCCTAGGGCTTGTAGTGATGATCTGCCGAGCCAGGTCTGTGATGAGATGACTATTGAGTGGAAGATCCCCATGAAAAGTACTACAATATACAGGCTATGGGCTAGAGCCTTCAATCTGGTGGTTGACGTTTACGCTGCATGGGTTAATGTGCTCAAGGCATTGGAGTATGTGAGGAAAGGGCAGACGGAGACGAGTAGGCCTTGGAAGAAGCCTGGCAGGGTTACTCGTGGAGTAGGCTTCACGGAGGCTCCTCGGGGAACGGTAAGGCACTGGATAGTCCAGAAGTCTGGTGTAACTTTGAACATACAGATACACGCACCAACCACGGGTAATGTGAGCCCGAAAGACAAGTATGGCAGGGGCCCCTTTGAACAGAGTGTGATCAATAGCTATGTCACCGAGGAGGTTGAGCCTAGAGAGTGGAAGGGGCTAGACTTCGTGAGGGCTATAAGGAGCTTCGACCCATGCATAGCATGTGCAGCACACTTCGAGGTGTTGAGTGGAGGCAGGGTGGTGAATAAGTTTAGGAAGGTGCTTGTTCCACATATCTATACTTCATGAGCGTATTGCATGCATCCATCAAAGTTTTTCGGCTAATAGCTGGCCTCCACTTTAGTATCCAGTCTACATTGCAGTCGGCTCTCCCTACGAGCGTGTTTAGCCAGCCTACTACAATGTCTTGGCCTGGCAGGTATGCCGCGTAGCATCTCCATACCTCATGCCTGTATACTTCAACTTCCCCTTCTCCTTCGATGAGCCTCATCTCTCCTCTTTCGAACCAATAGATCCTTTTTGACCATATATCGGCCTCATAGTTGCTTAGCATCGCTATGTTCAATGCTACAGCCTTTGGAACCATCCATGGGTATGTTATCGTGTCCTTCTTTACCTCGGCTAAGACGACTTCACCGTAGCCTGGGGGGAACTGTAGTGCTATGGTTTCTTCCCCGTCCTTAGCCTCTACATTACGTAGGATGGTTACCTGGTAGAGGGATTTGCCTCGTGGTCCCTCCACGAGCAGTAACCCCCTTCTCCGGTATTGTGCGTAGATGGGGAATGCGCGATAGGCTGCTTTCTGGAAAGCTTTAAGGACTAGTAGGCTGGCTCGCTCCATGTCCTTCTCTAGCACGTTATTGTTTTCCTTCATGTCCTTCAACACCACCAGTAGTGCAGAAGGCTGTGTATGGTTATTCGGCTTGCCTGCTGTTCTCTCGTATAGGGTTTTTTGGCTTAAAGCGCTGGGCGTTATGGTTTGGTGGAGTGCTTGGATGGCGTGTTGAGAATACTTATATCGTTTTTGCTCACACTTCTTGGCGGTGTCATGGTTAAGTTAAGGAGTGAGGCTCCGCTGGCTGGGTTTGTGTCTCGGTTGCTTGTTTCCTTCTCTCTCCCTGTGCTCACGTGGTATACTGTTGCTTTCAGTCTGCCGGGTTATGTTGCATTGGTTAATGTGTTGTTGACCGGGATTATATATATGTTTGCTGGTTTTGTTGTGCTTTATTTTATTGGGTTAAGGCTCGGGTGGGGTTGTGAGCGTAGGGCTGCCTTTACCTTGGCTAGTGTGGTCCAGAATACTATCTTTCTTCCATTGCCTCTCGCGCTTATTATGGGGAGGAGTGTTGAGTATGTGGTGGCCTACAGTATATCGTATAATATTGCTGTTGCTCTCCTGGTGCCTCTTGTAGCTGGCAAGTGTAGGGCGGCTGGCTTTAGAGCGTCTTTTCTGAAGTATCCTCCCCTCTATGGGCTTTTTGCGGGCGTGGTCACGTTGCTGTTGCCTGTGCATCACCAGCCTCAGTTTGCGGTGTTTGTGAAGAGGCTTGCGGCCGAGGCTACTCTTCTCAGCTTCTACCTGGTGGGTGCTGGTATTGCTTTCTTTTGGCCTCCTCGGTTGAGCAGGGTAGGGGCTCTCGTTCTATTTTGGCGTCATGTTGTTAGTCCTTTGGTTCATGCTGTGCTTGCGGTGGTTTTGGGGCTGAGTGGTTGGGGTCTTGGCGTTGTTCTCTTGGAGTCTGTGATGCCTCCGGCTACGATGAATATTGTGTTTGCTAGGTATTATAGGCTTGAGGAGGGGTTGATCGCCTCAACTATAGCGTTGTCCACACCTATCGGTATTGTGGAGGGGTTAGTGCTGTCATTGATGGTTATGTGAGGCTTTTTGGAGGCTCGGCTGGTCTATTTTCTACATCCCTCCGGTAAGGGGAGGATCGAGCCCGCCACAGTCATCATAGCCCTAGGACTAGGGTTGATACGAGCTTCAAGTATATTACTGCAACGCTCACGTCTACTATTGTTGTCACGAAGGGTGATGACACTGTTGCAGGGTCAAGCCCCAGTCTCCTAGCTATTATGGGTAGGCTAGTGCCCACTAGATCCGAGAAGAGTATGACGAGGAATAGTGTAAGTGCTATTGAAAACGCTAGCTTCACGTCTCCTTCACTTAGGACTAGTGCGAAGAGGAAGCCTATGAACGACATGAAGGCTCCTATGCTTATGGCGGTCATACCCTCCTTAAGTATGGTGTATACTACGTCGGGCTTACTCCTCTCACTTATCTCACCTAGCGCCAGGGCCCTCACTATTGTAGTGCTTGCCTGGCTTCCAACGTTTCCGCCGGTATCCATTATGAGTGGTATGAACGCGGCTGCTATGGCTACTCTCTCTATTACGCTACTATAGCTTCTTATCACGCTGGCCGTGATACTCTCTATGAGGTATATTAGAAGAAGCCATGGTAGCCTGGACTTGACAAGGTCAACTAGTGTGGCGTGAAGGTATCTTTCTCTCGGTTTTTCTACAAGGCCACCGAGCTTGGCCATGTCCTCTGCAGCTTCCTCGGAAAGTACGTAGGCTATGTCCTCTATCGCAACTATGCCTAGGAATCTGTCTTCGGTATCCACTACGGGCAACCGTCTTATCTCGTAGCGCAGCATGAGCCTTGCCACCTCCTCCTGGTCTTCTGTCGGCTTCGCTGTTGCGGCTGGCTTTCTCGCTAGCTTCTCCAGTTTCATGTTGGGGGCGGCTCTCAATAGCTCATCCACTGGTATCATTCCATAGAGTCTTCCCTCATTGTCGATGACCACTACTACATCCTTTATGTCGAAGTCTGCTTGTCTTATGAGCTGGAGGGCTTCTTGTACAGTTGATGTAGTGTGGAGTACTGGGACGCTTGTAGTCATTATTCCTCCTGCGGTTTCTGGTGGATAGTAGAGCAGGCGTGCGATCTCCCTTCTCTTGTCTTCGGGTAGCTGCTGGAAGAGTACTTTGCGTATGTGCTCCGGCATTGCCTGTAGTACGTCAACGGCCTCGTCCGGGTCAAGTGTTGATATCGCGTTAGCAATGTCTTCTATTTTCACGCTATTACTGATCTCCTTCACCGTTTCCTCGTCTGCTTCAACCAGCATTAGGGCCAGAGTTTCCGGCGTTAGCATTGGATAGATTTTTGTCCTGGTCTGCTTGGGTAGGCGTAGTACTGCATCGAGAATATCTGGGGGGTCTATGTAGGATTCAAGCACCGTAATTATTCCAGGCTTCTCCTTAAGGAACTCGGCTATTATTGGTGCAGCCTCTGGCCCTAGCTCTGCAGCCTCGATGCGCGCATCTTTGATCTCTCTTGTTAAGGCTGATACTGCCTCCTCTGGTGTAAACTCGTCTTCTACGAGTACTAGCATGTATGCTCTACCGTTAAGCCTATATCCTATGCTCGTTACTACGTTGCCTCCTAGCTCGTTTAAGGTACTGGTTGTTAGTGATAAGAGCCCAGGCTTGTCAGGAGCCTCAACGTACACCACTATGCGTGTCATTATTCATCATCTCCGGCTCTCCCTAAAGTTACCGTGGCTCCTTTTCTTGCTGGGGAACGTCAATGCTGCATTCAGCCGTGCATTTGTTTTTCTACCACCCTACTTACCCGCGGGTTTAAACCCAGTGGGCCTAAGACCGTGCCTGATAAATGCTCTTAACAGATGGCTCCTTGGGCTGGACTGGATCCCGTGATTGTGCGGTCATGGGGGCCTTAGCTCCTTGAGTGTGCACGCGCTTGTTCTTGCAGCGGGTGTTGGTAAGAGGCTGTGGCCTCTCACCAGTACTAGGCCCAAGCCGCTAATGCCTCTGCCCGGCGGAGGCTCTCTTTTATCGAGGCTCCTCACACAGCTAGAGGGTATTGTTGATGGGGTTACGGTGGTTGTTTCGCCGGGTGAGCCGGGAAGGCTTGTTGTTGGTGAGGCGGAGCGCGTGTTTGGTGCTGTTAGAGTGGCGTACCAGGAGAGGCGGCTTGGTACTGGTGATGCCGTGAGGATTGGTTTAAAGCAGGTGCCGAGGAGTGCTGACCGTGTTTTGATAATTTATGGTGACTTGTTTGTGTCAAGGGATCTTCTAGCATCTGTGGCTGACTATGATGCTGCAGTGGCTGCAGTGCCTAGCAGTGAGCCGTGGAATTATGGTGTTGTATACTCCAAGGACGGTTGTTTAGAGAGGGTTGTAGAGAAGCCCCGTGGGGCTGCACCGGGTTCGCTCGTGAATACGGGGATTTATGTTCTTCCCCGGAGTGAGCTGGAGCCTCTCATAGCTGATATTAAGCTTAGTCCGCGGGGCGAGTATGAGCTTACAGATGTTGTTAACGCTTTGGCTTCTAGGGTATGTGTAAGAGTGGTGAGTGATAGTGGGTGGTTTTGGATCGATGTGGGGAGGCCTTGGGACTTATTTAAAGTCTACAAGCAGTTTTTCGGGGAGGTTGAGAAGAGGATTGAAGGAGAGGTTGAGCCGGGAGCTGTAGTTAAGGGCGAAGTATATGTTGCACCACAGGCGGTAGTTAGGTCTGGCAGCATTGTTGAGGGGCCGGCATGGATCGAGGGAGAGGTAGGCCCTCTGGCCAGGATTAGGCCATGGTCTTTTCTCCTACGGGGCTCGCGTGCCGGCGCCTTCACCGAGGTAAAGGCAAGCATATTCTTCCCCCACGCGCGTGCACCACACTTGAACTATGTTGGTGACAGTATTCTCGGAGAAGGAGTAAACCTCGGTGCTGGAACTGTTACGGCTAATTTACGTTTCGACCACTCAACGGTAAAGGTGACCCTTAAGGGTAAGCTTGTTGACACAGGCTTAAAGAAGCTGGGCACAATCTTTGGCGACTGGTCTCAGACGGGTATAAATGTTTCACTTCTCCCTGGGACGCGTGTTGGCGCGTATAGCTGGGTCTACCCCGGCATCACGGTTAAGGGTGATATTCCCGACTGTAGCCTAGCGGTCTCGTCGGGTGGTAAAATCTTGTTCAAGGATTTGTCTGCGAGTGTCGAGTGTAAGCTGATTTCCCGAGGTCCACCTAGCTAAATGTAGCTTGTACCGTCACATTTTTCTTTCCACATAGACATGTACCAGCCGAAAACCCGGCCTCCCAGGCAGCGCGAAGGGGTGCAATTACGTGAAGGTGGAGAAGCTAGAAGCCGAGGTTCTTGGCGGTTATCCTAGGAGTGAGCGAGTAAGAAAAATGCTTAGAAGGGTCGAGGAAAAGGCTGAGGCCTCCAGCATAGATGCCTTACGCTCTACTCGGGAGGAAACCCTTTTTCTCTTAGGTGTCCAAGCTGGTGCTGGCCTTACAGCGATAGTTGATCCTATGCTGGACTGGCATGACCCCTTAAGGCCTTTCGTGGAGGCTTGGAGGAATACGGCGGTAGATGGCTTGATCCGCTGGTTCGACAACAACTTCTTCTATAGGGTTCCGGTGTTCATAGATGAGCCCGATGCTAAGAGGTTTGTGCTGGCTCCTAGGGTCAGAGAGTACAGGCACATAGTGCCGAATAATTTAAGGCTCAAGGTTGTAGTGCCGGGTCCAGTAACATTTGCTAAGCTTTCTAGGAACCTTACGGGTAAGAGTGTTGAGGAGCTTGCTGCAGACATAGCCAGTATTCTTGAACGTGAGGTTGCCCTAGCCGTGGAGGCGGGGGCTTCAGTTATACAGGTAGATGAGCCTTACATGGCCGATGTCGAGGCCTCTAAGGATGATGCAGTATTAGCGGCTGAGCTTGTTTCACGGGTGTTGTCTCCTGCAAGAGGGAAAAGTGCTACCAGGCTGGCAATAGAGTATAATGTTCCTAGTGGCGAGGTTTACGAGAGATTGTTGGATACTAGAGTGGACTACATAGTATTGGACGTGGTTGATTCGCCAGGCAGAGCTATGGAGCTGTTGAAGAGCAGGGGCGTAGGAGGCCATGGACTTGGGCTGGGTGTTATACAAGCCAGGAATATTTATCCAGACAAGCACAGTGTTGTGGTGAAGCTTGTCGAGGAGGCGGTGAACGTTTCTGAGGCCAAGTCGGTACTTCTCACCACTAGCGCTTGGCTTGACCTGATACCCCTGCCTCACGCTATTAGCAAGACCAATATCCTCGGCTATATATTCTCGCGTATCGCTAATGCTGAGGGCTAGTTCACAGCGCCGTGCACGATTACGGTTACGCGATAATTTTTAGTATTATAAAGTAGGCTGCCAGCATTAGTGCTCCTAAGGGGACCCCATGCCTGGCCCATTCTTTCGAGGTTATCCTCAGTCTTGCAGCAGCTACAATATTAGGTATGTTTCCTGGTATGAGCATTCCACCTGACACAAGAAGCCCCATCAACATGTATTTTAGATGTGAGGAGTCGAGTCCAGGAACGACTTCGGCTGCTGTAAGCGTTGCATTGTCAACTATTGCCGATATAGTGTTGACCCAGTAGAGCACCTCTGGCATAAGTTTTACAAAGAACCATTCAGCTATCGGCGTAAAGCTTGTGCCCAGCAGTTCTAGTGCCGCCACAAACACGTATACTCGTAGCCCCCTCATTAGCACGCTGCGCAAGGTTTCACCATGCTCGTGAACATCCTCTATAGTTTCTCCCTCATCCTCGTTCACGTCGCGTAGCCTATAAGCGGCGTATGCAGCTACGGCTATGACTCCTGGAATTATGTATGCCCCGAGTAGCTCTAGAAGGTAAAGTGGATGTTCCTGGAGCTTAGATATAGCTATGGTGGCTAAGGGCTCACCTACAGGTGTCAGTGCGGCTCCAAGCCCTAGTGCAAATGCTGAGATGACGGTAATCTCTATTCTCTTCTGTCGTGAAATAGGTAAGGCGGACATTACCTCAGCAAAGACTACGGCTGCCACAATAACCGAGATTATGCTGCTTGTGAGCCCCAGCAATGTTACGAATGCGAACACGAATCTAGGAAGTCCAAGCCTCCTCATGAGCCATAGTATCCTGGCGCTTATAGTATCATGCCATTTATAGAAGATGTAGCCTGCAATAAGAACCACCTGCGTTATACCGATAGGTAGCCCATGTATTGTGAGTGGAGTTAACAAGGCCCTTACGGCTAGTTCGCGGATGCCCTTCCACTTAAGAAGCCCTGTGGAAACCAGTGATATGATGCCTATAATTCCCATGACTAGGAAGAAAGCTTCAAGGTTCTCCTCAATCCTCTTGGACAGCATGGGTAGTAGGAGAACTGCTACAAGTATAGCTCCTAGGACAGCAACCACGCTGTTAACTGGCTCCTCTGGGATGGTGAGGCCGGCGACTGTTAACGCATAGAACAACGTTCTCAGCCTCTTTCACGTCTAAGACCTTTATTGCTACGTGAACAATATATGTAGCCTATTTGAAGGCCATGTCTTAGGCTGCTTTATTAGCTTTAGGAGGACATCTAGTCTAGGGTGAAGTAGGACAACATTCTCTCTGGTATGGAGCAGCAAGCGTCATAGAACACCAGCCTATCCCTATACCTTCTCACGGCACTCACAGTGGGGTTTGCTATCCTCTCTACTAGTCCCTGGCTTATAGCGTATGGGTCTAATGTCTTCCTTGCCTCTGGAGGCCTCATACACCCGATATATATCTCTTTATCCCACATAGTTCTAACAGTTTCGAGCAACCTGGGTAGCAGCTGCGCAACCTTTAATTCTATGTGGCCGCTAGGCGGTATATATACTAGAAGGTTCACTTTATCCAGCCCTCTATCCCTCAATATCTCTATCTCTTTTTTTAAAAGATCGAGAGACTGGTGGGGATGCCATAGAAATATGTGGGGTACCACGTCAAGCCCCACATCTATCATGGAGTCGAGAACCTTTACGTATTGGCTCACCGGCTGCCTCAAACCCCTCACTACATTAGCTAGCCAAGGACTTAGTGTGAACTCGAAGTCTATTATATCAAACACCTCCCTAGCCTGTTCTAGCACTTCCCTTCTATCCTCAAGTCCTAGGTGCACATTGAATACCATGCCTAATTCCTTCTTAATGCTAGTCAACTCCGCCAGATGCTTCTCCACCGGGAGCCTTCCATCCCTAGTCCAGCCTCCGCTTAGAAGCACTCCTCTCACGCCTTTTCGGTGAAGATTTTTGAGTACTTGTGGTAGTCTCTTTCCGATTGCAGGTATCATTGAGCGTATGTATCTAGCATTGCAGTGGCTGCAGTTGAGCTCACAATAGCCTCCAGTGATCGATATAGCCCGAAACAGCTTCCTCATCACGAATGCTTTAATACGCATATAGACCCCTCTTCCAGCATGATGCTTTTACTCGTTGAGGAGGCTGAGTATCTCGCCCATCCACTTCTCTCTCATAGACTCCAACATGGCCCTGCTGGGATAATTGTAGATGGGCCCCCTTGGTGACTCATTGTAGAATGGTCTGTTGCATCCTGGGCACCCGCTTGTAAGGACTGCTTCCCCCAGCTCTTCTACTTGTACTGGCGGCTTTCTCTTGAAGCCTTCCCTGCCCTCATCAAGCCTCAAGTAAAGATAGGGGTTATGGCCTTTCTCAAGCATAAACCTGGCTAGCTGCAGGAGTCTATACTTTTTCAGCTCTATTCCCGGGAGGCGTGGGAGGCCTGGTACGTGGGTGTAGTTGAAGAGTGCCACCTTTGCTCCTTTTTCGTATAGCATTTTCATAGTGTCTACTGCCTCCTTTAGGGTTTCGCCAAGCCCTGCTATGATGTGTACGTAGACTCTTCCTTTGCCGAATATCTTAACTCCTGACTCAATGAATTCCATGTATCTCTTCCAGGTATATGGCTTGCCTACCTTGTTAAATATCCTCGGTGTTGCAGCGTCAAGCCCTACACCGAGGTACTCCACTCCTAGTTCACGGAGTTTTTCGAGCGCCTCCTCTCCAACGGGCGTTATAGCTAGGGAGATGGGGAGTTCTATGGCTAGAAGGTGTGAGATTATGCACTCTAGCTCTTCGAGGAATCCTGGCTTAAGAATTGATTGTATGCACAGCCTTTCAAAGCCAGCATCTCGGATAGCTCTCCTCCTCTTAACAATATCGGAGATGTTTATCACGGGCCACGTGATCCTCGATAAGTAGCCTCTCGAGCGTAATCTGTCTCCGGCCACTCTACTTTGGCTGCAGTACATGCAGGAGGCTAGGCACCCTTCTTCACTGTATTGAAGGAGGTAGAGTGTGGTGGGCTTGGAAAACATCGTTATAGGGAGTCTTTTGAGTAGGGCTAGGCTGCCGAGCGATATTCTAACCCTGGTCTCAGTGCTGCAAGCCATTTTTAACGCCCTATTCTCTCCTGGGGCTTACCATAGCATCTAAGAGCCTGTGTAATAGCATGTTCTTGTCTATGGTTACTTTAGACTTCATTGTTTCCAAAAGCATTCTACCTGCCCAGTAGTCGCTTAGAGCTAGTAGTTCCAATTCCAGTTCGCCTACACCGACCTCACGGGCCTTAACGATTTCCGTAGGCCTATTATTCATGGGGAGTATGGTGTAGGCTTCGAATGTGCCGCTAAATCCTAGTGCGGCGATGAAGGAGGCTAATCTCTTAGCTATCCTGTTGGCTTCGCTATTTATTCTTTCAACCTCTCTCGCGGCCTTCAGCATCCTCTCCTTAACTCTCACCGCAACGCCTTCGGTGGCTATTCGGTGTCTACCCAGCTTCTTCTCCAGGCCACGGGCCTCCCTCAAGCCTCCTGTAAAGACTTTGGCAGCAGCTACATGGGGTTGCTCGGCAATGCGCCATATAAGCCTCCACTCCTGCGTCAATCCAACCTTTACCTTTGAGCCACCGTAATCAAGCACGTAAACACTGAATTCTTCTCCTTTAAGCAACTCGTATGCCTGGTTGCAGGCGCTTTCAGATCCCTGTGCGCATTTCTCGTAAAGTGCCTTAGCGCTGTTAGCGTGACTTCTACAGTAACCCTCCCTGCCGACTGCTATGTGTGTACAATACGTATGCTCCCAGGGTTTTCCGGGCGGGCCGGTATGGTATCTACATACTCTAGCATAGTCTATACGATGAAGCCTAAGCAAGGGGTCCCATACGATATAGGGTCTCGGGCTGCCAGCCTCCTGTACAAGTAAGCCTAGCCTCCTTATTCTCAATACTTTCAGTAAAACCTCTACACCACTATCTCTATCTTTGACTAGGAGAGGTGGCTGCGCGTGTTGTCTTGTTTCGAGCACCTTCTCGGTTTCGAATATCACGCTCCTAAGGGTTAGAAGAGGCATACCATTAATCCCCAGGAGACCCTCTACCGTGGCCTAACTGGTCTAGTGTGCTGTTATTGTACTGTCGCGTCTCCCCGAGCATTTCCCGTTGATGACCGCCTTCACGCTACAACAGTATACTTCATATATTTTGTCTTGGCCCTTTACTATGAGCTGGCCTAAGGTCCCTATTCCTAGTGCTACGCCCTTCAAGCTACCCTCTCCAGTATCTATGATTACCTCTCTTCCCTTCAGTATGTCGCGTTTCATGGCCTCCTGTAGGCATTGGTCTGTTGAATACACTGCTTCATAGATGCTGTTGATTATTATCGTGTATATTTCCGCGATCTTGCCCGAGTAGCCTTGGCTGGCAAGATTGGCCCCCATACTTGGTGGCTTGTTGTATACGTTAACCCCTACGCCTATCGCTAGAACCTCTCCACTCTTCTCTATCAGTATTCCTGCAAGCTTCCCCACTTCCGTGTAGATGTCGTTGGGCCATTTAACGCCTAGTGGACTCTTCACATGCTCCTCTAGGCTTCTTGCCAGACAGCCGCCTATAGCCAGGGATATGCGGGGCCCGGTTGCTGCTATTGCACTCTTCGGGAGGAATAGGGTTAGCCAGGCGCCGCCATAGTCGCTGTGCCATTTCCTCCCTCTCCTCCCCCTCCCGCTTGTTTGTCGAAGCGCTGCTATAGCTCCGGGCACGTGTAAGGGTTTATGGTTCATTGTTGATGAGGTTTGATCAAATATTTCGAAGTAGCGTAGTGGGGGGATGATCGTGTTCCTTCGACTATAGTCTAACAAGTCTTTCGCCCATAGCCTAAATCATTACGCGCTTTTACCTCCAGCACTGGCCAGGAGGAGTTTAGCGGCTATAACACCTGTGGGGAGAGGTACCCGCATCCAGCTATGCTAATATCCAGGATGGTTTAGGAGTTATAGGAGGCAAAGCGTGCATTGAGGGTGTTTATAGCCGCGAGGGGCGAGGTGGCTATTAGGGTTGCGAAGGCTGTGCGCGAGCTAGGCTGGCTGCCGATAACCGTGTACACTGACGAGGACAGGGTAAGCCCCCATGTGAGTGCTGGCTGGCTAGCCGTCAAAGTTGATTCATACACTGACCCCGACGAGCTCGTTGAAGCAGCTATAAGTGCCGAGGCAGATATAGTGCATCCAGGCTACGGCTTTCTCTCCGAGAAGCCAGAGTTTGCAGAAAAAGTGCTAGATGCGGGAATAGCCTGGGCTGGTCCAAGCCCTAAGGCCATGAGACTTCTAGGCGACAAGCTTGAAGCTAAGAGGCTTGCAGAAAAGGTTGGTGTACCCACGCTTCAGTGGTGTACTGCTAACAACCCTTCACAGGCGGCGAGATGCGTTGAGAAAATAGGGTCGCCAGTGGTATTGAAGGCTCCAAGGGCTGGTGGTGGTAGAGGGTTAAGGATAGCATACAATCCATGGGAGGCAGCTAAGCTCTACCGCATAGTTGTACGTGAGGCCAGCAATGGTTTCGGAGACAGTGTCTCATCCATAGTCGTGGAGCGCTTTATCGAGTCTCCACGCCACATTGAGGTACAAGTGGTTGGGGATGCTGACGGCCATGTGATACACTTGTATGAGAGGGAATGTAGTATCCAGAGAAGGAGGCAGAAGATCATAGAGGAGGCGCCTAGTCCTTTTGCGGAGAGGGTGAGGGGTCTTCGTGAGCAGTTACTGGATTATGCACTTAGGCTTGCGGAGGAAGTTGAGTATAGTAGTGCTGGTACTGTCGAGTTCATAGTAGATGCTAGCGGGAACCCCTTCTTTATCGAGGCTAATACAAGGCTTCAAGTAGAGCACGGTGTAACAGAGCTTGTAACCGGTGTTGATATAGTTAAATCCCAGCTTATTGTTGCTGCTGGCCGAAAGCTGGCTTATCGCCAGGAAGATGTTAAGATTAGAGGGTGGGCTATTGAAGCTAGAATCTACGCGGAGGATCCTTGGAGAGGATTTGCAATAAGCACCGGCACCATAGAGGCTGTTAGGTTCCCTCAAAATCCATGGCTCAGAATAGACCATAGTATTGTTGAGGGCCTTAGGGTGTCGGCATCATTTGATACGCTTCTAGCCAAAATAATCGCATATGGCTGGGATCGTGGCGAGGCTTTGGAAAGACTAAGTACAGCGCTCATGGACACTGTAATAGCGGGTATAGAGACAAACATAGATTTGTTACGCGTACTCGTAAGGAAGGACTGGTTCATTAACGCTAATTTCACAACACAAACCCTAGAGCAGAATCTCGCCAAGCTTCTAGAAGAGGCGAAGCAAAGAAGGATGCTGGTATCACAGATAGCTGAGAGAATAGGGCTGCTGCCGCAGCCGCATCCTCGACAGCACCTCCTGGAGGCACCCCTCAGCCATGGCTGGCCATGGCCGCCCACATGGCAGTAGAGCTAGGATAGTCGATGTAAGCGAGCATGCGCCTGGAGTATATAAGGTAAGGATAAGCTTCGATAACGGCAAGGAGGTAGAGATAATAGCCAAGATAGAGGGCGATACACTGATAACACCCTTTGGGGCATATCATGTGCCTTCACTGGCCAGCAGAATCTTTATGGAATCCTCAGAGAGGGCAGCCTACAAGCCTGAGGCATGGCTAGTAAGGATTGAGGGAGAGCATATAGTAGCTAATCTTCCGGTGAGAGTAATAGAGGTTCTCACAAAGCCGGGAGAAAAGGTTTCAAGGGGCCAAGTAGTCCTGCTGGTGGAGACAATGAAGATTGTAAGCGAGATACGCTCACCGTGTAATGGTATCGTTAAACATGTTGCAGCCGAAGGCTCAACCCTAGACAAGGACTCAAGGATAGCAACTATAGAGTGTTTATAACGGGCTGGCAGCAACGCCCAGCGTCTGAGAGGCTTGAAGTCTAAGGGTTGAGCCTTAGGTCATGTAATGCAAGATCTGGGGCATATGCTTTGTCGAAGGAACCGTTACTTGCAGCGATGCTAGCCAAGCATACACTTACGCGCGTAACAAGTGTTGTAGAAGTATTGTATCCTTTGCAGGGCTGCGAAGACTCCTGGTTCCTCATCTACGGGAGGACCAGCGGCGGGGAAAAGCTTAGGTTTATTCATGCCATGCCCAACCCTCTGGCGCTTGTTGAGCCAGGAGTCAGCATGATTGTTGCTGGCTGCCGCACCCTCTGCTCCTTCTCCACTCACGTATTTCCAGGAGGTTTTTCGGGCAGCCTGCTGCTCTGCGT
>QNYQ01000039.1 GCA_003978665.1 Hyperthermus sp.
AGGTCTGGGATGGGGAGTTGAGCCTTGCTTGAGCGGAGAGCCCTCGCCTATCAAGGGCGACTGCAACCCATGTACATCTACGTGAGGGAGGTCAGGAAGGGTAACAGGAGGTACAAGTACGTGATAGTGGAGGAGTACCAGGGCGCGGGCAGGCGCAGGCTCATAGGCCGCTGGAACGCGGAAGAGGCTACCAGGATGCTGGCCTTCCTCGCCGAGAACGGGGTCTACAGCCTAGACGATCTGAAGAGGGTGTGGTGCGGGGGGTGGGATTCGAACCCACGCAGGCCTACGCCAGCGGGTCCTGAGCCCGCCCCCTTTGACCTAGCTCGGGCACCCCCGCGCGCCCTGGCCAGAGGGCTCCCAGGGGGCTGACCCTTTCTCTCCCTTATACTGCTGGGGGATTTTTAGGCGTGAAGGCTCTGGGCTCGTGGGGGTTGGGTAATGGTTCTTTAGGGGTGTGGCGCCGGGGGCGGGATTTGAACCCGCGCGCCCCGTGAAGGGGCAGTGGGTCTCCCGCTCTCTGGTTTTGTCTTTTGAGAGCCGGAAAAGTTTTGGTCTCGAGCCCACCGCCTTCGACCGCTCGGCCACCCCGGCGCCTGGGCTGGGGCTTTCTAAGGCTTTTGTATCCCGGGATCCATTAGTGCTCGATGGTGCCCCTTTATTTTACTGACTCTCGGTGTCCGCATGGTTATAGGTAGGTGTTTTGTAGCTGCTGGCCGGTTTCTCTCCGGCTTCGCTGACGGATTATTAGCCATGCCGTGACCGCTGCTGTGAGTGTTGTTGCTGCTGCCTTCACTGTTAGTGTGTCTTGATTTTCCCCGCATCCTTCCCGGGTCTTTGCTTGGAGCGGGTTAAACGGCTGTTCTTGCCCCATTAATACACTGTATTTTGTTGGCTCAGTGCTGTTCACTATTAGGGTGAACAGCTTGAGTAGTTTACTGTATTCCTTCTCTACTATTGGGCCTCCGAGCAGCGACTCGTAGTGGTATAGGGGTTCTACCCTAACTTCTCCATGTGCGCCTTTGAGGGGTATGGATGCTGCTGGTAGACCTCCTGGTATGATGTCGAGTGTTCTATTCCCTATGACTACTCTGAGGGGTTCTATGCCCACGAGGCCTAGTGAGTCAAGCCCGTGCAGCTCCAGTGCGTCATCGCTGGGGTTATAAGCCGCTCCTGCGGCTAGTAGATAGAAGTGTGCTATCTTGTCTCCCCAAACCGTTGTCAGTACTGTTAGGCTCGGGTTGCCCGGCGGTGTTTTGACCAGGATCCAGCACGTGTCGTTCTCGTGCCTGGTTTCAGTGCTAAGGCTTACCACATCCAGGAAGTCTATGCCCTCAGCTCTCCTCAATGCAACCGCGTTAACGGCGTCGGGGCATGCTCCGGGAAACTCTACCGTGACCGTGTTGTTAACCGGCTTTACTGCATAGAGGTTGCCATGGGAGTATCTTGCGAGTTTCTCAGCCAAAATACTGGCGCCGAGGCTTACCCCGCCCTTAACCCTAAGCGTGGGAACGCTCTCTCCCTCGCTTTTGCCCGGCTTCTTCCACGGATTAGGGGCTGCTGGATCGCCTAGGAATACCGCCTCTCTCGCCACGAGCTCACCTATAACCTCCTCACCCGTGGTCATGTACGCCCTATACCTGCTGCTCGGCAGCCTAAGGTAGGATGAAACCGCCTTAGCCCATGCCTCTCCAAGGGTATCAGAGGAGGCTAGGGAGTCTATGAACTTAGCCAGCAGACCATCAGCTCCTGCCAGGCTCAGCGAGAGCCTGCCGTCAACAAGGCTTACAGCATCGATTATCTCCACGGCTATCCTACTGAAGCCTATATAGGCTATTGCCGCCCCCTTAGACACCAGTGTCTGGGCTAGGCTAGGAGGCTTAAAGGGTGTCTTAACCAGGTCAGTGTCCCAGAAGCCGTCCCTGCAGGCGGGGAGGAGATACACCGCGGGGTTGGCCGCGTAGCCTATGTCGCTGCTGTGCAGCTTCTCCTCGAAATCATAGTTCCAGTATCCGCCTGGGATATAGTCTAGGAGGCTGCTGCCAGTACCATGAGCCATTATGAAGTAGAGGCCGTAGCGGCCGATGTAGCCGTTAAGCCTGGTACCTATATAGTTGCCTTGCGTGAGCATGAGAGAGTCAACCATTAAGCCAAGGTCCGCAAGACTCCTCGAAACCCTAGCTGCAGCCTCCTCCCCGCTGAGAAACACTGTGGCGAAGGGCGCGCCCCCCGCCACTAAAGCCCTCTTTTGCCAGGAGCCCCCTTCCACCCACTTCTCCAACGCCTCTATATAGCTTGAAAGCTTGCCAGGGTCACTGAAGGGTATCCTGCCCACTGCTATCTCGGCTACACCGTCACCGTCGGGGTCGGAGTAGTAATAGTCTGTTGCAATAACTCCCTCACGCTCATAGACCAGCTCAGAGAGCAAGGGGCTACAATAGTAGAGTGGGGGCACCTCTCTTGCCCCACCTACAAGTAGGAGGTACTTGACCCCCGACTCGGCTAGGTGTCTCACATAAGAGAGTATGCTTAGAGCTAGACTCAGGTTGTACTCTTTAGCAACCTTGTCTCCGCTACAGAGTCCCATTCGCCTAATGGTTTGCCGAGTGTCCGTAGGCGCATACCTTCTGGCAACCTCATCAACAGTAACTATCTTAACTTTCAAGCCCTGAGCTTTCTCGTGAATACTTGCTATACGGGAAGCATACTCCATTACAGTGCTGTTGCCAGGTATTATTATCACCATGTCCGGCGCACTTTTATTAGAACGGGGATCACCATCCCTCAGAGTGAGCGTTAGCTTGACCTCGGCAACACTGCCAGGCCTACCCGGAACAGCCACTATGATGGAGGGCTTACCAGCAATAATATCCACTGCCACGTCCATTCTAGAGGTGAGAGGAGGCAAGAGAGCAACCTTCTGCAGCTTCGACCAAAGAAGGGGATCTGGCAGAGTAGCATACATGAGAGGATGAGACGGGAGTAGGATTCCCACTGGACTCTTAGAGCCTATTACATGATACCCCATCAATGTAATACCGTGATCAAAGCTGAGCGTGCCCGAACCCCAGCCGTCAGCACCTACCTTAACACGTAGAGTTAGGCTTACATTATGCTCCCCTGCAGCATTAACTATGCTGGCTACAAGTAATGGTAGAAGGAGGAATAACAGCAATGAATGCCGCAGCATGAATAATCACCGGGCCTTCAGAGGTGCTGCGAGAGGGAAAGGGAAATATTATAGTGTTTCCTCCAGCCCCGACGAGGCTAGATCACCTACCATAAATTATAGAATACGCGTAGACCGTTCCGAGAAGACCTAAATAGCGAATTAGCGAATGAGGCAAAACGAGACCAGAACCTCTTCAACAACTCTCCCAGCCACCTCGACCCCTCCAACGCTTGGTGTGCCGCCGAGGAAGGGCTAGAGTGCTTTATAAGGCTCCTCCGCGCGTCCTCGGCACAGTTAAGGCTTTTTCTTCGAGGAGCGGCTAGGAGGGTATAGCTTTCTCATGGAAGCTGTGAGGGAGGGGATGGATAATGTCGGAGGAGGAGGCTGCCGTTGAAGAAGCTGCTACCTCCACGCAGGAGGAGGAGCCGGAGGAGGTTATAGACATTAACGCAGCGCTCCTTGAGATCATGGTTAAGCGGACAGACATACTTGAGAGACTAATGAGGGGGGAGATCGAGGCTGGCGAGGTTGTAGAAAGGCTTGAGAGCATAAAGATGCCTAGTGTTAGAAGGCGGAAGAGAAGGGCGTGAGAGAGACAGCTACTACAGCGCCTTTTTAACATTGACTTTATAGCCTATCTTTTCGAGAGCCGATCTCACATCGTCAGTCCTAACCCTACGATCGAAGACTAGGACAATTCTTTTCACACCATTATCGTCTACATAAAGTTTTACTTTATCTATTACAACCCTGCCATGCATGTAGTCCTCTGGCTTATGTGGCAATGGCATATAATCCTTAAACCTCCTCTTCATATACGTGTAGAACTCGTCAAAGTTGACGATATACCTGGCCACCTCGTCGAAGTCCCCCTTACCGCCAGCATAGAGTCTCTTTAGCTCGTCAAGCAGCCTTAAAGCGTCGTCAATACCTAAGTCAACATACTTATACTTAGCCATGTCAACCCTTATCTCAACCATACCACCCAAAATTCCCAGCCCCTCCATACCCTACGCACATTCTACTCCATAAGGACGAAAATACAAGCCTTGGAAGGGGAGAGGCCAAGCGGCCTCATCCCTCACGACGGCCTACAAAACGGGGCCACCACCTTAGAAGCCCCTGTACCCCGCCGCGATTACCGCCGCTCATAGGTCTAGGGGGCCTCCTAGGAGAGGTGATAAGGCTCTATTAGTAAAAATCCCCACGCTCAGACACCCCTTACGAAGCCTTTAAGGGCGGGGTTGAAGGCCTTTGAGCCTCTTTTGGGAGCGGTGCAGCATATGCGGCAGGCATAGGCTCGTAAAAGAGTGCTGGCTCCACCCTGAACGCAATGTATGCCCCTACTGCTGTATAACCTGCCCCGAACGCAACGATTGTCCAAACCCAGTATGGCTTCCACAACTCAGGATTCGTGTGACTAGAAGAGAGGCTAGGAAAGAGGCTGAAAAAGCCTTGGAGGAGTTGCTGGCAAAACTGTCCGGTTAAGAGTTTAGGACATCGCGGCACGACCCGGTGAAACACTCATAGATGCTGCCAGACGAATATTAACCGTGCCCACCGAGCCAATATGCAGCCCCGGAGAGGAGCCAGAAGCTCCTAGGCGGGACCCTTCCATCAATGAGGTATGAAGCTTGTACGAAGCCCTTTCGGTCTACAAGACTCCATAACGCTTGCAGCCCTAGCTACCCTCTAGGGCTCCTCTAGTTTGAGGAGAAGGTGGTAGCCGGGCGGGGATTCGAACCCCGGTCTCGGGGGGTCTTCCGAGACCCCTGCTAAGAGAGCCGGGGTGCTCGCCCAAAGCCCCGCATCCTTGACCGCTAGACGACCCGGCTACCTTCTTGCCGTTCTTTCGTGAGGGGTCGCGCCCGGGCTCTGGGGAGGATTAGAGGGTGCTATAGCGGTTACTCTAGGCTCTAGTATTTTTGATTCCTAGTCTCCATCAGTCCCTAGCAGGCTGGAAGTGTAGGTTGCGGTTAATGTGGCTGGGTGGTAGCGTTAGCTTTGCTGTGCTATATTCTCTTTAGTTCAGCTGTGAATCTTCTGGCTATGTTTCTGGCAACGTCCATTGTTGTGTAGTGGCCTCCAAGGTCACGTGTTAGTATGTGGTCTTCTGTCAGCGTCTTATAGATCGCTTTGTCGAGGGCTTTAGCTGCCGTGTTCAGCTCCTTGTCATTGAAGGTTGTGGCGAGGTATTCTAGCATAAGTCTTGCAGCATGTATTGCTGCGATAGGGTTTGCTATGCCTTTACCTGCTATGTCAAATCCCGTTCCGTGAACGGGCTCGAAGACAGCTATGTTGGCGCCGTACTGTCCGCTTCCACAAAGCCCAAGGCTTCCAGCTAGTCCTGCTACCAGGTCGCTTAATATGTCGCCATACATGTTTAGTGTGACTATAACGTCTAGCTTCTCGGGAGAGCGAACAATATTGTAGGCAGCTGCATCCACTATCAGCTCGTCAGCTTCAATGCCACTATAATTCTTCGAGAGCTCCCGGAAAATTCCTAGGAACATGCCATCGCTAAGCTTCAATATGTTAGCTTTATGGACTACCGTGACTTTCCTCCTCATAGTCTTGACAGCATACTCGAACGCGAACCTAATGATTCTCTCAGACCCCTGCCTAGTCACTATTTTCATAGCGTATGCATGATCCCTAAATACCCCCTCAATGCCCACGTAGAGGTCTTCTGTATTCTCTCGGACTATCACCATATCAAATACTTTAGGGGAGACCCTGGGATAGCCCCTACAGGGCCTAAGGTTAGCGTAAAGGTCAAGCTCTTGTCTCATGTACACGTTAATGCTCCTATAGCCGTGGGGGCCGACGGGGGTGGCTAGGGGGCCTTTCAGCACTGCGTCAGCGCTGCGAAGCCTGTCTAGGAAGTCCTCTGGATAAGGTTTTCCAGTCTCATTATAGTAGGCTAAGCCAGCCCTAACGTACTCGTAGTCAAATCTTTCAGCGAGAGGAGACAAAGCGTGGAGAGCTGCCTCCACGACCTCTGGGCCAATACCATCGCCAGGGATTACCACGATATGGTACCTATCCTTGCCCAAAGCACTTCACCAAGGCAGCCTACCCATCTTGGCCACATATTCTACAATACCGCCCTCACGTAGTACCGCTAGGAGTTGTTGCGGTAGGGGCTTGAACCTCTCCTCGACACCGCGCGTAAGATTCTTTACAACCCCCTCCTCCATATCCACCTCGATCACGTCACCCTCCTTAGTAACTCTGGGTATCTCCCTAACCACTATGACGGGGAGGCCAATATTGATAGCATTACGGTAGAATATCCGGTGAAAGCTCTCAGCCAACACCGCACCAATACCAGAGAGTTTTAGGAGTCTGGGCGCGTGTTCACGGCTACTTCCATAGCCAAAACCCTTCCCGGCAACTATAACGTCGCCCGGCCTAACCCTCTTATAGAAGTTGGGTATTACTTCCTCAAACACGTGGGGCAACATGTCCTCTAGCCTATTGATTTTGGCAAACTTGTACTTCCCGCTTATAATGTGGTCTGTGCTTACATCGTCGCCCAGGACCCATGCCCTACCCTTTATGATCCAGGCCACTATAGTTCACCTTCCAATCCCAGCCTAGAATCCTTGGTAGCACCCGCCCCTATAGGGAGTACCACTACCATTATAGTCCATGATGCTTGAGGCTAAAGGGGTAGCGATCCTCGTGCAACTATCTCGTAGTCTATGCTAACGTACACCACATGGCTCCCCCTTATGAGTGCCCTACCATACTTCACTCTAGGCTCCAGAGTCCCTGGCTTAACCTCTACACAGCCGTCGAGAACGAGGTTCATAGTTGAGTCAGTAACCTCCAGCTTGCCTATGTACTCGCTTCCATCCTTCAGCTTGACTAGGATAACCCTGCCAACAGCCTCCTTCAACATTTTTAGAGGCGTGATGGATTTAGCACGCTGTCGCTGCGCCACAACCAGCACCTCCTCCTGCCTAAAAACATTTCAATACCAGAAGCGCCGGGGAGACTTCGCCCTCTCCTCACGATTCTTAAGCCTTTACCTAATAGGCTTGGAGCCTAAAACAGCTTGCGGAGGCTTGACCTATTTAGGGTAAGCTCCAGTATGTCTACGCAATAGTCGATCATTCTCGATAAACTCTCAACTATGATTCTATCGGGTCCAGCTGCTTCGCCATATGCTACCTCGGCTAGCCTCTGCCGGACACCACTACACTCTGCTATAAGCCTCTCTGCCTCCTCGGGAGAGGGGCTAAGGAACGCGTCCACTGTCTGCTCATATAAAGCCTTCATATCGTTCATTACCTCTAAGAGGGGGCTTCTCTCACGCAAGCCGCCACCCTTGAGATGGGCCTTCGCTATCCTTGACGCGTGGTCGCCTATGCGCTCGATGTTCTTTGCAGCCATCATAATTAGGCTACTATCCGCGTAGCTTTCCAGGCCTATGTGTTGTGGCGCGTACCTTCCCTGAAGCATTAACGTGATCTGCCGCCACATGTAGATAAAGAGCTTATCCACTATGTCGTCCCTCTCCACAATCTCCCGGAGCATTTCCTTATCTCTCCGTGCAATGCTTGCACGTAGATCGTCGATCATGAAGCCAACCGTTCTGGCAAGCTTTTTTAAAGTATCGATTACCTGCATAGAGAAGGGACTAGCTATTACATGAAACACTACTGTAGTAGATGATTCCTCGACAACCTCGACTCCCATCAACCTACGCGAAACTATTTCCGCAAGCCTTTTACTATCTAGCCTGCCCCTCTCAACATTTACTACCAACACGTCGGCTCCAGCGATATAGTAGGATATTATCCTACGGAGAATAGTCTCCAGGCTATCCCAGGAGCTCGAAATAGTAGCCTTAACCTTCTTAGCAGAGCCGTCAAAGTAGGGCGAGGGAATTATGCGAAGCGAGCCATCACTGTCCTGGACAATTATAATTTCGCTCCCCTTCTCCAGCCCCCTCAGTTTAATCCACTCCTTAGGCAACGTAACAATGTAGGAGCCGTGTCCCGTAACCTGTATCCTACGTCTCAGCTGCACAATCCTACCCCAGCTAGGGAGCATAAGTTATTGCTGAAGGATCTAGAAAAATTATTAGATCCCTCCCCACCTTCACGAATACTCTAACACCTAAGCGCTTACACGCTCCTCTAGCAGAAACCCGTAAACCCCGGGGGCAGACAAGACGTTGTCCTCTCATGGAAGGAAGAAACTGACTATAGTATTGCTTGAGGCCTCCCTAGAGCTCGTACCCCCCAATCTACAGAAGCACTCCGTAATACTCAGAACTGCCCGGTGTCATGGCATTAGGCCAAGCGAAGTGCTGCTGGACAAGAGCATACACTATAGGGCTATGAGGGGCCTGGAGAAGAGCTGGAAGAGAGGGAGACCAGATATCGTCCATACCTCGCTCCTCATACTCTTAGACTCGATGCTCAACGCTAAGGGCCTGCTCAGCATATACCTTCACACCATAGAGGATAAAGTATACGAGGTGAGTAGTGAGACCAGGATACCACGCAGCTATGAGAGATTTAAGGGGCTAATGGCGCAGCTGCTACGCCACGACAAAGTCCCCCCAGACTCGCCCAACCCGCTAATAAAGCTAGCTTACAGGAGCCTCAACGACTTTACAAGACAGCATGGCAAGCTTATTCTGCTTAGTGAGAGAGGCAAACCAGCAAACACCACTAGCGTGATTAGAGAGGCTTTAACCAAGTCAAGACCAATTGGAATAGGCATGTTTCCTCACGGAGACTTCGAGAACTATGTTATCCAAAACTCCTCAAGCACATACAGCCTAGCAGGGGGATTGAGCTTAAAGGCCTGGAGCATTGTGTGCAGAATCGTCTGTAGCGCCGAAAACATGCTCGGGCTAACATACTAGCTTACCCCTCTCACACCCCGCTCCAACACGCAGCGAGCAGCGCTTCTCATCGCGGGCTTGTAGGGCCGTGGGGAATCCGCCGCCCATACCAGCAACCCCCTCCAGCAACGGGTGAGTGTTGCGGCGGGGCGGGGGCTATGCCACGGCCCTTAGCAGCTCCTCAGCCTGCTTCACCTTTTTACACTCTCCTATCAGAGTAGTGAAGCTACTCTTATTACATTCGCTTTCGCGCAGCTACCTCCACCTTGAAAAGGTGTGGACTATTGTCTTTGCCGATAAAGGATTGGCTTAGGGGGCTGGAGGCCTATAGTCCTCCCAGCGGCGAGGGCATTGAAGTGGTTCTTGATTTGAATGAGTCTCCATGGCCTCCCCCCGAGAGTGTTATCGAGGCTATTGTTCGAGCTTTAAGGTCTAGCAACCGGTATCCGAGACGTGAAGATGTTGAGCCCGTACGAGAGGCCTTGGCTGAGTATGCTGGCGTAGAGCCTCGGCATGTAGTGATAGGGCTTGGAGGAGACATGGTGATAGAGAAGGCCTTTCAGCTCGTAGTTAGGCCTGGAGACGCTGTTGTGCTCCCAGAGTCATGCTTCTCCATGTACCCCTTCTATGCCCGCGTTAACGGTGCGAGAGTGGCTGGTGTGACTTTGAGCGAGAGAGGAGAGGAGTGGGTGCTTGACTGGCAACTTTTACTGGAGATTGTCAAGAGGGAAAGGCCTAGTCTGGTGGGGATAGATAACCCAAACAATCCTACAGGGAGCATTATAGTGCCCGGTGAAGGCGAGCTGGTAGAACTCTTAGAGAATGCTATGAGGAGGAGAGTACTTGTAGTATTAGATGAGGCCTACTATGAATTCAGCAATGTTACTTATGTAGGGCTTACAGAAGCTTATCCCAACCTGCTTATTATAAGGACACTTAGCAAGGCATTCTCCCTTGCTGGTCTCCGAGTGGGCTACGGGATAGCTCACCCGGAGCTTGTTGCTAAACTTGAATCGTTGATGCCGCCCTTCTTACCCAAGCCCAGTCTATACGCTGCGAGAGCTGCTATCGAGGATAGAGGGTACGTGAGGAGGGTGGTTGAAGTTATTGTATCTGAGCGCGAGTGGTTACGGGAGAGGTTGAAGATGCTGGGCTTGAAGACGTATAGGTCGAGCACCAATTTCGTATCGTTCAAGCCAGGCATAGATAATCTTGAGGAGAAGCTTAGAGAGAGGCGTATAGCCGTGAAGTCGTTTAGGATAGGAGACTACAAGATAGTAAGGGCTACTGTCGGCAAGCCCCGAGATAACTCGATGCTGGTTAACGCTCTACGCGAAGTACTTGAGAGCGGCTGAGGCAAAAACCCTTGTAGCCACGTTTGACCCGCCTGGCGCAGGCACCAATTCACTAGCCTGGATTGCATGGCGCTAGGTGTCTTATGAAGTTTTATCCTACCGTGAGTCCAGTAGCCTCTCATCCTGAATCTCGGGGCTGGGGGATGTAGCGGAGTTGAAGAGGTTAAGCCTCTCCGAGAAGCTATTCCAGAGGAAGCTGGGCAGAGTGCCTTCGCCTGGAGAGATAGTGGTAGTGGAGCTAGACCTTGTATACGCTCATGATGGAACATTCACGCTAGCCTATGAAGTGATGAGTAAGGTAGAGCAGCTCCGCAGGATCGCCGACCCTAGTAAAATAGCTTTATTCATAGACCATGCTGCACCAGCCCCCACCGTGGCAGCTGCCATAGTCCACCAAGCTATGAGGGAGTTTGCAAGAAAGAACGGTGTAAGACTATACGACGTAGGCGTCGGTATAAGCCACCAGGTTGTTGCAGATGAGGCCTTAATTAGGCCCGGCTACTTCGTCGTGGGCGCTGACAGCCACACCGTGACAGGCGGAGCTTTTGCAGCCTTCGCTACGGGTATCGGAAGCACTGACGCAGCCGTAGCCATGGCCACGGGGAAGCTCTGGTTTAGGGTGCCGGAACCCGTGGCAATAAACCTCGCGGGAAGACCCCCCGCATACATCATGGGGAAGGATATAGTGTTAAACATTATAGGCTCGGTGGGCTCCGACGGGATGATATATAAGGCTGTCGAATTTCAAGGCGACGGGCTAAGCTATATAAGCATGGACTCGAGAATGACAATAAGCAACATGGCAGTAGAGATGGGGGCCAAAGTAGGCCTATTCCCTTCAGACGCCATTACTAAGTCATGGTTCATGAGAGAACACGAAATTAGGGTAGAAGAACTTGCGCCAGACCCGCAGGCGGAGTATAGCGATGAATTGACATATGAGCTTGAGAGGCTAGAGCCCATGGTGGCTGCTCCTCCTAATGTAGATAACGTTAAAGTCGTAAGTGAAGTTGAAGGAACCGAGGTAGACCAGGTCTTCATAGGTAGCTGCACGAACGGACGCTACGAGGACTTCATTGCAGCTGCACGCATACTCAAGGGAAGGAAGGTTAAGGAGGGGGTACGGTGCATAGCGATACCAGCCAGCAGGAAGGTGTACGAGAAAATGCTCAGAAACGGTATCGTGAACATACTCCTAGAATCTGGCTGCTACGTAGCATACGGCACCTGCGGCCCCTGCATAGGCGCCCACTTGGGAATACTAGGCGAGAACGAAGTCGCCATCTCAACAACCAACAGGAACTTTACGGGAAGAATGGGGCACAAGACGTCCAAGATATACTTAGCGAGCCCGGCAACGGCCGCCGCAACAGCTGTGGAGGGGAAGATAAGCGATCCAAGAAAATACGTCAAGGGAGAGCCCTTAATGGCTCCCAACCTAGCCTAAACAAGATGACACTCTAACACGTTATCCACAATAAAAGGAGCAGCATACCCCTCAGCCTGGGCCGCGGTGTAAGCCTTGAAGAAGCGTAACGTGGTAGTGGAGGCTGTGAGCTGGCAGCCTTTAGAGAGCCAGTACGTGGAGCTTGCGGAGCGGAAGGGGCTTGGGCATCCAGATACGATCTGCGACGCCGTAGCCGAGGAGGTTAGCCGCAGGCTCTCACGCTACTATCTCGAACACTACGGGGCCATACTACACCATAATCTGGATAAGGTCCTGCTTGTTGGAGGCCAGGCAGCCCCCAGGTTTGGGGGAGGAGAAGTTCTCCAACCCATCTACATACTGGTATCGGGAAGGGCTACCACTGAAGTTAGGACGAGCAGCGGCGTGAACAAGGTTCCGGTGGGCCCAATCATCCTTGACGCGGTAAGAGAGTGGATTAGGACAAACATGAGGCATCTTGACCCGGAAAGACATGTGATAATCGACTACAGGATAGGCCATGGAAGCGCTGATCTCGTGGGAGTATACGAGCTGGGTAGAGAAAAGATTCCACTAGCAAATGATACGAGCGTTGGAGTAGGCTTTGCACCATTCTCTACCCTAGAAAAGCTCGTCTATGAGGCTGAAAGACTCCTTAACAGTGCCGAGTTCAAAAGCAAGGAGCCCGGCGTAGGGGAGGACGTTAAGGTTATGGGGCTTAGACGCGGTAGGAGGATAGACTTAACCATAGCTGCTGCAATAGTGTCGAGGCACGTCGATGACTTGGATCACTACATTAACGTGAAGGAAACTATAAGGGACAGGGTCCTTGATCTGGCAAGTAGAATAGCACCAGACTATGAGGTAAAGGTCTATGTCAACACAGCAGACGTCATAGAGAAAGGCATAGTATACCTCACTGTAACCGGTACAAGCGCAGAACACGGCGACGACGGGATGACGGGCAGAGGTAACAGGAGCTACGGGCTAATAACCCCTCTCAGGCCCATGAGTCTTGAGGCTGCTGCAGGCAAAAACCCTGTAAGCCATGTGGGGAAAATATACAATATAATGGCGGCAAGAATTGCCGACAAGATCCATAAAGAAGTAAAAGGTGTACGTGAAGTATACGTGGAACTGCTCAGCCAGATAGGTAAGCCGATAAACGAGCCCCTTATCGCAAACGTAAAAATCATACCCGATAAACCCTCGGCCACTCTATCCTCCGACACGGTTAGAGAGGTGGAGTCTATAGTAGAGGAGGAGCTGGATAGCTACGAGGACATTACAAGAGGGGTGGTTGAGGGAACGATAAAAGTCTACTAGAAGTGGGCCTCCCCCTTGCCTCTTGCCAGAGCCCTAGCCCTATGAAGCCTGTACTCGGCTATAATCTTCTTTAAGGCATCAACACTGAGTCCCCTCCTCTCCCCACTCTTGCTGGCAGTGAGCTTGTATTTTTCCAGGTAGGCGTCAAGTACCACTCTGCTATCCAAAAGAGCTATATCGCCTACGTACTTGACCAGGTAGTTTTCCAGGGGGAGTATTGGAATAGAATATTTCTCTGCCAAACTCTTATATTTGGAAGCATGCCCACGAGGTACTGCTATCGCGAGCGTGTAGTGCGAGAGCAGGCTCCCATATTTCTCGAAACTCACAGGGTCTAGGCTCTTGAAAACAACCAGGAATCTGCCATACGCGCTGGCCAACGCCTTTATATCACTTATAACTGAGGATGATAGAGCATCAAACACGTGGGCCGGGATAACCTTTCCTCTGGCTGCATCGTAGAGTACACTCTTAAACTCCTCTATGACTGTTTCCTTCAGCCTTACCTCCTCACGTAGCTTCTCAAGCTCAGAGCTCAACACTCTTACTCTCTCACGTAGGGCGGAAACCTCCCTCTCTCTTTCAATGCTGTCCTTGAACTCTGCCATAACGCTACGCATCTCCACCTCTGCAGATTCAATCCTCTCTTCTAGCTCACGTATCCTCTTCCGCAGCACCATGTTTTCCGCACGAAGAAGCTCTACTTCCTCGACAAGCTTATTTTTCACCGCGCTAGCTTTTCCAGGCCCGGCTCCCCGTCGAACCGTGCTCCTTCCCCCAGCATATTCGCCTACACCACCATTATGGAGGATCTCTTCAATAGCCTTTTCAACAGCCTCAGCTATGGAAATCCCCCGGATCACTTCAGCCTTTATTCTCTCCACATCAACATCTAGTTCTATCTTAGACAAGTATGACTCTACCTGGCGTAGTTTACCCTCATGAATCCTATACGCTTTAATGGCTGCTGCCAAGGCATCCCTAACATGGGAATCTGCTATACGTTGGAGGGAGGGGTAACGAGTCATATATGCCTCGAAGATCGAGCGTTTCTCCTCAACGCTAAGCGGTGCCGGAGGCTCGTAAAGTGGGATATTCAGCATGGATGCCAGCTTCTTCACGAAATCGGGGGCGGGTGTGACGTCTGTAGCTAAGAGGATGGGGACGCCATGCTGCCTTATCAACTCTATTACATCACTTCTATCAATCCCCCTTCTACTGAACGCTACCACGGGCCTACCCTTAAGGTCTATTGCTGCAACACCTATCGATATTCCAGGATCAATTCCAACTATGAGAAACCGGCCATTACCCGCGGAGTCGGCTTCAACCTCGAAGGAGGCCTCGGAACGGTAAACGGGCACTATCTCTATACGTACATCCATGTCCTCGAAGGGTTTAACTACCCCGGCCAGGGCTGACCGTGGAGCATAGACCGTGAAAAGCGCACTCTCAAGACCGCCACCACTCTTCCTAAACAACAAGTCATAGTCTAAGCCTCTCCTGTCAAGGGCTTTCTTAATGTCACGTACAGCCCTTAATATGGCCGCATGAACCCTCCTCTGATAGCGCCTAGTGCTCATACCACCATGCTTTAGCCTACGTGAACGTGCCACAACGATCTTCGTCTTCTCCTCAACGAAGCGCAAAGCACTCCCATAACCCATTTCAGCCAACAATGCAACAAGCAAGGCCGTCTTCAAAGGCGAAAGCTTACCTTGCACTACACCTATGCCAGCGAGCTTTGCCAGCCTCTTCAAGGGAACTAACCTACCATCCGGGAGCCTTGTGGGCTGCACAACAATCGTGCCGCTGGGAAGCAGGGATAGGAGCCTAGCCAGCTCGCGCTTATCCGGTGCAAGCTCTAATATATTATCCAGGGCGAGCATGCGCGGCTTAAGCTCCCACAGGATCCTTATGAGACCGTAGAGTGACACACCAGAATATTTAGCTACAGGCTTCCCGTCCTCAACAACCACCACACTATAACGCCTTCCTTCACCCTGCCCGGGCTCAAGATCAACCCCTACAACAACCAGGCCTGCTCCACCCCACCCACAGAGAGCAGCCCCAAGCGTGAACGTGAGATGACCCGGCCTCATAAGAGTTTCATGTACCCTCCTTCAATAAGAAACCCTCTTAAAAACCACAATGCGACAACAGGCCATACAAGCCCCTTAAAGGAAGGTTACACGCCCCCAACGGAGTTGAAATAGCCAGATGCAGAGGGGAGGTAAGCACTAATCAGTGCCTCAGATCTTAAGTGGCCTCAATTCTCCCTTATATCAAGTTTCCCGACCTAATCAATTGCTGCCTAAGTGTAACGCGATAAACGCTTCTCCGAGACATTGATCGGAATATGGGCGAGGAAATAAAGTCATGTACATTAAAGGTTTAAGTATGGTTGCTGGCACCGCGATCCTCTTACTAACCATGCTGGCTGCATTGACAATCTTCTATTTCTGGGCAAGCAACACTGTGAGCGAGACTTCCATATCAGCTGAAAGGATCGTAAAAGAGGTCGGTAATGGAGTAGTTAAAGTAGATGCCGTCTATCTAGGGCCAGACTATATGCTAGCCTATGTGCGCGCTGAAAGAGGAACATACCGCATAGACCGCGTATACGTGTACGATGAAATAGGCAGGCTCATTGCCTCCGCCAAGATAGAGCCACCGGTAACGGTTTCTCCGAACCGTGTCACGATAGTATCAATGGATTTAGGTAAGACTAGGCTAAGGGATAGGATAAGAGGAGTAGGGTTAGTGAGGCTAGTATTCGCTACAGGAAGAGGAATGAAGCTATACAGCCCTCTCGTATTTGCTTCTAGAATGCCCGCCAGCACAAAGGTCGGAATAATAGTTGGGCGCTACTTCCTTTGGACAGCAAGGGATTGCCCTTCGATCTCGCTAACTCTCGACCCTACCCAAATACACTGGATCTACATGGACTTGGTGACTGGAAGCTATCACTTCTACACAATAAACAACAACAATATCACTGAGAAGAGTGGAAGAGGCACAGTAATTAAGGACACTAACGTATTGGAGCTGAATGAAATGACCACTGAGGAGATAAGCAGACTAGGACCCCTCATCATATTCATTAACCCCACGAGAGGCTCAGAAGACTACTATGTAACCATAGTGGATGTTAACGGTAACAAGCACAGATTCATTCTAGCCAAACTAGTAAACCAGACCTCTCAAGTAACCCTAGATGCGTTAGCATGCTTTGAGGACATGTGGGCTATTAATAGTATGGGTCATCGACACGGCTTCGACTATGCTGACCACGTGGTTAGAGTTACACTGTTTAGTAATGGCACTATTAGGCTGGAGGTGTTGTGGGCGTCGGGCTATTATTTACATATGTTAATGTATAATCCAAAGGGTTTACCGTCACCCCTTCAAGTACCCAGCCTCGTCTCAAAGTACATGACGAGCAACTGCACTCTAGAGAGGAGTGACGGTGTAGTCTACGTTAAGGCCCACCTAGCATGGCTCCCCTACCGTGGAAGCGAGTTCCGCAGATTCATATGGGACCCGGTCAATGCAAGCTGGCTTGACCCAAGACATACAATCGTGCTTACCATACCCCAGTGAGTGGGGCGGGCTTGGTAACACTTAAGCTATGGTGTACCATGAGGCATAGCAGTGGCTGATACTCTATGGAGGAGTGTGCTGCGCTCCTAGGACTAGGCAGGCTGGGGAGTGCTATTGCCAGGAGACTTCTAGAGTCCGGGCTAAGACTCATCATATGGAACCGTACCGTCTCTAAGGCTATAGAATTCTCTAGAAAATATGGAGGCATTGTTGCCCCGTCACCTGCCGAGGCTGTATCCGAGTGTAGTGATGTCCACGTAGTAGTCGCTGACGACGACTCGAACTATAGTGTGCTACTGGGCCCGCAAGGTGTTATTGAAGGGCTGAGGAAAAGTGGGGGGAGGGCCACAATATATAATCATGTCACTGTGAGCATAGCCCATTCTGCTACCATCTCCAAACTGCTAAGCAGTATTGGCGTGACCTATGTAGAGGCGCCGGTTATAGGTGGGCCAGATAGAGCAGTTAGAGGCGAGCTTCTCGTGCTATGTGCTGCTGAAGACGAGAGCCATTGCGCTGGCCAGAGGCTCAGATTACTAGGGAAGGTCATATATCTCGGAAAACCCCCGTTAGCTGCCGCTGCGAAGCTTGCATTCAACATTACATTCCTTGGAATAGTTGCCTCGCTCGGCGAGGGCCTCGCCTTAGCCGAGGCATATGGCATAGAACACGAGAGGTTCCTAGAAGCCATACTGGGAAACACATGGATCAAGACCATTGTGGAAAGGTACGGGAGGAGACTATGGCCTGGAGGTGAGGCCCGCTTCACCTCTAGCCTCGCTTTAAAGGACTCACACTACGCCCTCCGCGCGCTCCAGGAGAGGGGGGTGCCGGGGCTTATAGCAGCTGCCGTATCAGGATACTATTCGCTGATGGTTAGAGAGAACATGGGCGAGGAGGATTATCCCTCACTAGCGGGCTTCCTTGCAAAGCTTGCCGAACGTATCCGGCTTCAGGATAGCGCAAGAGGGGGGTGAAGGACTCGCCACTTGGAGTTCTCTTCCGAGTTAGCTTGTTCGGCGAAAGCCATGGATGCTGCGTAGGTGTCATGGTAGAAGGGGTTCCGCCCGGGCTTAAGGTAAGCGAGGACTACATTAATAGCGAGCTGGCGAGACGGAGACCGGGCAAGCGCTTCACTACGGCTAGGAGGGAGACTGATAAGGTAGAAGTGTTAAGTGGCGTCTACATGGGCTATACGACCGGCGCCCCTATAACCATGATAATACGTAACATTGACGTAGACAGCAGCTTCTACGAGGAAGTTGTAAGATTCATGCCCAGGCCAGGCCACGCTGACCTCCCCTCACGACTAAGGTCAATGGGGTTTGAAGACTATAGGGGAGGAGGACCCTTCTCGGGAAGACTTACAGCAGGACTAGTTGCTGCAGGGGCTATAGCCAAGAAAATACTTGAAGAATACGGTATAAGCGTATTCGCCTATGTTAAGAAGCTGGGCAGCGTTAACTGCCACTTAGAGGAGCCTCTACCCATGTCTAGCAGGGAGCTAAAAAGGCTCGTGGATGAGAGAGACTCTAGCCCCTTCTACTGTCCAGACAAGAACGCCACCGAGAGAATGACCCAAGAGGTTGCGGCAAAGCTACGTGAGGGCGGTAGTATAGGAGGCCAGGTAGAGGTTCTAGCATTCAATGTGCCCCCAGGCCTCGGCGAGCCCCTAGGCGACAGCCTTGACGGAGACATAGCAAAAGCTCTCTTCTCTATTCCAGGCGTAAAAGCCGTAGAGTTTGGTTCCGGCATAAAGCTGGCAGAAATGACCGGGAAGGAAGCCAGAGACTCCATAGTAGTGAAAGAGGGGAGACTACGGGTAGAGCCGGGACATGGGGGAGGCGTTCTCGGAGGCTTGTCTACGGGATCCACTATAAGAGTCACAGCAACATTGAAACCGACCTCATCCATACCAATACCCCAGCAGACCATAGACTGGAGGGGTATTGAGCCTGTAGAGCTAAGGTCTTGGGGCAGACACGACCCTACCATAGTGATAAGGGCTACACCGGCAGCCGAGGCTGCTGTGGCCATTATCCTAGCAGACCACCTACTCCGCTGGATGCCGTATAGGATAGCCCACTACTACAGGCTTGAAGCCGGAGCTAACGAGTCAAGCTGATGGCTAATATGCTCCGCCACCCGATGAGTATAATGGACAACGAACAAGACTTGTCTTGAAGTGTTATCCTCAGCTAAAACTCCTCCAGCGTGTAATCTCCCGAACCACCCCGAGCGCCTCACGTAAGCCAGAGAGCTTGGGCTCAAACACGATATGGAGAGCCGATAATCTGCTGCTAAAGCTTACACGGAAGAGCGGTAGCCCAGCTCTTTCCAGAAAGAACTTAGCAATAGCCAGCACATACCTCTCAGCTTCATCACTACTTGATACAAGCTCGAAGCTCTTCCCATCCAACACAACCATAACCCTCTTAGAAAGAGGACGGGAAGCCGAGAGATCCTTGGAAACCTCACGCCTCACCGGTCTCTCCCGGGGATCATAGAGGTGAGCCTCTCCCCTCACCGCCAGCCTCCTCAACTTGAGAGTGATTTCTAGCCTCTCCCGAGACCTCATCAAGTGTATTAAGGGGAGGTAGAATAGAATGTGGCGTGGAGGCTGGACATAAAGCGCCCATACGGTGGACGCGTCACCTAGTCTCCTAGGGGCTTTGTAGACAGCCTTGAATCCGACAAGATAGCCTAAGAGGAGATAGTTCTTGTCTCTAGGGGCAAGCTCCTCCTCCAGAACCTCTACAACCCTCTTCATCCGGAGGATCATAAGCCTCCTTATCTGGAAAAACCAGAGCACGCTCATAGCGCCTAGCGTGAACAATAACACGAGAAGGGGCTTCTGGAAGAGCTCTAGCACCATAAACACTACACCACATGTGCGGCTGCAAAGGACTCTTAGACTGGGCCCCCATTACACCGTCCTATCTGGTAGAGTTGCATCGGTAAGACGAAGCAGTTCAAGCGCGGGAGGCAATATGGAGGATGGTGGGTTAAAAAAGACTGGGAGGGCTAGGTTGCTCTAAGCGCCTCCACTACGCGCTCCTTCCTGGCCCTATATAGTCCGGTCACGTATAACGCTATTAGTAGGAGGTCTATCGCAAGGCTTATTATGACTAATGTGCCCGCGCCAACCTTCTGTATTGCTGGCAGTTTGGGAAGAACCTTTATAGTCCACCATGCCAGGCCTGTCGTCACTGTTATCCATAGGAACCATGCTGGGGTCTGGATCAGCAAGGTATACCTAGTCTCTCTCACCTTTAGCACCGCGTATACCCAGAGTGCGCTTGTAAGCAACGCCAGAGCTGCTAGCAGCTGATTTGTGCCAGCAAAGGCCGGCCATATAACATTGTACGCTGGCAGCTCCTTACCCTTTATGACCACGTTGGGATACGCCATTGCTAGCCCTGCTAGTACTGCTATTGCTCCTCCCACATACATGTTAGCTATTGCCTTGTAGGCTCTAGGACTTCTCTCCTCAAGCCAATCGAACATCTCCTGCCACGCGAACCTTGCAAGCCTCGTTGCACTATCGAGTGTTGTAAGTATGAAGGTTGCCAGTGCTATTGCCGCGAACTTCGCTGCCACAACTCCCACACCAGTAATGCTTCCAGCAGCTTTCCCGACCATGTAGCCATAGCCCATTACGAACCTCGAGACCTTATCCAATCCCAGAATGCCATGCTGTGTATAGGCACTTACCAGCTTTGCTTTACCCATGCTCTCAAGCAGTTGGGGGAAGTCTGGCTGGTTCCATGCTAGGGCTATTGGGGCTATTACCGCTAGGCTGCTCACCGCGCCTTCGGTGAGCATTCCACCATAGCCTACTAGCAGCGCGTCAAGCTCGTTTGCAAGTTGCTTGCTCGTGGTACCGCTCGCAACCACGCTATGGAAGCCGCTTAGACTACCACAAGCTATTATCAGTGCTATCGCTGGCCAAAACGGTGTCGGCACACCACTGAATATTGGCGGGGAAAACTCGGTATAGAAGGGGCCGGTAAGCCCGTGAACCGCTGCTGCCAAGCTACCAACTATAGCTAGTCCAACAAAGCTCCAGAGTAGGAACGCGTTTAGATAATCTCTTGGCTGCAGGAGGTACCAGACGGGGAGCACGCTTGCAATCCAGCTATAGGCTGCTAGTAAGAGTAGCCATGTATGGTAGGTATCTATCCCGCCTATGCCAGGTATTCTAAACGGTACCTTGATCGAATAAGCTATTGCAGCCAACAGTATCAGCACGGCCAGTATGCTCGTGGTTGAAGGAGTCATCCTGGTCCGGTAGAGAAGGTATCCTACGAGTACGGCTGCAGGCATATAGATCATGGCCTTGGTGGCTGCCGACGGGTTCACCGTAAACAGTTTCGCGTTTACACTGAAGAATGCTGCAAGCACAAGCAATAGCGCGGCATAGACATATATTAAGAAGATGTACTTAGCCTTCCTTCCCATTACATTCTCGGAAACACTCATTATCGATAATCCACCATGCCTCACGCTAGCCATGAGAGCTAAATAGTCGTGTACAGCACCTATGAACACGTTGCCGAAGAGAACCCAGATAAGTGGAAGTCCCCAACCATAAGCCATAGCTATTGCAGGACCTACTATAGGGCCTGCACCCGCAATACTCGCAAAATGATGCCCATAAAGGACATACTTGTTTGCTGGAACGTAGTCAACCCCATCAAACTTGACGATAGCAGGGGTCTTACGATCAGCGCTGGCCTTGACTATCTGCCTCTCAAGAATCCTCCTCCCATAGAGCATGTAGGCTAAACCATACACCACAAGCACGGACACCACAATAATGCCCAGAGGAGCAGACATTACACTACCTCACCTCCTTCCCCATCGAGGCTTGAACCTGAGCTGCAAGCCTTGCCGGAGTCTTGCCGAAATAGAGGGCGGGGCCTACTATTAAGAGGAACCAGCCGAGAATTACAGCGACAGCATCACTAGTCCAATGCTGCTGGCTGCCGATCTGCCCCCTACTAGCACCGACCACGATGGCGTACGCAAACAACAAGAGCCCCAGGATAGTCAACGCCGCGCCCAGTGCTCTGGCAGCAGCCATGCTCCATCCCCCCTGGGGGGAGTAGTAGGCCTCCTGCATGAACCTTACTTCTGGGTGGAACAAGCCTAGTACTCATATATAAAGTCTCTTTTAGACCAAACAGTGTAGAGCAATAAGAGAAAACACAAATATTGCAACCAGAGAGTATGGTCAGAAGAACGCTGAGGCAATGACTCACCCAGCTCCCAAGCACTTAGCATCTTAAACGAGCTGTAGACGAAGCTCCAGTGGAGGTCTAGAATCCATGATCAATAAACTTAAAGATATTGTTAAAACGATGCTAGCGTTTGCAAAGGGTATGCAACAAGCACTTGTAGAGCAAAGCGTTGAGACACTTGAGCTGGAGCTGCTAGAGCTTCAACACGCCTTCCTAAGCATAGTGGTTGGAAGCCTGGCCGGGCTACCCCTTGCACCAATAGGGTTAGCTGCCGAGCTGGCCCCCCTGCTTGAGGACGAAATGAAAATTCTCTTCGAGCGTACGTGGAGAGGAGGAGACGCTATATCAGACCTATTCAGCAGGATGGGAGGAGAGTGGTAGGTGAACTAGAAAGTGAACATTATAGATGCAATGAAGCGTAGCGAGTGGTCTAACCCGCATGTAATCATAGTGATGGGTAAGGGCGGTGTAGGTAAGACTACTGTAAGCATACGGATAGCTGTCGAGCTAGCCGATAAGGGCATGAACGTGCTCCTTGCCAGCCTCGACCCTGCAGCACACATGATGAAATACCTGGGGTTGCCCAGACCCCTTATAGAAAAGAGGGTGCTCAGCGGAATAACCGCCATACAGTATAGTATAGAGCCTTTAGCGAAGAAGCTTTCAGAGGACTATAGCTTGCTCCTAAAGCGATTAATACCCAGCCTAAACGCCCTGGCCAGCTTTGATATAGCAAGCGCCATCCGAGAGTCGCCAGGCTTCGAAGAAGAAGTCTTCTTAAGGATAATGGAGGAACTTTACAGTAGGGAAGGTGTAGACGCTGTAATAGTTGATACGCCCCCCACCGGTGTTGCACTACGCGTGCTACGCTTACCCGACCTCTACGGCTTCTGGCTTAGCAGGCTTAGGGAGTTACGAGAGAGAATAATAGCTACAAAATATGCCATAGCAAGGGCTTTGGGTAAGGGAGGTGATGTAGTAAATGACCCAGTACTACGAAAGCTTGAGACGCTTGAGAATAAATACAGGAAGCTTGGAAACGAACTGAGGAATCCCGCTAGGACTAGCCTGGTTATAGTTGCGACCCCAGAGCCTCTTCCCGTCCATGAAGCCCGAAAGGTCATGGAGGAAGCTGTGAGGCTCCGAATAAGAGTCGAGGCAATAGTGGCGAATAGAGTGCTTGGAGAAAGGGCCGGGAGTATAGGTGTTGGAGAAATCGAGGCCGACTCCCTCAGGGAAATTGAGGAAATCCGTTGCCTTCAATACCCTCCTCCGGGAGTGGTCCACGTTATGCACAGCCTAAAGCCTCCAAGCAGGCTGAGCGATGTAGTCGAGATGGGGGGGCTGATAAACGTGGCTAATGTGTTCGGCCACGGATGTTAAGGTGTAAGAGAGATGTCAGGCTGGACTAGCGCTATCATAGAAGGAGCTAAGGCACCTCTAGAAGCCGTCGTGAGACCTACTAGAGTGTTCTCTCAAATAAGAAGAGGCGCCGACATCTACGGGATTTACTTCACTACAATCTTTTATGTCTCATCATGGATCATGGCGTCGATGCTCTCATTCACACTGATAACAACAACCACAATAGTTCGTAGCAGTGTCCACGGCCTACACATAAAGGCTATAATCCTAGCACCAGTCAACGCTGCACTCTACAGTTTCATGGCACCAATAATGTTTGCTGGACTGGACACGGCACTCATTGCTGCAGCCGCCGCCTTCTCGCCGAGAGACAGACCACTCTACCTTATATTTCCTATAAGAGCCTCAAGCCTACTCCCCTATACTGTGAAGACATGGCTGCTCGCAGCCAGCAACAAACTAACATTGAAGACTATGGCTTCAATTAGTCCAGGCATACAGGGAGCTCTACTTGCAGTCATGGGGCTCCTATTGACTTCAATGGGCCTTCATAAAACGCTGAGAATACCGTGGTTGAACAGTATTGTTGCAGCATCACTACCATTAACCTACAAGATAATGCTCACAATGTTCTGAGCTAACCGAGCCCGATTGCTTGGCTGCGAAAGTCATGGGAAATATGGGGAGAGGGGTTGAGGTTAAATGGAGGGAAAAAGGGGTATGTAAGAGGCTAGGTTACCTCCAACACTTGTACATCAACAATTATCGGTACCGTAGTGAAGAGCGCCCCCTCCTTAACATCATAGTAGACTATAGCGTCCATCGAACCACCAGTAGCCAGGTCATCGGAGTCAAGGGTCATAGTAGCGTATGGGCTGTCCAGGCTTATAACAGCCTTTATCATTCTACCTCTACCCACCATTATGTCCAAGCTATTAAGATACTGTTTTAACTGGTCAGCATTAGTCAGTTTGAGGGCTAGCTTTACTGCACTTATACCAGGCCCTGGAGACAATGTGAGCCAGTTAGAGTGAACAAATCTTCCAGAGGCCCCGGCAACAGTGGTTATTCTCAACACGTCCGTCGCCGCTGAGACTGGCTCGGTTGGGGCACTTATCTCGCCAAGTCCAACGCCAACACTTGTACCCTCCTCCCCAAGCTCTGGCTGGTATGTTTCGTACTCCTCTTCTTCAGTTAATTCTTCCTCTTCCTCGCCAGCAGCCGGATAGTAGTATTGTTCCTCCATGGCCTGCTCCTCGTAAATATCCTTCAACTCCATACATATCTCTCTCAACTCATCAATACTCATACCCTCCGTATATATCTCCCTACACCAAGGCTGATCAACTATATCAGCACCCGCAGAGGCCGCAGGCCCAGAACCACCTAGAGAAGACGACGGGAAACCTTCACTAATACTCGCCAGCGCGCCCGAGAAGGCTAAGGCAGCCGCAGACGCTGCAAACACCAGGGCCACTAGCAGAAACAATGTGCCACTAGACAATCCGACGCCACCCCTCACACTACACCTTAAGCCCCAGAGGATAGGGTGAGGCCCTGGAAGGCAACCTCCACGTCCACTCTCCAAAACCTGGGAGAGAGGGGTCTCCCAGGAGAAGGAGAGGGCATAGGAGTGCAGCCTTCCCCGAGCCCCCAGGGATCTGGGGAGGATGCCTAGAAGCTCTACAAAAAATTATCGCCACAGTTCCTGATCTTTTACTCTAAACCCCTACTTTCTTAACTGACCTAATAGGGAGTGAGACAGAAACAGTAGGGGATTCCAGGACTATTAAACTAAAGTGTTTATGGTATTCAGCATCCATATATTGCATTACCTCTACTATAGTGTGTAGCACATGGTTTACGACGACTGTACCATGACAATACTATACGGAGTAGATTGGGAGAAAAGCTTAAAATAATGATATTAGTGAGG
>QNYQ01000032.1 GCA_003978665.1 Hyperthermus sp.
CTCGCGTAGCTCCTTTAGGGTCTTGGCCCAGGCAACAACCCGCCCATCAACTATAGCAGCCCAGTAGCCCGGCGGAACCCTATCCAGCTCGCCTGGCCTAATTGGCTGAAGAGCCCTCTTCAGCCCAGCACTCAAGACGCCGACACTCCTCGGAATAGAAAGTGCTCCAGGCAACCTAAAATAATACTACTTTGCGTCTTGACGCGTCTCTCGTAAAGTTTGTATTTCCCAACACCGCTACACATGCCCACATATCGACGTCCACGAACATGATTACTCGCTATGTCGCGCCTCTCATACCTCCAGTCCACCTGGCATTAGTCTTACCGACGAGCCCAGCATACTACCACGCGAACATCCCTCCGCACCCTAATGCTCGTAGCCAGGTTTTGGCGGCTTTTCCCTCGCAGCTGGTCCCCGTGGATCTATGATGAACACTCTGCTAGTTTCTTCGCGGCTGTAGAGTATTCCTAGGAGGGTGTCCCATACGTCATTCCACGGGGTGTGAGTGGGCTGGGGAATGTCCTGGAGTATTGGGTTCCCCGTGTATGGTCTCTTCTTCTCGCGCGTGGGGGCAACGTGTTGGTTTTGCTTGGGGTGTGGGCTGGTTTATTGGGTTCTAGTGGTGGGCGTGGTGTTCTGGGTTTTTAGCTTCTCCTTTCCCGTGGCTTGTGGGTTTTTAGTTCTTTGTTTAGGTTTAGTGGGTCGCTGATGACTATTCTGTGTCTGAGCATTTGTCTTGTTATGTTGTTTTTTGCCTGGTTTTTCTTGGCTAGGATGATGTCTGCGGGTAGGTGTTTGGGTTTGAGCTTGTAGGCTAGCTCCTCTATGTCCTGGGGGTTTTCGGTGTCGTCTACGACTATTAGTATGTCGAGGTCTCTGGCTTCGTTGGTTTCGAGGCCGTGGATTGCTCGTCCCCCGAACACTATTATGGTTGCCTTGCTGCCTAGGGCTTGCCCAAGTTTTTCAAGGTATTCTTTGATGGTTTTTGGCCTCTCGTTGAGGGTTTTGCGGCGTGCGTTCAAGTATTGCTTCAATAAATCTCCGGGTTTTTTCTGCATGTGTGAGGCACCTTTCTGCTGTTTTATGGTTGTATGTTGATAGTCCCGTGCCCGGGTATCTTGCTCTCGTGTAGTGTTTTTCTAGGGCTTCGGCTATGGTGTATAGTTCCTCGCTGGCCCTGTAGCCTAGGCTCTCTAGTGCTTCGAGGAGCTCTACTAGGCTGCGTGTGAACGGGTAGGTGCCTACGAGCCTGACTAGGACTGCTTTGAGTGCTAGCTCGGCGAATTGTTGTGCGTGGAAGCAGGCCAGCCAGTAGCGTCCGCGCTCGGCATCGTCTCTGGCTTCCTCCAGGAACACGTAGGCTTTTTCGAGCCATTCGCGGTAGTCCACCATTTCCTCCTACACCGCTGCAGGGGTTGGGGGTGTGGCTTCTTCCTCGTTCTTGGATCCATTGTCTGAGGGTGTGGTGAGTCTGGTGTGCTTCGGGTTGTTGTCATGATATTCGTTTAGAGAGGAGGTTTGTTTGTTTTATGTTTATGCGTGTTTATTGTGGGGTCTGGGGCGGCTAGCTGCATGGTGCTAATTTGTTAGTATTTGACTTTTCCTGGCAGAGCTGTTTGCTTGGGTTGTCGGGGATTTGGAGGGTGGGGATGCTGGGATTTAGGTTTGCTTTTAAGCTATTGGTCTTGTATAGTGTTCTGGAGCGATGAGCTGTATGCATGTATTAGTGTTTTGTTGTTCGTTGCAAAATGTTTGTTGTTTGGTGGATTGCTGCTATAGTAGGAACCTGGATAATCTTATTAGTTTCGTGGAGTCCTCGTTGTATGATAGGAGTAGGATAGTGTAGTATTCGATGTCGTATTCTATTTCATCAATGGTGTTGTTGTGGTCTCTGGTGGTTTTGGCTTTTCTAGGTGTTTGGTCGCGAACTAGAAGTTTTAGGATAGCCATTGATGCCGAGCTAAATCCTTCCTCGCTGGTTATTCTGGGTGCTTCTTGTATCCGCTTCCTGTATGAGAGGGAGTGTGCTAGAATGATGAGGGAGAGCAATAATATTGCAATTCCAGCAGCCTCGAATCCTATTTTGATCATAATTGCACTTGTGACGAGCATGAATATGGATAAAGCTATTCTAGCGATACTCCTTTTTGTCCTATTGAAGATTTCTATGCTGAAGTTCCTGGAAATCCCATTGGATAAACTTGCCGATATTTTTTCTATGAGGGACAGGGGTATGACGTATATGTTTCTGGAGATGGTGGCGTATCCCCTGTATTCAACGATGTCTTTATAGGCATTTGAGTTCTCTTTCTCCCTACGTTTCTTAAGAGTTTTCAGTTCCACAGAATAATCATAACCTATGAGATATAGCTTCTCATTGGTTATAATCATCTTGTAATTCTTGTCCTTTAGGATAGGTTCTCCCCTTTTGGACCAAGGGTCTACAGCATTTCCTTTGATTATATATAGCTCATCTATGAACGCTTCTCCCTTAACTATTTCCTTATCTGGAATTATTAAGTCGGGCAGGGTCTCTCTGCTCGCGATCTGCTTCATCGCTTTAATATCCTCTCCCATGTTCTACACCTTGGTTGATCTTTTATCTTGTTGTTCTCAACAGTTCGTCCAGTAATTCTTTAAGTTGATTGGAGATGTGATTATATATATCGATAAGATTGTCTTCGTTGACCTCTACTTTTTCCAGGTCTGTGACGAAGCTAATTGTGTTATTTTCATTCTCTTTTTCCTTAAACTTGGGGGAGTAAAGCAGAGGAGTTTTTCTCTTAGTTATAACTGTGTAATCACGTTCGATTGCTGAAATCACTTGTTTGTAAAGTATCTCTCGTAGTTCTTCTATCACTGGCTTGGGTAGGACTTCTGACTCCAAAATTGATCTCCGGGCTCTGCCCACTGTGGCCTTATTGAAGGGTATTTATGTATTATTGCATTATCGTTGGGGGTTCGACGAGTATTGCACTGCTAATGCGTCTACTACGTGATAACCGTGGAGTTAGGGGTAACCAATTATGTCTGCATATTTAGCCTCTGGCTGCATGTTTTTAGCATTATTTGGACTCTAAGGTTAAAGGGTAAGGTGATTGTCTTGGCTTGCATCCTATTGGACAGCTGCCATATCATGTGCGTTTGGGGTAGGAATTTATTTTATGGTCTATGTGCCTGCCTTTTTCTTTAGCTCCGGATCATCTTATTTCCCATATTGTTGGTTTATGTTGCATGTTTGTTATAATGGTGCATTATCTCTACTGTATGAGCTCTTATCTTCGTTGTTCTTTGCTACGTGAGTGTACTAGGTTGGAGGGGCTCTATGTGGTTGGTGAGTGATATGATGATTTGTGGGAGGGTTTGCGTAGATCTTGGGTGTGGCAAGAAATAGACAGAATCTCTTTCGATAAGATTGTTTATTTTTCCTAATAGATGGTATTGTTTTAGGGTTTGGTTAAATCTTAGGCTGGTTTGCAGGGGGGTTTGTTCTTGTTGGCTAGGTTTTTGAGTTGTGTTGCGTTGTCTGCCATGTGGATGTTGTTGAACATTACGTATACCTCGCGTATCTTCTGGTTTTCTGTGTATTTGCGTATTAGGTTGATTAGGTTTTGGAGGTCGGTTTCCGTGTACTTGTATCGGTAGTTTACTTCTTTTCCGCCGAGCCCGTGGAGCCGGAAGTAGAGGATGTGTTGTTCTTCGCATATGACTGGGGGTGTGCGTAGTGGGTCGGTTACGTGGATTATGTTGTTTCTGCAGACGATTCTTCTTATTGCGTCCGGGTTTTCTCTCCATGTTCCTCTGGGCTCCCAGGCTATTATGGTGTCTGTTGTCTGTGCCGCCCATGAGAGGAATTCTTGGGCTCTTTTCGCGTTGTCGTTGTTGTAGTTGAAGCTTGGGGGTGTCTGGATCACTATTATTGGGGCTCTGAGGGCGTGTGCTGCTTCCAGTGTTATCTCCCAGGCCCATTTGTTTTCGTTGGTTAGTTTTAGTAGGCCGTATGCTTCTGGGCTGCCGGGTAGTTTTCTCCTTATTCTTCTCCAGGTGGGGCTTCTGGGTGAGTGGCTTATTGCTTGCCATGCTTTTATGGTGAATTTGAAGTTGTCTGGGGCTTCTGTGCGCCATTTGTGTAGTGTTTGGGTGCTTGGTGGGTCGTAGAATGTTTGTTGTACTTCCACTGTGTCGAATGCTTTGTAGTATTTTTTGCGTGAGTAGGGGAAGCCGCAGCATCCTATTCTGAGGGTGCAGGTCAATTCTTGTTCGCCTCGCGGGGGGTTTCTGGCTGTTTTATTGTGTTGTATGCTAGTATTACTGGTTCTTGTTCGTGGGTGGAGCGGATTATTGCTTTTCCTTTTTCGAGCGTGGTTATTGTTTCTTCGAGTGCTTTTATCCTGTCTTCCTCGTTGTATCCTGAGGCTAGTTTTGCGAGGTAGTGTACTTCTTTTGGCTCGGTGTGTTTTAGTATTATGTGGTGGCCTGTGTTCGCTATTATGTCTTCGTTTATTTCTGTGATTCTTTGTGTTATGGCGATCATGATTGCTCCGTATTTTCTTAGTTCCTTGTACATTCTGGGTAGTTGTTGGTGTGCTTGGTGTTTTCTTGAGGCTACTAGGTGTGCTTCGTCGATTATTATTGCTAGTCTTGGCTTGTTTGTTGTGCCTTTTTCTCTTATCCTTGTGTCTAGTATTTTGAGTAGTGTTTCTGTGTATACTTGTTTGTGTTGTGGTGTTGGTAGTTTTGATAGGTCTATTATTGTTATCTTGTTTTTGTCTACTAGTGTTGTGATGTTTTTGCTTGTTTTGTGGAATATTTTTGTTGCTAGTGATTTTATGTATGGGATTAGTGTTGCTGCTTGGGCTTCTTTCTCGGCGAGTGTGTTGAGGACTTCTATGAGTGTTTCGAATGTTGGTGTATTGTTCCATGTGGCTGGATCTTCTGGTTTTGCTCCCTGCGTCTCGTATGCTAGTAGTATTGCTTCTTCTAGTACTTTTTGTTGTAGGGGGCCTAGCCTGTAGATTGATGTTATTAGCTGTGTTATTTCTGTTGCCCTCACTGTGGGCGGTGTGTTTCCGAGCTCGAAGGGGTTTACTGACTCTTTGTGGGCTTCCATTCTGTCTGCGTTGTCTATTAGGCTGCCGTATTCTCCGTGGGGGTCTAGTATTATTACTGGGATTTTCCCCGATAGTTTTCTGGCTATTGTTGCCGCCAGGGTTGATTTTCCGGAGCCGCTCATTCCCGCTATTAGTATGTGGTTGCTTGTTGTGGTTGATAGTTTTATGCAGTATGGTATGTTGTTATAGCCTGTTGCCTGCCATCCCCATTGTCTTGTTGTGTTTATGGCTAGCCTGTAGGGTTTGAGGGGGTGTTGTGTGTAGGTTGCTGTTATTGTGCCTATGCAGAGCTTATTGTTGTCTTGCTCCTCTTCGTGTATCCTTGCTGTGGCTGGGGGGTGGAGTACTGTTAGGAGTAGTGGCGCTAGGGGGTTTAGGTGTGTTAGTGCTATGTTGAGTGCTATTGCTGTCTGGAGTACTGGCTGTTTTAGTGTCGAGTAGAGTGTTGCTGCTAGTATTGCTGTTGCTGTGTGGTATAGGTGGATGTATATGGGTATTGGGGTTGTTGGTGTTAGTGTGTATGCTAGGATTGCTGCGAGTAGTAGTGTTGTGGGTGCTGTGTGGGTGTTGTGGCAGGGGCTTGGTGGCTTGGGGGGTTTCTGGAGTAGTTGTAGTAGGGGGTCTTTGTTTCTTCCTCTTATGGTTTGGAGGGAGAGTATGAATGTTGCTGCTGCCAGTGCTAGTGGGGTTGCTAGTCCTAGTGGCCCTGTCCTGGCTAGGTATGCTAGTGTTGTTTTGTGGATTTCTTCTGCCAGTGCTATGGCTAGTATTGTGGGTGATCCAGTGGCGTAGCCTACTCCCATGTAGTAGGCTAGTCTCACTAGTTGTGGGGCTGGCGTCTTGTGGGCGAATGCGTAGGCTATGTTGCCTATGGTTGCTAGCGCTATGATTGTTTTTAGCCTCCTTGTGGGCTCCGGCTTGTTGTTCATAGCGTCTTCTCCTCTGGGGAGGGGGCTGGCTTATTCGGGTGTTGGCTTGGGTGGAGTGGTTTCTCGGGTGGTTTGGTTTCTATGGGGGTTGAGGGTTCTTTTAGGCTGCTTCATCCCCGTCTTCGTGAGGTTATTGTGAGGTATGGTTATAGTAGGCCTACTCCCGTGCAGGAGCGTGTTATTCCTTTAGTGTTGCGTGGCTATGATGTGCTTGTTGTTGCTCCTACTGGTTTTGGTAAGACTGAGGCGGCGTTGTTCCCCGTCTTCTCGGTCCTCTTGGGTTCTCGTGTTAGGGGTGTGGGGGCTGTTTATGTTACTCCTCTTCGGAGTCTTAATAGGGATATATTTGCTCGCATGCATAGTATTGCGCGCGATGTGGGCTTGAGGCTTGTGGTGCGTCATGGTGATAGTGGTAGGGTTGAGCGGAGGAGGTTTTTGGAGGAGTTGGCTGATGTGGTGATTACTACTCCGGAGTCTTTTGGCTTCCTCTTGTCCTTGGACAGGTTTAGGAGGGGGATTGAGGGGTTAAGGTTTCTTATTGTGGATGAGGTTCACGAGCTTTATTCTGGTAAGAGGGGTGTTGAGTTTTCTCTGGTGTTGGAGTCTCTTAGCAGGTATTATGTTAGGGGTAGGTTTCAGCTGGTGGGCTTGTCTGCGACCGTGTCTGACCCGGATGATTTTGCTGGTAGGCTTGGTTCTTGGAGGCGTGTTGTTGTCGTTGATGTTGGTGGCGTGAAGAGGGCTAGTATTGTTGTTGATGTTGTTCCTGAGGGTGGGTCGCGTGCCGGGGTTGTTGCGGGTTATGTTGGCTCTGTTGGGGGCCAGGTTATAGTGTTCACTAATACTAGGGATATGGCTGAGACTCTTGGGCTTGAGCTTCGTGGGTTGATGGGTGAGGATAAGGTTGCCGTGCATCATGGGAGTCTTGGTGCTGATGTTAGGGTTTCTGCTGAGGGTGGTCTTAAGAGTGGGCGGCTTAAGGCGGTGGTCGCTACTTCTAGCCTGGAGTTGGGGATTGATGTGGGTGCGATCGAGCTTGTCGTCCAGTATAGGTCTCCGAGGCAGGCTGTTAAGCTTGCTCAGAGGATGGGGAGGGCTGGCCATAGTGTTGATGGTGTTTCCCGTGCTGTGATCGTGGCTGAGCGTAACCTGTTTGATGTATTGGAGTCTGCTGTTTTGGCTGCTAGGACGCTTAGGGGTAATTTGGAGGATGCTTTCTTCCATTGTTGTGCCTATGATGCGTTGCTTCATAGGGTTGCTGGTCTTGTTGTGGAGAGGGGGAGTATTGGTGTTGATGAGGTTTACTCGCTTGCTTTGAGGAGTAGGTTTTATTCTGGCATTACGGCCGATGAGGTGTATAGGCTCCTGGAGTTTGCGTCTTCTATCGGTCTTTTTAGGGTTAGAGGGGGTGTGGTGAGGCCGGGGCGTAGGCTTCTCAAATACTACTTCTCTACCACTATGATTCCTGACACCTTCCAGTATAGGGTTGTTGATGTTGAGAGGGCTTCATCTATTGGTGTGCTCGACGAGGAATTTGCGGCCACGCTGGAGAGGGGCTCGGTGTTTGTTCTCTCGGGTAGGCTTTGGGAGGTTGTCGACGTTGATGTCGGCGTGGTTAGGGTTAGGGAGTATCAGAGGCCGGACATGGTCCTCCCGAGCTGGGAGGGTGACCTCATACCTGTCGACTATAAGGTTGCGCGTGAAGTGGCTAGTGTTCTTAGAAGGTTTGAGGCTGAAGGGGAGAGTGTGCTTAGCCTCTACCCCCTAGGCGAGAGGGCTCGGCGTTTCGTGGCGGATGTTTTAGCGAGGCATATGGAGAGTTTCCCCCTGCCTCATGATAGGAGGGTTGTTGTTGAACACTATTCTGACACGTTTATAGTATATTCTTTTCTCGGCACACGGGCCAATAAAGCGTTTGAGCTCCTTCTCTCCGAGTATGTGAGGGAGGTTTCGGGCTATGCTCCCCGGACTGCTAGCATGCAGTATGCTGTTCTCGTCAAGTTGCCCGTGAGGTTGAGTGTGGAGGCTGTTAAGTCGATAATAGATGGCATAGCTTCTCTTGACCCCCATACCGTCAGGATGATGGTTGAGAGAGCTGCGGTTCGAAGCCCCACTTATAGGTGGATACTTCTCCAAGTGGCTCAGCGCATGGGTGTTATCGATCCTCGTGATGCTAGAGGGAAGCCTGTAAGCGTTCAGGGCTTGTTGAAGGCTCTCTCTAACACGCCCGTAGGCGCTGAGGCTCTACGCGAAATGATGACGAGAAAGGTTGATGTTAAGCCTCTTCTCGACATGCTTTCAGCTATAAGGGAGGGGAGGGTCAGCGTTAGGGTTGTGGGTTCTACAAGGCCTTCTCCCCTGGCTATGAGTGTTTTCGAGGAAGCTCGTGTTGGAGGCAGGGAGTCGGATGGCACTCTTCCTGGGAGGCTCTTAGCTGAAATAGTTAAGAGGAGGCTTCAGAGTACGAGGCTTAAGCTGCTCTGCGTTAACTGCGGCTTCGTGTTCGAGGCCAGTATTGGCGCTCTTGGCGAGAAGCCCTCATGCCCTAGATGCGGCTCTCTAATGCTAGCCCCTATATACGAGTCAGAGGCTGATCTCAAGCGTCTCATTGCTAAGGCGAAGAAGGGGGCTAAACTGTCTAGGAGGGAGAGGAATGCTATTAGAGAGCTCTATGAGAGGGCTGGGCTCGTGGCCGATCACGGCAGGAAGGCTCTGGAGGCGTTAGCCTCTAGGGGGGTTGGGGTTTCTGTGGCTAGGCAGGTGTTGAAGAAGCTTAAGTTTGGCGAGGAGGCCTTCTACTCGGCGATAGTTGAGGCTGAGGCCAGGTACTATAGGTATAGGCGTAGCCTTAGGTAAGTGGCTTCCATAGCCCCTTTTTAGCTTCACTTAACCCTCCCGCAGCCTCCTGGAGTCTAGGTGCTCAGTGTTTTCAGGGGCTTAGGTGACCACGCTTACCGAGTTCATAAGCTCGCTTACTCAGACTGTTGTGAGTGCTGCTTGGGCTCTCTTTCTCTTAACATGGAGTATTGGGTGGATACTGAGGGGCTCGCCTATCCCCTTCCTTAGGGTAAAGAGGACCGGGCAGGATCTCATAGAAGACGCTGTCTGGGCAGCCTTCTGGCTGGCTATAGGTTCATCTGTGTTTGCATTGGTATCGTACATTGCTGGCTCGGTTTCAAACGCTACTGTGAATGTTGGAGGCTAAGTGTAGTTAGCCGAAGAGGCATTAGGGTCATGAGCTTCGTTAACGAGTTGCTCCTTATAGCTGCTCAACTCTCGGTTCTAACATACAATGTAGGCGTACTGTTGTACATGTTGCCTCTTCCCATGAGGTCAGTAAAGTATCTCGGCCAGAGGATGATCGAGGATGGGATATTCTCGGCTGTTCTCATCTCAATATTCGCGACACTACTCTACGCCAGCGACTACGTGGGATCGTTTAGCGGCTACACTCTCGGCGATATTGCTAGGTGGTTACACAAGCTAATAAACTATATCATGACGGAGTATATGACGTTTAGGATCATGGCAGCATTAGTATCCCTGGTGCCTGGGGGAGGCTATATTGCATCGCTGATACTGCTACCTTACAGCATAATAATGTTTGGCATGATAAGCTCGACTTCACTGATGCTTGCCCTCCTCTACATTATAAGCGGGCTTAAAGCCGAGCTTGCAGCGTTGGGTGTGGCTCTCTACGCTCTCCCCTTAAGGATAGGGAAAAACGCTGGAGCATCACTCCTAGCGTTTGTGCTGGTGGCGAACGCTCTCCTACACTTCCTCCCCAAGTGGACCTTCTTCGTACTAGGCGGTGCCTCGAAAGCCTGGGCGGAGACCATGAACTCAATAGATACCTCAGAGGCCGTCCTAGACCATTACGCGTTCTGGGGCGTGGTAAGAGACCAGTGGGGTAATAGGCCAAGTTACGGGATTATCTACTTTAAGCATGGAGATTCGATATATCCCTACCAGATATACATGGATGGGAGCTACCATACAGTACTCTATCCCCTACAGCCTTCAACATACTCGGTAACGGTAGAGTACATGGGACTTAGGCTTGAGCCCCTCCGCCAGCTAGTCAACATACCAGGCAGCCTAAGGCTAACCTACGAGTACAGTGACATACCGTACAGGCTTGACGTGGAGATGGGAAGGAACATTGTGTTCCTCTGGCCGCAAGGAGTTATTCACGTTAACAGCCTCGTCTCCTCAGCTATCCTTGAGAGGAACCTGCTAGGAAACGGGAACATAAACTCTACAGTAACCCTTAACATCGAGGCCCCGCCGGGTGCTACCATTTACCTTCTAGTCTCGCTGCCCAGACAGTGCATATTCTACAGCATGACTACAGTGTACACGGTGGGACCAATAACCACGGATAAAGAGCTTAGGTCTTGGCGTGGAATACCAGTAACCATATACGTGATAAAGATGACTAACTCCGAGCCAAGCTTCAACGTATCAATAAACTATTACTGTCCTTCGAGCACTACACCGCTCAGACCCGAATATTCTCCGCCACCACTCAGAGAGGGAGACGGAGAAGCTGGCAGCAACTACTTCTCAACAATAATAACCTTTGGTATTGCGTACGCGACTACGATGTACTCGTTCCTGGCTATAATCGCAGCCCTCACAATAGGCTTGGCTAGATTCCTTGGATCGAGTCATCCAAGGATCATATTCAGGGGATACTAGGGTATTTGGGCCATGAAGCTCTTGCCCGGGGGTGGACTGGGATGATTCGGAAGAATATTATTGCGCTTGACATGAAGAAGACTGCTATAATAGCTACGGTAATAGTAGCAGTAACACTCCTCATAGGATCCAAGTATAAGACCATCATAGCACTATCGATGGTAAACTTGGCACTTATAGCCCTCACCACACTGTATGGTGGGTCACGTTGAGGGGAGTACTCAGCAGCATCCGAAGGATGATCAGAGGAGGGGAGAAAGAGAAGTGCTCATACCTAGTGTACGGTAGGAGGTGCATAATATCGTTAATATACAAGGGCGTCATCAACGACATAGCATTAAACGATAACGTGTGCGGGATCTCAGTCACATACAGGAGGGAGCCGCTGGGCAAGGCTCTTAGGAGAATACGTGCCGACTATCTGGCAGCAGAAGTGCAGCTTGAAAGATACCGGTCGGCCTCCAGGGAGAACGAGTATAAGCTCTTGTTAGCGCTTGAAAAGGCCCTCGTAGACAACCCAAGGGCCATAAAGCTTCAACTCTACATACACATATGCGACGACGCTGATGCTAGAAGCTTAAGGGGAATAATTAACTACATGCAATCAATGGGATGCAAGTTCAAGAGGGTTTGCGGGTTTTTTCGCCAGTCTAGAACCAGCAGAGGATACTATGTACCCCTAAGCTGGGCTACAGAGTCCGCAAGGACAATTGCAGCCTCACTACTGCCACTACTACCTCCCCTCACGGATGCCGTACCAATAGGCGTTGAAACAAGGTTGAGAACACTAGTGTTCCTCTACTTGGCACTGCAGGAGGGAGCGCAGCATACAAGTATCATAGGGCCTACAGGAAAGGGGAAGACAACGCTACTATCCATTATCGCCATACTGTCAAGCATCCTTGGCCACCAGGCATACATCATTGATCCAAAAGGCGACCTAGAAAACTACATAGACTACATAGATAAGCACGGCGTCGTTAAAAACAAGATAATAAGACTCATGGAAGATAATACAATGCTCGTAGGCTTTGATGTAGGATCCTTGGTAGCATCCGAGACAACGGGGAAGACTAGTGTGGTAATCGTTGACGAAGCCTGGAGCACCAATAAGAGGCTTATCCATAGGCTAGTGAGGGTGGGCAGGAGCAGCAACATAGCCGTAATCCTAGCCACACACGACCCCAACGACCTACCTTCGAGCATATGGAACAACATATCCAGCATAGTGATCTTCGGGTCACGCAACCAAGATTACGTGGACGACATTATAAGACGCGTACACGTGGATACGGGACTGAGCGATAGGATCGCAAGCCTGACCACAGGCGAAGCCCTCCTCATACACACATGGGCCCCAACAGCCGTAAACGTCAAGATCATAAGCCAGGCGCAAGCATCATCAATGCTTGAGCTCATACATAAATCAGCAGCAGGGATAGAAAGGTAGCGCACAGAAACCTTAAGAAAGAGCAGACAATCCTCCGCCCACTTCTCCCGGGGAAATAGAACTATGGGTAAGAGGCTTATCGTTCAGAGAAGGGGCCACGCATCCCCCCTCTACCGTAACCGCGGCTGGCTACACGTAGCACCCGCCCGCTACCCGCCCCCTACGCCAGTAAAACTTAGGGGGCGCATAGTAGAGATAAGACATGACCCTGGAAGATGGGTGCCAATAGCCCATGTAGTACTTGAGGACAAAAGCGACTTCTGGATACCAGCAGGAGAGGGCATGTATGTAGGCCAGATACTGGAAGTAGGGCCTGGAGCCAAGCCAGTAAACGGCAACATACTACCCGTAGGCGAGATCCCCGAGGGGACACAAATATTCAACGTAGAGATAAGGCCGGGCGACGGAGGAAAACTAGCCAGGGCCTCAGGAACATACGCCATAGTGCTCGGGAGAAGCGGAAACAAGACCATAATCCAGCTGCCAAGCGGCAAAGCCAAGGAGATACCAAATGCTGCAAGAGCGACAATAGGCATAGCAGCTGGAGCAGGTAGGCCAGAGAAACCACTCCTCAAGGCGGGAGCAGCATACTACAAATGGAAGGCAAAACCCCACCTATGGCCACGCGTGAGAGGAGTAGCAATGAACGCAGTCAACCACCCCCACGGAGGAGGAAACCACCAGAGCCCTGGCTTCCCAACAACAGTCTCACGCAACGCCCCACCAGGCAGAAAGGTAGGGCACATAGCTGCGAGATCTACTGGAAGGAGGAAGCGCTAACGCCAACACCCTAAAACCTTAAACATCAAGGTAGTGGATACCGGGTGGCCTCAGCATGCAGCCCATGCAAACCCGGCTGGACGAGTCAATGAAGAAGTGGATAGACCAGCTGCCGCCCGAATGGAAGAAATACAGGTATAGAGGTTACAGCCTCGAGGAACTACTATCAATGCCCATGGACATGTTCGTGAAACTACTCCCAGCACGGCAAAGAAGATCTCTGCTAAGAGGCTTGACAGACCCCCAGCGCAGACTACTCTGGAAGATAAGAAAGGCCCGGAGGAAGATGCTCGAAGGCAAGAAAGTAGTCGTAAAAACACATGTAAGAGACATGATCATACTGCCAGAAATGGTAGGCATGACAATAGCCGTCTACAACGGCAAAGAATTCATACCAGTAAGAATAGTCCCAGAAATGATAGGACACTACCTGGGAGAATTCAGCCCAACATGTAAGCAAGTACAACACGGCGAGCCAGGGCTCAAAGCCACCCGCAGCAGCCTCCACGTAGCAGTAAAGTAAAGCCAGGACAACGATGAAGAAGAAAGAGAGAATAAGAAAAGCATACGACAGCACAGCAGAAGGCTACGACGAACTATACGGCCAAGAACAAGCCGAGAAATACGAGGCCTCACTAGAGAAGATAAGAAAAGCAGCTGGCGCAGCCGCCACACTATGCGACGCTGGAGGAGGCACACTACTCTTCCAAGAGTTCCTCAAAAAACACAACCTAATAGCTTCAGTAAAGTACTACGTGGCAATAGACCTATCACTCTCAATGATTAAAATAGCAAGAAGAAGAACAGCAAAACTAGAAGCCTCAACCCTAACCGAGCTAGTACATGCAGACGTAGAGCACATGCCCCTACGAGACAAGGCATGCAGCCTACTCGTATCATACACCGTCATAGACCTAACCGACTCGCCGCAGAACGCCCTACGAGAATTCGCTAGAACATCAGACAAATGCATAGTATCATTGCTCAAGAAGGCCCAAGCACTCCGAGCATCAGTATCAAGGCCCGGAGTAATGGTGGGAGAGACGAGCAAGGACATAATCTTCTACTGCGAGAGCAAACAACAACCAAAAGCCTTCAAAGAGGAACGACTGGAGGATTAGAGCAGGCCCAAAAACCCTCTCTTAACCACAAGGCTCAAACGAACACCTACAACCCAAAAACAATATACCCCTCATGCACCCTCCACACGGAAAACAACACCCCTCCTCTCGAGGGCCCTAAGAATCCTCGGCAGAATAGCAGACAACCTCTCTGGGGGAACCACGCCTGGCCTATGCTCGCCAAGATAGGACTCGTAGGCAACGTGCGCGTGAACAAAGCCTGTAAGGAATGTTAGTACAGGTTTATCTAGCGCCAACTCCCTCTGCCTTACATCAAGAAGATATTCCACCCTACCATTATAGCCTTCCTCAACCTCCCCCTCGCCACTAACATACAAGATCACTCTATCATCACTGCGTGGCAGCTTCTCCTCTAAAAGCCTCGCAAGAAGCTTGCGCGGAGTTATAGTACACCCCTCAACTACATAGCTTCTCGAAGACAAGAGGCCAAGCCTCCTCAACGCGCGAAGCAAGTCAACATGACCTTTGTAACGGAGAGTATATTCGACCATAGTATCCACATCACTCATCGTGTAAAGTAGAGTACGTAAACCATCCGTAGGCAACGCATCAAAAACACCGACCCCAGGCACTTCAACACTCCTAGCGTCAAGCAGAGGGTCAAGCAGTACACTCCTCCCCCCAACACGGGCCCTAGCAGGCCTAGTATACTCCTCCACAAGATCCTCCATATTCCATGAAGCAACAATACCCAGCACATCCTCGCTGGAGGAAACCCCGCCAACGTATATCATGAGTCTCTTCAGAGAAAGAAGCCCTGCAACACTGCCAGCGATAATGTTTGAGAGACCTGGCGCCAAGCCAGCATCTACAACAACCATAGCCCCCCTCTCTCTAGCAGTGTCATGCAGAGCTAAAGGGTCACGAATATAAGATACATCAACAATAATCCTTGAGCCTGCATTAATCAATGCGGGAATAGCTTCCTCAGCAACACCACTAGGCAACGCTGTAGCAGCAACATCGCAGTCGTGAGCTATCCGTGAAGCTGCGCCAATAACATCAACGAGATGAGAATCAAAACCCAACTCCCGAGCAGCCCTAACCCTTGAAATGGAAGCGTCGTAAACGCTGACATCGACACCCATGGAGGAAAGCTCAGCAGCCGTAACCTCGCCCACACGCCCAAAGCCAACCACGCAGAAAAGAGGCGATTCAACCAAATCATATATACCCTCCAAGAGAATATTGCCCACACAAAACTAGCAAACCCTCCAGCCAGGCTTAGCATCACCGCTCACAGTGACAATCACAGGCCTCTGCCCCTCCTCACAGCCAGCAGCAAGCAACATACCCTCACTCACAAAGCCACGTATCTTCTTAGGCTTAAGATTAGCTACAACAACCACATTCCTCCCAACAAGCTCCTCGGGACGATAATGCTCCGCCAACCCAGCCACGATCTGCCTCCTACTATCTCCAAGATCCACGATGAGCCTAAGCAGCCTCGTCCCAGGTATATTCTCTGCCTCAACAACACGGCCAACCCTTAGCTCTACACGCGAAAACTCCTCGATAGATATATCTCCACCAGACAAAACAAACCCCCTCAAGCATGCCTTCGGGCCGGAACCTCGATTAAACGCGTACCAGCTACAACCTGGTCTATACTATGTATTGCAGCACCAACCTCCTCCAGCACAGACTTGATCCTCTCAAAATCTATATCATCACCCTCAACGACAACAGTAAGACTCAACGTCTCCACATCAACCTCGTTAACAGTTATATTGACAGCGTCAACACCCTTAACCCTAGACAATTCGACAGCAACGTCAACTATAGAAGGATCCTTCAAAGGCTTCAAAACATCCAGAACAAGCCTACGAAGACCCGGCAACCCCTCGATTCTCCCCACTCGTAGAGGGAGAAGGTAGTCAAGAAGATAGGGATACTTATCCTTACCGCTCAGCCAAGACAACCATGAACCACCGCATCACAGCAGCCACGAGATACTAATCCCCGAATACACCAACACAAAACCCCCATACCTACACAAACCATCAGCCCTGCCATGCAAAACCCAGCATCCCAGGTATATATAGAGGAAGCAGCAAACAATATAGGAGAAGGGGAACCGTTTAAACCAGACTACATACCTTTCCGGGAAGACACGCAGGAGAGAGCAGAAGCACCCCCTCTCTCCTCCCGCCTTTAAGCATGCCACACAGCATGATGAATGGTATTACCACTTAGCTCTGCCAGGAGCTATGAAGAGGCCCAACCGCTGCTGAGCACCATAAGAAACAGCTACACACCTCCCAGCCCCGTACAAGCCTGCTCCTAAAGTCAATGAGGCAGAGTTATGAAAGCATGCTGTAACACCCTTACACCCCTAGTCTTAGACAGGCTAGTGTAAAGCGACTTTACCTCCTCTACACCACCCTCCACAAAAACATAGAATAACACATAATTATTAATCATTCTCATCTCCAACCTACTCACGCACCCATAGTGCTGCCGAGCATTCTCAAAAACATGCTCAACAGCCTCGCCGTCAACAAGTACTAGGATCACGCCAGTGAGCTTAGCCCTAGCAGTCCACCAGCTGTTATACACTACGAACAATTCTATAGCGTCACGTATAGCCCTCGATACACTAGCATAGCCCATTGACTCCGCAGTCTCACGGAGCCTCTGGTAAAGAGGCTCGGGAAGAGAAACACCAGTCTTAACCACCATGATGAAAATCCCCAGGCCAGCCCAAGGATAGAAAAGAGGCCGGAGAGCCTATGCAGTCTCTATCTCAACATCCAATAACACGACACCTCTACCCTTAACAATATCGATGCTGTTTCCGCCGCAGCGAGGGCAAGTAAAATACTTAGCTGCTACGTCAGGGTAGATGTGCAGGATCATTCTCTTCTCCTCATCGCCCGCAATCCTGTTAATATCGCTGTCACTGACACTCCACTGGTAACCGCACTTCCTACAGCGAAAGACAGGCTTTGAAACCATTATCTCTATCACAGCATTCTCAGCAGGGGTGCCGCGTGCCACGGTTCTCAACGCGAAGCGCAACGCCTCGACGTCGACAAGACTCAAAAGACCAACCTCAATCCTTATCTTTGACACTCGGCGTGCGCCGGGGGTCCTCCTGAAAGCATCCTCAACAAGTGAGAGCATGCTGAGCGCTATGCTGACCTCATGCAACACGGCCACCGTCTATGCGTGCCCGGTCAGGCTACCATGCAACCGTTAAGTCCCCCTCTACCTTAACACGATTACTTCCTCCTCTTCCTCCTCCGGGAAGGGTGCAGCCTTCAAGGCTTCATAGAGCTCTCTTATGCCCTTACCCGTCCTCGCGCTTGCAAGTATTATTGGAGCCTTAGGGTTAAGTTTTCTCGCATCTTTCACCATGCGCTCCACGTTAACGCCCATGACAGGGGCCAAGTCAACCTTGTTTATTACTATGATGTCGCTGACACGTGTACTGAGAGGATGCTTGACAAACTTGTCCTCTCCCTCTGTGACATCGGCTACAAGTACACGGGCGTGAGCGCCCAGGGGGAAGTTGAATGGGCATATTAGGTTTCCAACATTTTCGATAATAAGCACTTTGAGCCCCTTACCCTTGTCAAGGAACATGAGCGCTGTCTCTATATGGTGAGCCTCAAGATGACATATGCCACCGGTATTTATTTGCACATGCCTAACACCGTATCTTGCAATACGTTCAGCATCCAAGCTCGTCGCCACATCACCACCAATATAGCCCACCTCCTCGGGCCTATACTCTTGCAGCATAAATTCAAGAAGCCTCTCAATAACACTCGTCTTCCCGCTACCTGGACCCCCTAGAAACTCATACACCTTCATACCAGCCTCATCATAGATGCTCCTGAGCCTCCTAGCCTCTCTCTCATTCTCCTCAATCAAATCCTTACCAATAGACGTTATCACTATGTTCAAGCCAGCCGCACACCCCACCCCAACCCCTCAGCCAAGCCGCACCACAATAAAGAATACCCATATCGATCGCACAAAAAGGACATACTCCCCGGCAACTATGCGGCGAATACCTAGCATAACGCTCTACACTCAGAGCTTGAAACGCCGGGGGCACTCACACCTTAAAAAGCGCGGAAAACACACGGAAGCCCAGGACGGATTGCTCCTAAACCGGAGGAAGGCTGCTATTGAGCCGCGAGTACCGCGGTAAGCGTGTGGTAGTGTGGCCAGTATATATCGATGCTACAGCCTCGCGATCCGAGGGCAGAAAGATACCGTTACGCTACGCCGTCAAGAAGCCACGCGTAGAGGAAGTGGTTGAGGCCGCTAAAAGGCTAGGCCTTAACCCGGTAGTAGAGGAGGCAAAATACCCGAGGGCATGGTGGGAATTCAGCAAGAGAGTAGTTGTTGACAAGCAGGGGTCTAAGCTGGCAACCCTCATAGCATTGTCAGCAGAGGTTCGCAGGATCCGGGAGGAGAAGAGAAGGCACAAGACCTAAACACTCCCCCAGTCCCAGGTCGAGAACCAGCCCGGCAGTGTCCCTGGGCAAGGTGCCGGAGACCATGCAGTGGGCTATGTTATTGGGGGGGATAATTGTGACATTCACTACTAACATTGTCGCCGGCTACTGGAGGGCACATGCAAAGACTAGGAGAAATAGGCTGGAGTGGTTCCTAGCAGTACATCTCCCCATACCCCTCGTCGCTCTACTTAGAAGGATGGCCGGAGTAGGCTTTACACCCCAGAGCCTACCATTCCTCCTATCCTTCATTGCCGCCTACTTCCTGGGCCAGAGGATAGGAGGAGTACTACACTCTAGGTTTCTCGAAAGCCTCGGAGAGACCAGGAGATTCATAATACTGGACTGGCTCCGCTTAAGGTCCACACAGCTCATGGGATACGGCCGTTGAAGTAGACAAGCAAGCCCTTAACAATAGTGGCTGCAGTATATGAGCACAGTCTGTGCATGAAAATGGGGACTCCTCTAGCCCTACTATGCCGCGGGGCTCCCGCACGCCCGTGCTTAAAGGAGATCACCGTTAGTGAGGCCTCGCATCCCGGCTCCAAGCAGCGCTCAACACCTATAATCCTGGCAGGGTTAAGCGATAGCAGCTCAACATACTTCCCCATATCCAGTGCTCCGGCAGACACGAGACATGAAACCAGGTGCGGCCAGTGCTCAAGCCAGGCAATCCCCGGAGGACATAGCATAGGGTCCTGCATCTTCTCCCAGGGAGCGTGAGGGGCATGATCGCTGGCGAGAGCGTCAACTCTCCCTTCAACAACGTGTTTAAGGAGAAGGGAACGCTCAATGATGCTGCGTAGGGGAGGGTTAACCTTATGGAGACAGTCGTCTAGGGGTTCAACGAGCAGGTGGTGTGGTGTAACATCTACGCTAAAGCCACTATCTGCTGCAGCCTCGACTGTAGAGGCGCACGACGCATGGGTTACATGTATTCTAGCCTCGGGGGAGAGTAGGGAGAGGTGTTCGATGCTAGCGCGCTCAATCCAGCATCCCCGAAGCCCCCTCCTCCCCTCCTCGGAAGACGAGACAACTCTATCTCCAACATCGAGCTCGGGGTGCACAACAACCAGTATATCACCATGCTTAAGCAGCTCCTCTACAAGAGGGGTTCTCTCGCCGAGATCTGCTGGATAAACCTTGAACCCTACTACCCTATCCACGCTACGGTATAGGTGGATGAGCTTCTCCAGCATATCTCTCGACGAGGGAATGCCGAGGTATACCCGGTAGTCTATGACGCTCTTATTCTCCAGCTCCCTCAGCTTCCAGGCAACTGTTTCGGGGCTGGTGAGCGGGGGCAGCGTGTTAGGCATATCTGCGACAAGCGTTATACCTCCCCTAGCAGCGGCACGTGTGCCGGTATATTCATCCTCCTTATATCGAAGCCTTAGCCCACGTAAATGGACGTGAATATCCACGAGCCCCGGAACTATGAAGGTATCGTCCATACCCGTGTAGTCCAATTCTCCCCGTGCAGCGGGCTCCCTAACCTCCCTAATAGTACCCGAAGAGTCTATGTCCAGGCATCCATCCCAGGAATCCCCGGCGCCAGCAATCACCCTCCCGCATATTCTCCGCACACGCTTCTCAGCCAACACTGCAGCAGACCCCCCGACACGAAGCTACCTTCCCTGCATAACAGGTGATTGGAGCCGCAGGGCAGAGAGCACCTCCCGCAGAAGCCAAGACCACACTTAACGTATGATTCAACAGAGAACGCGACACTCTCCCAGTCCACGCCAAGAGACTCTAGAAGCATGCCAAGCCTACAAAGCATTGGCGGAGGCCCTGCAGCAGCTACGAGCTCAGCGTCAGCCACGAGCTCAACGTAACGTTTCACCGCGTCAACAACAGTTCCATGAAGCCCCACACTACCATCATCTGTAGCGATAACTGTCTTGTCAGAGTAAACTATGCTGTCAAGCGGCGGCACAAGGCTACGGTTACGCGCACCATAAAATACCGTTACCCGTACACCAAGCTCTCTGAGAAGCATTGAGAGCGTGGATAAGGCAGCTACACCAGTTCCCCCAGCCACGAGCACAGCCCTGCTAACACCAGCTCCAACCCTAAACCCTCTCCCAAGAGGCCCTATCATGCCAGCGTGCACCGGCGGCTGCACAACCACCCTTCCACTAGTATCGCCGCGCGACGCCACATAGAAGCGTACTACCGCCCGCTCGCCAGCATAGAGGGGGGTGAGAGGTATTGCTTCGAGGCCGGGAACCCAGAACAGGACAAACTCGCCCGGCTCAAACACTCCGACACTATCCTCTCCATTCAACACCCTATACGCTAGGAGAATAGCCTCCCCCGACGCCCACTCAACCTCTCTAAGCGAGAGGGAAAAGTACCGGGGACCCCTCAATACCCCCTATGCACCTCTAGCTGGCGAATCACGTAATCCTCCTCTATAAAGGAGCCACAGTAGATGCACTGAAGCCTTAGGGGCCTCCGCGACACCACCCTAAACCTTGGCTTAACATGCTCCCTAGGCTGCCTCGTTATGCATGTGGGGTTTACGCATGCCAGTATGTTCTCTATAACCTCGGGGAGCTTAACCCTATGCTTCTTAACCACTACATAGTCCTCTACAATGTTTATTGTCGCCTCGGGGGCTACGAGGGCTATCTTATCCACCTCCTCATCGCTCAGCCTCCTCCCCTCAATCTTAACAATATCCTTAAGGCCGAGCTTACGGCTATCAACATTCATAACTATTGCTACACGGAAGCCCTCTGAACCAGTTATCCCAAGGATCCTTAGCACGCTGAGCGCGCGGCCTGCATGAATGTGGTCTATAACAGTCCCGCTCCTAATCCTCCGCACAAGAAGCTCCTCCTTAGAGGGAGCCATCAGCAGGCTCACCCCCCTAAAGCACCCGTAACCAGTGCGAGCAGAGCCATACGTAGCGGTACTCCAAGCCTGGCTTGCTGGAAGTATGCAGCATAGCTAGTGTCATCTATGCGCTCATCCACCTCGTCTACGCGTGGAAGAGGGTGTAGAACCTTAAGCTCGCGCTTAGCCCTATCCTTTAAGAGGTCGAGGCTAACCCTATAGCTCCCCTTAACCTTCTCGTACTCCTTGGGGTCCGGAAACCTCTCCTTTTGGATCCTCGTAACATAGAGCACGTCCAGCTCCGGCAGCACCTCAGCCAGGCTTTCAGTCTCACTATAGTTAACTCCCTTCTCCCCTAGAATCATCTTAACCTCATCCCTAACTCTTAGCGAGGGTGGCGCGATCAGGTAGATGTGTTTGGGCTTGAAGAGGGTAAGGGCCAGGATGAAACTAGACGCTGCCCTCCCATACCGTAGATCCCCCAGCACACCATAGGTCAGTCCATCAACGTGGCCATAAAGCTTGGTGATAGTATATAAATCCAGCATAGCCTGCGTGGGGTGATGTTGCTTTCCATCACCAGCATTTATGACAGGGTTCTCAGCGATCTCGGCAGCATAAAGAGCTGAGCCCTCATAACGATGCCTCAAGACTATCACGTCACTGTATGCGTCGAGCATCCTGATAGTATCGGCTAGGCTCTCTCCCTTAGAAACACTCAACCCCTCCTCGCTACTAAACCCAATAGTTGACGCTCCAAGCCTTTTAGCGGCTGCCTCGAAGCTAAGCCTTGTACGGGTAGATGGCTCGAAGAAAGCCAGTGAAACAACACGCCCCGCGAGAAGCCTGGGTACATGACCCTCTCTAAGATACTTGTACATTTCATCAGCAACTCTAAAAAGCTCCTCGATATCCTCCCTACTGAAGTCGAGTATGCTTATAATATCCCGGCCAGTCCACCCCGCCAGCACAGCCAGAGCCCACACTACGGTTTAGGAGTACTCCCGGAAGGGTTTATGGAGTCTACTCCTCAAGAGCACCGATAATGGCGTCAAGGCTCGTCAGCGAATACAGTCTCACAGACAGCCTCCTCAGCCTCTCAGCAGCCCCCATTCCACGGTCAACTATAACCAGCGCAGAGTCCACACGATAACCCTCTTCCCGTAGAGTATTCACGGCAGCCTCCAGGCTGCCCCCCGTGGTAGCAACGTCATCTACCACAACAGCCCTACAAGGGTCAACTCCCTCAACACTCTTAGACAAGCCGTAACCCTTCCTGGAAGCCCTAACATAACCCACGGGCATAGAATTCAACAAGCCTAACCCAACAGCCCAGGGTATACCCCCGGTAGCAACTCCTATGATGCACTCGGGGCTCGGATGCACACGAGACAATAGCACGTTAAGCATTGAGAGGACTAGGCTGAAGTCCCTAGGATAGGCTAGTAGACGCCGCAAGTCAATATACACTGTCGACTCTATGCCACTGCTCAGCCTAAACCTGCCGCGCTTAATCGAACCAGTACGCTGAAGCACGGATGCAAGAAGACTACCATCTAGCATTGCCTCAGCCTCTCCCTCTGCAACCTGATAACGTCCCGTGCCGCAGCAGGGGGCTGCTGAGACCTCGTGATAAGCCTACCCACTATTTCATAATTCGCCCCCGCGCAGAGAGCCTCACCCGGCTCAGCCCCCTGAAAACCCACGCCAGGCGCTAGGATCACCAGCTCCTCCCCCAGCCTCTCCCTCAGCAAGCGTATGATCCTCGTTCTTGTTGCAGGCGCCACCAACCCCCAGGGCTCCACGCGCTCGACAACACCAACGATACTACCGAGCACTTTATCGTAAACCTCAACACTACCAGGGTGACTCATAGCGGCCACAAGCACAAGCCTCTTACCTTCCCTATCAAGAAACTCTTTAAGAACGCCAAGCGCGCCACGGTATCCAACAAAGCTATGGGCGATTACAGCGTCAACGAAGGGTAGCAGAGGCTTCACAGACTCAACCATTACATGGCCTATATCCGCCAGCTTGAAGTCAAGAACCCAAAGCCTCCGAGGACAAATCCCGTGAATAAGGGAGACGTGGCCCACACCATGGCTCAGCACCAGCGGCAGCCCCACCTTAAACCCGTCCACGATATCACATAAGCTCTCCACCATAGCGGCCGAGAGCTCAGCACTTAGGGAGTCAAGTGCAACAATAAGCCCCAAATCCACTCACACCAAGCATCATAGACTGAGAAGTTAATCTTTAATATTAGCATACAGTACTCCGCCGTCGAACATGCAGAGAAAACAAGGGGCCTCAAAGCTACGGTAGCCGTTTGTGCAGTCCCCGAGCATACCGGGGTGGGAGTATTTGTGTCGAGCAGCACTGCCCGGAAGCTACTCAGCCTTAAGCTAATGGTGGGCTCGACCCCGACCAAATGCTACCGTATACTGGGGGTTGAAGTATGTTTTAAGCTGGAGTACGCTAACCCCACGGGAAGCCACAAGGACCGTATAGCCGTATACATGATTGAGGCAGCGATCCGCGAGCAGGGATCACTAGACTGTGTCGCGGAGGTTAGCAGCGGGAACACGGCCACTTCCGTCGCGTGGGCTGCAGGTGTTCTCGGGCTAAAGTCGATCCTCTTCGTGGAAAAGAGGGCATCCGAGGTGAAAAAGTCATTCATAAGGTATCTCGGGGGCATACTGGTCGAGATAGGTGACGAGGGCCTCTCACGCCAAGAGGCTATAGAGGAGGCTGCAAGGCAGGGCTGCCTACTGCTGGATCAGAACAGTAACGAGTATAATCATCTGGCTCACTACGAGGGCACGGGTGTTGAGCTGCTGCACGACATGAATGGCGATATTGACGTGTTCGTTATGGGAATAGGAACCGGGGGAACAATAACCGGTGTGGGTAGGAGATTGAAGGAGGAGTTAGGCAATACTCTAGTTGTAGGTGTTACTCCAAAAGGCTCGGCCATAGCTGGCGGAGGCGGAGCAGACTTCATCGAGGGCTTATCCTCGAAAACGGTCCCGCCACTATTCAATAGGTATAGGAGATATGTGGACAGGATAGTAGAGGTCGGAGAGAGGGAGGCTATAGAAGGAGTTGGACTGGTAAGAAAGCTTACTGGCCTCCTCCCGGGTCCCTCGACGGGTGCAGCCTTCCAGGCTCTTAGAAAGCTCGTAGAGGACGGCGTCGTAGATAGGGGCTCGAAGGCAGCCATCATCGTGGCCGACAGGGCTTCAAGATACCTTGGCCTACTGGCTAGGCTAGGGGGCTAGAGGCTTATTACTCAATACACCGCTCCACTTACCATTCTGGGCGCGTGAATGGCGAAGTACGTGTTCGTCACGGGGGGTGTGCTTAGCAGCGTAGGTAAGGGTATAACGACAGCCTCGCTGGGCCTACTCCTAAAGGCCCGCGGCTACAGTGTCACGGCCGTGAAGATCGACCCATACATAAATGTTGACGCTGGCACCATGAACCCGTACATGCACGGTGAAGTATTCGTCACGGAGGACGGCGGCGAAACAGACCTAGACCTAGGCCACTATGAGAGGTTTCTCGACGTTAACCTATCCAAACGCAACAACATTACCACGGGCCAGGTATACCTGGCTGTCATAGAGAGGGAGAGGAGGGGCGACTATCTCGGCCAGACAGTGCAGGTCATACCCCATATAACCAACGAGATAAAGGATAGGATTAGAGAGGTTGCCAAGACAACGGGCTCTGACGTAGTGCTCGTCGAGATAGGGGGTACTGTGGGGGATATCGAGGGGCTTCCCTTCCTGGAGGCTATTAGGCAGATGGGGTTGGAGGAGGGTAGGGAGAACACTCTCTTCGTTCATGTAGCCCTAGCCCCGGTGCTCTCCTCGACGGGCGAGCAGAAAACAAAGCCCGTGCAGCATAGCGTGCAGGAGCTTAGGAGGATCGGGATCCAGCCAGACATGATTATTGCCAGGAGCAGTAGGCCCTTAGAGGAAGAGGCTAGGAGGAAGATAGCCCTCTACGCAAACCTCCCACCCCAAGCCGTTTTCAGCAACCCTGATGTAGACGTCATATACGAGGTCCCCCTTGTTCTCGAGGAGCAAGGCGTGGGCAGCTTTATGGCTAGGAGGCTGGGGCTGGAGGATAGAAGGCCTAGGCTCGACAGGTGGAGGGAGTTCGTTAACACCCTCAAGGAGGCTAGCGTCGAGGTGAAGATAGGAATGGTTGGAAAGTATACAAGGCTCCGCGACAGCTACATGAGCATAATAGAAGCGATCAAGCACTCTGCCGCACTCCTAAAAGTTAAACCCGTACTCAAATGGTACGAGTCAACGGACATCGAGAGGAACAGGATCAGCCCAAGCACGCCCATAGAGGAGTCGGACGCCATAATAGTGCTCCCCGGCTTCGGTAAGCGCGGCGCCGAGGGAAAAATAGCCGTGATAAAAAAGGCTATAGAGGAGGATAAACCCTTCCTAGGCATATGCTTCGGAATGCAGTTAGCCGTAGTTGCAATAGCAAGATACGTCGCCGGCCTAGAAGACGCGAATACCACTGAAATAGACCCAGACACCCCCCACCCCGTCATAGACCTGCTGGAAGAGCAGAAACACGTAGACAGGCTGGGGGGAACGATGAGGCTTGGCTCATACCCCATAAGGCTGATACACGGCACGCTCGTTCACAAGCTGTATGGGAGTGAAATAGTCAGTGAGAGGCATCGCCACAGGTTTGAGGTAAACCCCAAGTATCTTGACAAGCTCGTTGCAGCCGGGATGGATGTGTCAGGGTATAGTTTAAGAGACGGGAGGGTAGAGTTCATAGAACTCCGTGGACACCGGTTCTTCATAGGCTCACAGCCCCATCCAGAGTTTAAGAGTAGGCCGATGAAGCCTTCACCCCTATTTACGGGCCTCATCAGCACGGCATTGGAGAGGTAGCTCGTAGGGAGAATGCAGCCCAGCCCTTGGTTTATGGGGGAGAGGGACGGTATTATGGCTCAGAAGCAGCTTGATGAGATAGACTACAAGATGCTCAGACTACTCAAAGATAATGCCAGGATATCATACACCAGGCTCGCCCAAGAACTCGGGCTAAGCGAGTCGGCTGTGAGAAAGAGGATGACAAAGCTCCTGCGGATGGGGATCATAAAGAAGTTCACAATAATATATGATACCAAGACCGAGATAAAAGCATTCATTCTTGTGCGCACACAGCCACCGGTCTCTGTGCCAGAAATCTCCAGGAGGATACTAGAGCTAGACAACATAGAAGCCGTATACGAGGTGACGGGGGACTACGACATACTCGTAATGGCTCGTGGAGACACCATAGACGATGTAAACAAGAGCATAGACTATATAAGGAGCATACCAGGAGTTGCAGGGACAAACTCCATGATCGTACTGAGGCAATGGGCCTAACAACAACCATGCATAGAGGGAAGAGGGGTAACCCCCTTATATTCAGCCCAGAAAGCTAGACGAGAGAAATAGTATACTCCGGAGAGGAGCCTTTTCCCGCCAATCCACCCAACACCAGCGTTTCCTCTCCATAAGCCTCCACGTAAGCCCACCCACCAGGCATGAAGTAAAGGTGGTACATGATGCATAATGGGGCGCAGAGATACTGGCTTCTCGGCAAACCAGGCATACTGAGGCTACTGGCCATACTCTACGAGCACGGCCCCATGCCCATACACCGTGTGCCAAGACACGGGATGGGCGTGGGCACGACCTATAAGAGTGCCAGGGAGGCAGCCCTCCTCGGCCTAGTACAATTATATTATTGTGGCGCAAGCAAGTGTGTGAAGCTAACAAGAGAGGGTTTAATCATAGCAGAGAAGCTCCACGAGCTACTAGAAAAGCTTGAGGAACTCAAGCTAGCCGAGCCGCTCCAGCAGTCGTCGTGAAATAGGCTGGAGCACCTCCACCGCCGCCTACTCCCCCTCTTCTTAGGTCTTAGACTTATTAGGGCCTATTGTGAGAGTAATCAACTGCGGGCGCTGAATTAAGCTCTAGTAGCATTGGATTCCTCCATGCTACGACGCGCTCACGGCATGTTTTTACCTTAGATGGGTATCCCTGGGCTCCCAGCCACTGGCACATTGGGGCGGTGGTGTTTTGGAGGGTGTTAGTGAGGTTCTCAGCACCCTAGCCGATTGGGCTGGCTCCTTAAACCCTGCAGTGGCCTCTCTCCTGATCTCAGCTGCATCCAATTCAATACCGTACATGACTGTCCCCTACCTTGTCCTAATAGCTGGTTATGGTGCTAGTAGCGGACTGTCTCCCCTGGATAAGGTTCTGGTTGCCCTTGGAGGCGGCCTGGGTGCCGCCATTGGCAAAATGATTGTATTCTATATTGGCCGTGGCGTTAACAGGATACTGTCCGAGAATACTAGGGAAAACCTAGACGTTTTCATTGAGGCCTTTAAGCGCGGGGTCTTTATCGCAGTATTCCTATTCGCAGCACTCCCCATCCCCGACGACGTACTCTACATTCCTCTAGGAGTTGCAGGCTACAGCCCCCTCCTATTCTTCGTGGCGGTCATGCTGGGGAAAATAGTGCTGACGGGGGTTGCGGTGTTCTTCGGTAACGTGTTAAGCAGTCTAGTGTCGGAGGAGGCCGTTAACCCGTTGAAGCTAGGAGCTGCCTTGGTGGCGGGCAGTGTGCTCGTGGCAGTCATAATTTCTAGGATGAAATGGAAGCGTATCATCAGCGTCTACGACGACTATGGTATAGTACCGGCATTCGTAGAAATGATTGTTCAAGCCTTCATGGCACTTATGCCCTCCTCTCTCCGGAGCCGCGTCGAAGAGAAAGTAGATAATCTATTGCCAAAACTATCGCTACGACGACACTTGCAGAAATAAACAAGCCTGCACTCCGCCCTCCCCCGCCCACACCCCTCTCCTGGGAGCCGTGGAGTCCGCTAGTACCATTACCTGAGCCTCCCTCTCTCATAGCGTTCTCCGGGCCGGGCCGAGAAGCCTTACCAGTTAGCGCAGCTATTAGGCTGGATAACCCGCTGCCCCTCCCCCCTTCTCCTCCTACGGCCACACGAGGCATTGGCGGTAGAGGTATGGTTGATCCTCCAGTCCTATTCACATCGTTCTCCGGGCTAGCGTTGTGAACCCTTTCTCTAGCCGTTCTGGAGGCTTCGAGGCCTCCTCCCCCGCCTGCTCGCTGCGGCTTAGTGGGGGGCTTTACCTTCAATTCTACTAGACAGTCTCCGGGAAGCTTAATGGTCATGTTAACGGCCAGGCCTAGAGGTATTGGGTTTGACAGCGTTACTACCCAGGTCTCATTGCCTGCAGCATAAACCAGCGGTATTGGGCCGGGCAGGCTGTGAGCCACTAGTACTGTTACTGCTACGGGCTTCCTCCCCAATACTATGAACGGCTTATAGCCCGTGGCGACCCCTCTGAAAGGCTCTACTACGGTCACATTATAGGATAATACAGCACTGCCGCATCCACCCTTCACGCTCACATCAATAGCTCCGCTGGCTGATGATGCTAGAACTGCTAGAGCGAGGACGCTTAGAGCCGTCAACCCGTATCTGCTCATCAACGGTCTCATGCCTTCCCATGAGAGAGTGGTGCCCGGGGCCCTATTCTCTTAAGCTAGCCTTGCCTTGGCCGTCCCGGGGGACTTACACCCCTCCCGGTACTGGTGTATGCTATCTGCATTAAAGTGTGCTTAGCCGCCTCCTCAGCCCCGGCGCTGGCTAGTAGTCTTCTCGCGAGAATGCCGGCGAGCTCCACGATCCTCTTGAGCACTCTTACCTCCTCCCCTTCATAGC
>QNYQ01000031.1 GCA_003978665.1 Hyperthermus sp.
CGTATGACCTCGCTTCTCGTTATCCCTTTTACTCTTGCGAATGTGTCTAGTCTTTCAAGCAGTTCTTCGTCCGCCTTGAAGGTTATAACTCTCATGTCTCGCCGCCTCCAACCCCCGCTTTGCTTCTCTACTGTAGTCCTCCTACACTAGGCTCTTTCCAATACCTGTATTACTTGAGGACTCTTACAAGAGGAGGACATGGTGCGTTCCGCTTATATAGAGGAGTCTTTTGGGGAGACTACTGGGGCTGGTAGAGTGCCTACAGTACACCTTTCTCTGCCAGAGGGGGTTTACAGCGAGCTTAAAGAGCTGGCTAAAGAGCTTGGGATCCAGGTTACCGACTTGATAAAGGTGATGATAAGGGAGGGTATAGAGAGGAGGAGGAAGGAGCTGGTGGAGGCGAGGAGGAGAAGGGAGGAGGAAGCTACCGAGACGCTGCTGCAGGTTCTCCAGAGGCTTGAGGAGCTTCAGCAGCAGCTGGAGGAGTATAGGGCCTACGTTGAGGGGGAGCTGTATCGTATAAGCCACAGCATCAATGGGTTGAAGCGCAGGGTTGCTAGGCTAGAGGATACTGTAGAGGAGAGGCTCATACCCGTCGAGCCCGAGCTCGTACAGCCCTAAACTAACCTGGTAGTAAACTTGTGTGGCGGGAGCGTACATGTAGTCTCCCGCGGGGTTGCCGGGCCCCTAGCTTCAGTGTCCACAAGGCTTAACCCTCCGGTACCGCGGCCCCCTATTCTCCCCGCATAAGAGCCTCCAGAAGGCTTCTCCTTGCCTGGGACTTACTGGCTGTTGTGGATGCCTGGCTTCATGCTCCTCCTCTCTTATAGTTCCTTGACTGTCTGCTCTGGTTGGCACGGTGGCTTTGTACATTATAGATGTGGCGTGAATCTTTTAAAAGATTGGAGGGGGGCGTGGGCTGGGGGAATGGCTTCCTCTAGAGCCTGGCCCCTCTCGGCTGCCTTGGGCTTATGAGGGGTGTTTGGGGTCATGGCTGCGGAGCAGGGTCTTCCCTTCGGTGAGAGGTATTTTCCTGGCGTGAAGAGGCTTCTCGAGGAGCATAGGAGGAGCATTGAGGATCCGGTAAAGTATTGGGATGAGAAGGCTAGGGCTCTTGTGTGGTTCCGTTACTGGGATAAGGTGCTTGATGACAGTAATCCCCCGTTTTACCGCTGGTTTGTGGGGGGAGTTACTAATATAACCTATAATGCTTTGGATAGGTGGATGAAGACTGATGTGAAGAATAAGGTTGCCTACTACTGGGAGGGTGAGCCCGGCGATACTAGGGTTATAAGTTACGCTGACCTGTACCGTGAGGTTAACAGGTTTGCTAAGGTGTTGAGTGATCTGGGTGTTAAGCCTGATGACCGTGTTGTAATATATATGCCTATGATCCCGGAGCTCCCCATTGCTATGCTTGCCTCTGCTAGGATTGGCGCTATACATAGTGTGGTTTTCAGCGGTTTTAGTCCGAGGGCTCTTGCCGACAGGATTGTCGACGCTAAGGCTAAGGTCTTGGTTACTGTTGACGGATACTATCGTAGGGGTAAAGTGATTAACTTGAAGAAGAATGCTGATGAGGGTGTGAGGCTTGCCGGCGAGCAGGGAGTTAATGTTGAGAAGGTTCTTGTCGTGAAGAGGGGAGGATTGGATATCGAGGTTGACATGAAGGAGGGGAGGGACTTCTTCTACCAGGACCTCGCGGCTAAGATACCTAACAATGTCTATGTTGAGCCTGTGCCCAGGAAGGCCGAGGATACTCTCTTCATACTCTACAGCAGTGGTACAACGGGCAAGCCTAAGGGGATCATGCATAGTGTTGGAGGATACATGGTGTGGATATACTGGAGCTTCAAGTGGACGTGGGATCCGAGGCCTGACGACATAATGTGGACTGCCGCTGATGTTGGCTGGATAACCGGTCATACCTACATAGTCTATGCTCCACTGCTCCATGGCGTTACGAGCGTGATGTATGAGGGGGCCCCCGACTATCCCGCCCCGGACCGTGTCTGGGAGATAGCGGAGAAGTATCGTGTGACGATATTCTATACGAGCCCTACTGCGATAAGGCTATTCCGCAAGTATGGTGACGAGTGGGTTAAGAAGCATGACCTCAGCAGTATAAGGCTGCTTGGCACTGTGGGTGAGCCCATTAACCCGGACGTCTGGAAGTGGTACTATGAGGTTGTGGGTAACGGCGAGAAGCCCATTGTTGACACATGGTGGCAGACTGAGACTGGGGCTGCAATGATCGCTCCTGCCCCAGGCATTGCGCTTGTCCCCTTGAAGCCGGGTAGTGCCACGTTCCCCTTGCCCGGCGTAGACGCTGATGTAGTGGACGATAAGGGTGAGCCCACCAGGCCTGGGGAGAGGGGCTACCTTGTCATAAGGAAGCCGTGGCCGGGCATGCTGATAGGCTTGTGGGGTGACCCGCAGCGCTATATTAGAACCTACTGGCAGAGGTTCAGCAAGCCCGATGAGGGTGTATGGATCTATTATCCTGCCGACTACGCGGTCAAGGACGAGGACGGGTACATTTGGATGCTGGGTAGGGCTGACGAGGTGTTGAATGTTGCTGGCCACAGGCTTGGTACAACGGAGATAGAGGATGCTATACTGACTCATCCAGCCGTGGCCGAGGCCGCTGTCGTGGGTATACCGGATCCCATTAAGGGTGAGGTGCCCCTTGCTGTTGTAGTGTTGAGGGCTGGGTTTACGCCGAGCAAGGAGCTGGAGAACGAGATAAAGAATACTGTTAGGAAGGTGTTGAGCCCGATAGCTGTGCCGTCCCAGGTATTGTTCGTCAATAAGCTGCCGAAGACTAGGAGTGGTAAGATAATGAGGAGGCTGATTAAGGCTGTGGCTACTGGTGCTCCTCTAGGCGATGTGTCAACGCTTGAGGATGAGGCTAGTGTTGAGGAGATAAAGAAGGCCTGGGAGGAGTTTAGGAGGGCTATTGAGGAGAGTAAGAGAGTGCTCCAGGCCTAGGCCTCCTCTTTTATCCCTGCTAGGGGCTTCAACGAGTCTCCCGCACTTGTCACGGCCATGGCTTTTCTTATCCTCTCCCAGGCATCCCGTGATGCTGTGACCACTACTCCTCCCACTCTTTCTACTCTCGTTAGGCTGGCGTTGGGTTTCTCGACGTAGACTATGCTTCCTGCCTCGGCTGCAAGCCACACTGCTGCTGCAACGTCAACAATTCTCAGTCTTCCACGCACATCTATGAACGCCTCTACTCTGCCGAGGCCGGCCCACGCTATCTCTAGGCTTGCGCTCCCGAGGGCGCGCACGCTCCTCTTGTCTCCCGTAAGCCGGAGATAGGCTTCTATTATTCTTGCATGTGTAGTCTTCTCCGCGTATGTTAGTAGGATCCTGGAGGGGTGCTGGTGGGGCTTTACGCGTGAGCCCCCCTCAAACGCTCCTCGCCCCCTCGTGAAGCTGAGCACTGGCCAGGGGAATACTGGGGCTATTGCTCCAGCCACTACGTCGAGGAGGCTGGGCTCCCTCCCGGCTACTGGTGCTGCTGCGAGGCTTACAGCGCTCCATGGTATGAGGCCTGCATAGTTCTTGCTGCCGTCGAGGGGGTCGGCTACTATTATGAGGGGTTCGCTGCCGAGCTTGATGAGGCCCTTTTCCTCTCCCAGGAATAGTCCGCGGAAGCCTTCAGCCCTAAGCAGCTCAAGTATGTTGCTCTCGCTCTCCAAGTCCACCCTTAATCCTTCATCCTCGTCGTGCTCGTGTTTCGACACAACGGCTAGGAGCTCGTCCAGGCCGAAGTTGTCGCGGAGGTAGGCTGCTGCCTCGCCAGCCACCCTGGCCAGTAGTGCGCGTAGCTGCTCGAAGTCTTCTATAGTGTACGGGGGGGCCTCGGCCTCCACCATGCTCCCAGCACTAACCCGCCCAGCGTATGGGGGTTATACGCTTAGCTTCTAGGCAGCCTAGAAGGTGACTAGGAACATTGATTTCAGGTAGTCTAGGTAGGCTGCCCCAGGCCTTATCGGGTGGTCTGGCGGAGCCCCCCGGACCCCTCCTATAACATTGTATGCTGTCCTCGCCGAGGCCAATGCCTCCGAGACTATGTTCACGTAGTCTTCCCTGGCTAGGTGGGAGCTGCAGCTGCTTAGGAAGAGGAGGCCCTCCCTGGCGGCGAGTCTTGCTGCATAATGGTATAGTCTCGCGTATGCTCTCCTCCCCCTCTCATACACGTCTGGGCGCGGTATGAATGCTGGAGGGTCAACGACCACGCCATTGTACCGTTCTCTTCTCGCAATAGCCCTATGAATGAACGTCCAGGCATCGCCTTTAACTATCCTGGCCTTTTCCTCTACACGGTTCATTCGTAGGTTCTCTCTCAGCATTCTAACAGCTTCCTCATCCTCTTCGACAAACACTACTCTCTCAGCTCCACCGTTCACGAGTGCGTGCAGGCCGAAGCCGCCGCTATAGGAGAAGAGGTCTAGCACAATGCCTTCCGCCATTTTCCCGAAGTCTACACGGTTCACCCTTTGGTCGAGGAAGAGGCCCGTCTTCTGGCCGCTGCGGGGGTCGACGAGCATCTTTACGCCGTCTTCTTCGATTATTGTAGTGGCTGTTGCCCCAGCTACAAGCCTTTCTCTCGGAGCTAGCCCTATCTCCCGCCTCGTCCTCTGATCGCTCTTCTCATAGATGTTGCGCACGTCTACAACCTCTTTCAAGGCCTCGGCTATGAAGCTTGAATAGGTGTCCCAGACAATGCTGCTGGACTGGTATACTGCCAGGTCGCCGTAAACGTCCACTATAAGGCCCGGCATGGAGTCGCCATCACTGTGAACCAGCCTATAAGCCTCCCAGCCATCAATGATCCCGGCAACCCTCCTAGCCTTGAGGGCGGACTCTATGCCCGAGACGATAATGTCCCATGGCTCCCTGTGCCTACACTCCCATAGCTCCACAAGCCTAACTCTCACAGGCCCCACAGTATCGTAGAAGCCGCATCCAAGGAGGTCGCCCTCCTCATCCTCCACTACAACTACTTCGCCAGCCCTAATTCCCGGCGAGAGCGGCTTAACCCACTTGCTGTAAATGTTCAGTACACCCCTTTCCCTCACAAGCCTGGCGCCCTCTCCTGAAACCACCACGCTCGGCGCGAGACCAGCCAAGACAACCCGCCACTCTCCAACCTCTCGCTTCCGGGCATCAGGATTCGTTGGGGGATGGCGTGTTAAATGCTTGTAAGGCCGGGCTCCTTCTCCGGAGATATTCAAGGGCCTCCTCGTCGCTAATGTCCCTCCACTCCCGGTAGGCGTCGGCTACGGCAAAGTAGGGTCCCTTCCTCATGTTGGCCACGACGACCATGTCGGCGATGCTTGCAGCCAGCCTGGCTCCCTCAACGTGGGCTGTGGGGGCGGCTGCTATGAGCCGGGCTGCACCCTTATGCTTCAAGTATTTGAGTGCGACGAGCATGGTGTAGCCCATTGCTATTCCGTCGTCGACCACGATCACTCTCTTCCCCTCGACCGAGTACTCAGTGCTGCCCCTCAGCCTGAGAGTTCTCTGGACGACATAGTCGGCGATCTCCCTGATCCTCCCCCTCACCCACTCCTCTTCGAGGCCGGAGGCTAGGGCTATTGTCTTGTTGTAGTAGTGGATCCCCTCTAGCGCTACTGCTCCAAACCCTGCCTCAGTCGTCCAGGGGAAGGTTATCTTCTTAACCACTATAGTGTCCAGGTTCAGCTCCATCCTCTCCGCTACAGCATAGCCCACGGGTACTCCTCCGGCAGCTATGGCGTAGACGATGTCTCCCTCCACCCTGGCCTCGGCTAGGGCTTCGGCGAGGACAGCTCCAGCCTCGATCCTATCGCGGAACACGCGGGTCCTCCAGCTAAAGCCCTCACACCATGCTAGTTTACCCTCAACGTGGATTCCACAGCCCACGCTAGCCTCCTCCCCCACTATCACTGCAAGCGTCTCCTTCAAGCCTGATGCTGAACGACGCATAGCCTACTGCCAGGGGGCCGGGAGCCCCTAGCTCGCTGCTAAGCCTGTAGCCTAGAAGCCTTACACGCACGCCGCATCCCCGGGCAGCGGCGACACGGGCAGCGTACTCTAGGAGTACTTCGAGGGGGTTGGCGCCGCAGAGGGATCCCGGCTCCTCCTCGGCCAGTTTACGTATGGCTGAGGGGTCGCCCGTGGATATCGCCTTCACAGCTTTCTCGTCAAGCTCCCTAGCCTCTCGTGGCGGGAGGTACTGTGAGAGGTTGGTTGTAGCCACAACAACTACTCCCTTACCACCAGCAGTAGCTATCCTGGCAAGCTTCCCGGCAAGCTCTACCAGAACCTCTCTATCAGCCGCCCCAATAACTACTGGGACTATGCGTACACTGCTACCATAAATCTCCTGCACGAACGGTAGCTGAACCTCCACACTATGCTCAAACATGTGCGGTAAAGCATCGACAGCCACGCCTCCGCCGGCAAGCCTGCCTACAAGATCCTCGTCGACAATAAGCTCTCCTAGAGGAGTGGCCCATACGCCGCCGGGAGAGACTATGACCCCGTGCCCTAGCCCGGTATGGTTGGGGGAGAGGAACACTATGGTTGAAGGCCTGCCATGCACCGCCATGTCGGCGTAGGCCAGTGCGGCTAGGGGGCCGCTGTAGAAGAGGGCTCCATGAGGAACAATGTAGCCTACCACACTATGGTCCCAGCCAGCCGCCCGGGGAGGGGAGGGTTTTCTGCCGGGCCCGTAAGGGTGGTGAAAAGCCCATCCAACCTGGCTTTTCAGCAGGGAGGGGTCAGCCTCATAGTATGCTCCAGCCGCTACGGGCGCCCTCCTCCACGCCATGGCCACTAGCCTGTCTCCTTCATGTAGAGGCTTGGGTGCTTGGGCTGCTAGGAGTATCTGCGAACCCTATACTCGAAGGTTTCCGGAGGCTCTGGGAGGTCCTGGTCGGGGCCGAGCTTGCCCTGGTTTCGGAGTATTTCCCTGGCCAGGATCCAGTATGCTAGTGCTAGGCTCCTCCTACCCTTATTGTTTATTGGTATTACAAGGTCAATGTTCTCTACTCTGTTATCCGTGTCGGCTAGGGCAACAACCGGTATACCCATTCTACTGGCCTCGTCTATAGCCTGGCTGTCAGCCCTGGGGTCGCTCACGATTATGGCTTCGGGCTCAACGTACCATTCAAGGCTCGGGTTGGTGAATGTTCCCGGCAGTATTCGCCCGGTTAGGGCTCGGCAGCCGACGAAGGTGCAGAAGCGCTGTACAGGCTTCTGGCCGTACTGTCTGACAGCCACAGCAACTATCTTCGAGGGGTCAAACCTCGACAGGAACCTTGCAGCAGCCCTCAGTCTCTCATCGGTCTTAGTTATATCCAGGATGTATAGGCCGTCATGCCTAACCCTGAACACGAACCTACGCATGTACGCGGTGCATATGTGCGTGCCTATATGCATGCCAGCCGACAAGTATTTTTCGAGGGGTACAAGGAGCTCCACGACCTTCTTTCCTACCTCAACCTGCTGCTTGCCCAAGCCCTTGCCAGCAGGCTCGCTCAAGCCAACCCCCATGCAGTGGGCTCCAGCCGCCACCAGCCCAAAATAAACACAACCATTCCTTGCACGCGCAAGCATGGCTTGGAGCGGGCTGAGAGCACTAGGGGCTGAGCGAGAGAAGGGCCTCCTGCTCCAGCTGACTCCTAACCCTAGACCTCACCCAGAATGGTTCGGGAGGGATTAGAGAGTCTATTCTCGCAGCAATCACCTCATCTATCCTCAGCCACCCCTGAAGAACCATTCTCGCAAGCGCCTTAGTGGCGAGATAGGCTACGTAAAACCTGTTCAAGCTCTGCGTGGCAGCAGCCTTCACGAGCTCCTTTACCAGCCCGTAGGCCAGCTTTAGGTGAGACGTGTTCGACACCCTAAGGTACACGCCGCTCCTGCCGCGCCCCATGACAGAGTGTAGAGCCTCCATCACCATCGCCGGAATAGCTACGATAAGCCTGCCCTTGCTTGTGCGCGTGGCGGCGGGCATAGCACTCCATGCTGCACGGTGAATCAACTGGATCAGCCCAGCCTGCGCCTCCTCACGCTCAAGCATAACTCCCCCGAGCTGCATCACCTGCAAACCCAGCCCCCTCCGGAACGTGTAGAATACGGCTATGCTGCCCTTGAAGCCCACAGCGCTGCCTGCCTCCTGCACCCATTCGGCAACAAGCCCGGCCTCCTTGGGGTCTAGTACGCGGCGTGGACGAAAGAGCACGAGCTCCCTGGCCATGAAGAGTAGCGGGAACACTATTACAGCGGTTAAGAGCGACACGAAGAGGGCAGTGCCCTTGTCATAGCCTCTATAGTGGAGGGCGAGGAATAATACCGCGGCAACAGCCAAGGAGCCCTTATCGGGTTTAGGCGGCAGCAGAGCCCCTACACCTCCCCTCAAAGGCTCGGAGATACTCCTCCCCGGGGCAGCGAGGAGGAGAATGGGGGAGGGGCCCGGAGGCACCCCTTCCCCAGAGGGCCAGGTAGGGCCTCCAGGGATGAATAAACCTATCTTAGGCGCCGAGGCCACACATATATCTTGGCTCGGCGCCTGCTACGCTGCCGCGGCATAAAACATATTACTTCAACATCGCCCCGGGGCTAAGCCGCCTGGTTTTTGCATCCTACAATACCTGCTTCCAGGCACGTACCCTTAGAGGGAGGGGTTTTCCGGGGCTAACGTTCTTCTCCTCGTTGCTGGAGGGTCTTCAGCCTCTTGGGGGGAGGTTATGGGCGTGGATGGGGGCTATGATAGGCTTGTTGGCTTTCTTGTAGAGCTGGTAAGGGTTGCCGTGACTAGGCTTCCTCTCGACGTGTATGAGGCTTTGAGGAGGGCTGTTGAGGTGGAGGATAACCCGTTGGCGCGCAGCCACCTGGAGGCTATGATAGCTAATGCCGAGCTTGCGGCGAGGACGGGTAGGCCTATATGCCAGGATACTGGGACACCCTACTTCTATATCAGGGTTGGAGCCGATTATCCCTTGCGCAGCCGCCTAGCCGGGGCCCTGCGTGATGCTCTGCGTAGAGCGACGAGGCTTGTTCCTCTACGCCCGAATGCTGTAGACCCGTTTAGCGGGGTTAATAGCGGCGATAATGTTGGGAGGCATGTACCGTGGGTTAGCGTAGAGATCGTCGAGGGGAGCATGCTTGAGGCTACTTTCGTACCCAAGGGCGGCGGCAGTGAGGCTCCTACGAGGCTTGTCATGGCCAATCCCCTGGAGGCTGAGAGGGCGCTCTACGAGGCGGTGCTGGCAAGCGTTGTGGATGCCGGGGCCAAGCCATGTCCTCCAGTAGTTATTGGCGTGGGTGTTGGCCCTGGGGGTGACGTGGCGCTGGCGCTGGCTAAGAGGGCTGCACTGCTGAGGCCGCTGGGGACCAGGAACCCTGACCCCCGCCTGGCGAGGCTTGAGTCAAGGCTCCTGGAGTACGTTAACAGCCTTGGCATAGGCCCTCAAGGGTTTGGTGGGAGGACGACCGCGCTGGGCCTTCACATAGAGTATGCGCACCGTCACCCGGCAACGTACGCTATTGGAGTGGTCTTCTCATGCTGGGCTCTCCGCAGGGCGACGGGCGTCATAGACGAGGCGGGTGAGTGGCGTATAACCAGCAGGCATATCTAGCTAGTCTCCAGCACCCTCACCCTAACGATTACGGGAGCCTTCACGCTTGCAGCAGTCTCCCTCGAAGCATAATAGGCCCTTACCCCTATGAGAGCCGTATTGTTAACGAACAAGTCCTCGCCCAGGGTAATGGCTGCCCTCTTCTTCCAGAGGCTCAGCAAAGCCTCGCCCTTCTCTACATAGCCCGCGCGTATGCTTAGCTTCACGCCGAGGATGACGAAGTGGTCTCCGAGCCTAACCGTGATAGTAAACCTCACGCGGCCACCGTTAACACTTATAACAACCCAGTCGCCCGGATGCAGGAAGACTGCAACATTGCGTCTAAGCCATCCACCATCACCATACTTCAAGTCTATGTTGTAGCACCAGTAATGCCAAACCCTTACGATAAGCCCCCTCTTCAACCTATCAAGATCAAGCCCCCTAACCACCCTCACGCCATGATGCCTGCTGTCCCGCACAGTAATGTTCTCTATGCTCTCCCAGTAATAATCCGCGAGGGGGCCAAGCATAGCTGAAAGATTACCGTAAAGGTCGACGAGCACCTCCCCCGCGCCAGCACTCCACGTCATAGAGCCTATCTCGCGCCACCCTCCGCTCGACGGAACTATAATGACGGGGATTATGTAGAGGCTTTTGAGCACACGACTCAGCTCCCCAGCATTCTCAAGCTCCAAGCCCAGCTTAACACTCTTTACATCGGGCTCCTTCCTCACCACGAGCCACTTGAGCTTCTCCACAGAACCCGTCGAGCCGGGGGTTATGGCTAGCGTAAAGGCCTCCGCCCTCACATTCACCGGCTCCCTTCCAGCGTTGATAACGCCTATGGCATGGAACAAGCTGTTACCTGCCACGGTGGCGTAGGCCGCTAATACGAGTAGTGCTGCAGCAGCTGCAGCAGCTATGGCGCCCCATAACTCCCCATGCATTCTGTGCGCCAGGGCTGCAACCCCCTCACCTCGTGCTGGTGTACGCTGAGCAGCTCATTTACTATATCATGGTTTAACTAGGATACTATATTACCTATGTGATTAAAATGGTTGTTAAGTTATATTGGGCTTTACTCATGTTACACAATAAGATTTAGATTAGCGTGGGGAAGAATAGAGGGGAAGTGTTAAAGGGAATGCATAAGTTTGATCCCTCCCGTCCTCCCCTATCACCCTCCTGGCTGGAGGACAAGTGGGCCGTGGATGTCATTGTGTCTGTCAAGGAGCTTGTGAAGACTTATCCTGGGGGTACCGTAGCTCTCAGGGGTGTTAGCCTGAAGGTTTATCGTGGAGAGGTTTATGGGCTGGTGGGCCCTAATGGTGCTGGTAAGACGACAGCCTTCAGGATCATAGCTACCCTGCTGAAGCCTACTAGGGGGAGTGTGGTTGTTGATGGTGTGGATGTTGTGTCCGATCCCTTGGAGGCCAGGAAGAGGATAGCCTATGTTCCCGAGGAGGTTGGAGGCTACCGTAGGCTTACTGGCCTCGAGTACATCAGGTTTATTGTGTCATCGTTTCTTTCGGCCTCGGGGAGGGAGGAGCTTGTTGACAGTGTTGTTGAGGAGGCTGCCGAGCTTACTGGTCTAAGTATGAGTGTGCTCTCGGGGAAGCGTATGGGCGAGTACAGTAAGGGTATGAAGAGGAGAGTTCAGGTTGCATGGGCTCTTGCTGTTAAGCCCAGGCTTGCAATACTTGACGAGCCTACGACGGGCCTTGACGTGGAGGCTAGCTATGAGCTGCGCGAGCTGATAAGAGACTATGCTAGGAGTAGGGGGGTGACGGTGATGTTGAGCAGCCATAACATGTTTGAGGTTGAGACTGTCTGCGATAGAGTTGGCCTCATCCGCGGCGGGGTTTTAATGGAGGAGGGGAGGCCTGCGGAGATTGTTGAGAGGTTTAATGCTAGGAGCCTTGAGGATGCGTATATGCGTATACTGGCTTCGAGAGGGAGGTCTAGTCCGCAGTGAGGCTTCTTGGCAAGGAGTTGAGGACCCTGTTTAGAGAGCCAATGGTAGTGTTGACTATAATAATGCCATTCATAGTTTACTCCTCAATGGCGCCTTTCTATGGCTCGCTAGCAGAGCAGACAAGGGAGGCTCAGAGGCTTGAGGGAGTAAATGTTGCCCTGTCGCTGTGTAGGGTGGATGATGCCACCAGGCTCCTCGTCTCAGCCATGGGCTCGCACCTCGCCTCCGGAGGCGTTAACGTGACTATTGTAGACTCGTGTAGCGCGCTTGAATTGCTGAGGAAGGGCTATAACGTGGTTCTAGTGCTCAATGGGAGCCTTATGCCCGGCAGAAGCGCCAGCATGGCCGTCTATGTTAAGGGTAGCCTGGGCAGGTTCGCCAAAACGCTTGCCCTGCCCTCGGTTGTTTCCGGCCACTTTTCTAGGCTCATAGCTGAGAGGCAGGGAGCCAGGGTCAATACTACAAGCTATATCTACCTGAACGGTAGACTCTACAGCTTCCCGGAGCTGAACAGCCTATTTGGGTCAGTCATGATGCTATCATACTCTTCCTTCTTCATTCTCTTCCCGGCAGCCAGCATGGGTGCTGCACTTATTGGTGCTGAGCGCGAGGAGAGAATGTTTGAGGTGTTGTTGAGTCTCCCTATAAGGAGGAGGAGCATAGCTTTCTCGAAGGCTGCTGCAGCAGTTATAGTCGCGTTGCTGACCACCGCCTCGGCGATGGCCGGCATCTATGTTGTGACGGGGCATGCGGGTATCATGGAGTTGAAGCTATCCAGATATTATGGCCCCGGGGAGCTCGGCCTCTACGCTGCAGCCCTCGTATCCGAAGCCCTCTTCGTGGTTATGCTAGCCATGACCGTAGGCTTATTCGCTACAACAATCCGTGGAGCCCAGTCGGCTGCCGTGATAGCGGTGCTTCCAGCCATAATACCTCCAATGAGCCTTATGGCAGGGCTACCATTATCCTACAAGACCGCCCTCCTACCCTACATGGCCATACTCTACACCGGCCTATCACCAATAATAGGGCGCGGCTACGCTGCCGCCTCCACTGCTGCCCAGTTCATTGAAGCCCTGGCGGCTGCTGCCTTGTTCATTAAAGTGCTCGAGTCAGAGACTGCTGTTACGGGTCCGGAGACCTTGAGGAGGCTCCTGGCGAGGCTTCGGAGGAGAAGATGATCATAAGTGGAGTATGTAGGCTAGAAGCCTGCCGTGCAGCGGTGGGGGGAGAATTACTCCATCCACGCTCCCCGTTAGACCCCTAATACAGTCCGCGTGGTCTTCGAGGACCCTTATCCAACACCTACCCTCCATCCCCCGAAGCCAGTAGATCCTCCTATGCCCCCGGCCGCGGAGAATGATCCTTTGAAGCGCTGGGTGTAGGAGGAGTAGGGGGGAACCCACGTCTCCCGGCACCGTATGCCAGTCAACCGACACCGCAATCACTCCATCATACCTGCTACGGGGCCTATGTACTGCTTCCACGCCGCACTCCCTGCCCGCGGACAGTCTCGTGTAGAGGTCCACGTTGAAGCCCTTCTCCTCGAGCACGAGATATGCTAGAACGCCCGTTAGCCCAGCACCTACAACCAGCACTGTCTCAGCGTTCTCGCGCTCCAACACCTCGACGATATTGCAGGCTAGTGAGGCTGGGAGAGAGAGCGAGTATAGGGGTGACGAGATGCTGCGGGGTATAATGGAGGCTGCACCCTCCTGCACGATAGTGTACTCGGCAAGAAACCCGTCCACGTCAATGCCGGGGACCCCGTCCACGATCCTTGTAGAAGCAACGTACTCGCCCGGCTTAACCCCAGCACCCCTCCCGGCCTCAACAACCTGGCCTATGCCGCTGACACCGACAACAACACCCTTCTCCGGCACAAGCAAGCCCTGCCTTACCGCCTCCTCGACACCGGTCCATGCAGCGTACTTGACGCGTACAAGCAGTGTTCCAGGGGGCACATAAGCCCCAAGCCTCTCCTCCACCCTTAATTCCCCATCCCACACTATCGCCTTCCTCTTCAGCAACACCCAGGTCCCCCGGATGTGCTCCTGGCCGAGAAAGCCTTAGGTTCCTCCCGGGCCGCCCAGGGCTGGCACTTCCACCTGGAGGGCTCCAGGAGCCGTTCCCGATAGAGCCCATACTGGTTCCTGTTGGGGAGGTATTCTTGAGTGTTGGTCTAGGCGGAATTGAGGGGGTTGGGGAGCCGGCAACGCTTAGGGAAGCCAGCATGTTTTTACGCAGCAGAATGCTTGCTGAGAGGATCGTCGAGAAGATTAGGAAGCTTGCCCCCCTAGCAGTATCGAGAACGGGGATGTACCCCTTAAAGATAATGGATTTTTGCGGTACGCACGAGTACACGATAACACACTATGGCATTAGGAGTGTTATGCCGGAGGAGATAGAAATCGTTGCTGGACCAGGCTGCCCGGTATGCGTGACCCCAGCCCACTACGTGGACGCAGTGATCAAGCTGAGCCTAGAAGGGGTTAGGGTATACACCTACGGCGACGCCTACAAGCTCCCCGGCTCCGCTAGAAGAGGGGCTGGCGTGAGGAGTCTTGAAGAAGCCAGGGCGGCCGGCGGCGATGTAGTCGTAGTCTATAGTCTGCTCGACGCGATAAAGATTGCGCGCAACGATGGAAGGGATGGAGTATTCTTCGCCGTAGGATTCGAGACCACAGCACCAGCTACAGCGAGCCCCGTGGTTTCAGGAAGCCTCCCCCCAAACCTTAAGATCCTCAACGTCCACCGCCTCACACCGCCAATAATGAGGTATACTTTCGAGAAACACAGCGAGAACCCGATCCGCGGCGTCATAGCGCCAGGCCACGTCTCCACAGTAATCGGTGCATCCGCCTGGGAGTTCGTGGTCAGAGACTATGGTATACCAACTGTTGTAGCCGGGTTCGAGCCGCTTGACGTGCTGCTCGCGATACTTGAAATCCTGCGCCAGCACGTTGAGGGCAAGCCGAGGCTCGTGAACGAGTACAAGAGAGTCGTTACATGGGAGGGGAATAGGCGCGCGCAGAGGATAATTAGGGAGTGCTGCGAGGTCGTCGACGCGGCATGGCGCGGTATAGGTTTTGTGCCAGAGAGCGGGCTGGCTTTCAGAGACAAGTATAGGAGCGTCGACGCCGTAGCCGAGTACGGCATTAAGGAGCTGAAGCACGAGGAGTGGAGCTACGACCTGCCTCCGGGATGCAGGTGTGCAGAGGTAACACTCGGCATCGCCAAGCCGAGCGACTGCCCCCTCTTCATGAAGGCATGCACTCCCGCAACACCCTATGGGCCATGCATGGTGAGCAGTGAGGGAGCGTGCGCCGTATGGGCCCGCTTCGGAGCAGGCGGGCTAGCTGCTGAGATAGCAAGAAGCCTGGGCATAAGCTAGCCGCTCACCCCACACCCCGAGAGGCTCCTCTTATAGTGGATGAAGGCTGTAAACACCAGTAGTGCAGCTATGAGAGCAAACACTGCAACAAACAAGCCCGGGGATACAGACGCCATAAACCCTCATCTCCCCCTGAAAAACTCTCTCCGGGGAGGCTTGCGGGGAAGGAAGATAACGGTTTGCGCACAGCCTCCTAGGAGACCTCGACGTGTTTAGGGGCCGGCTCCGATAATAGCATCAAAGCTTATATAGTTGGAGGCGTGGGAGAGGAGGTTCCATCCATAATGGCCTAGGACGAGTTCTTACCTACACGGTGGCTCTCCGCGTTCTCGGCCAGGGAGCTGTTGAGGGGGCTTGTACTCATGGATTATAGGGGCTGATATGTTTGAATATATCGAGCCCGGCTAGAGGCGTGTACCTCTACTCCTGCATGAACTGTGGCGGCCCGGAGGGGGATGATAGGCTTCAGAGGGGGCTTCCATGCCCCAGGTGCCTTAGGGACGAGGTTTCCGTTGAAGGTATTCTTGACGTGGCACGCATCCTCCGGTCTCGTGGCGCTCTGAGGAAGGGTAGTCTCCTCGACTTTTACGCTCGCATCGAGGAGGAGGCAAGGCTTGTCGAGGAGCTCTTCGCCAGGGCTACCGGGTCTAGGCTGTGGAGTGCTCAGCGTGCCTGGGTTAGAAGGGTTCTTAAAGGCGTGAGCTTCGCGGCCATTGCTCCTACGGGCGTGGGCAAGACCACCTTCGGGATCATTATGTCGCTCTATTTCTCTCATCGTGGCGAGAAAAGCTACATTGTTGTACCAACCACGCCCCTCGTCCAGATGATAGAGGAGAAGCTCGCCTTTTACGCAGCCAGGGCCGGGCTGAAGCCAAGGGTGCTCGTCCTCCACGGCAGGCTCTCTCCTAGGCAGAGGAGGGAGAGGCTTGAGAGGCTGGAGGAAGGAGACTTCGACGTGCTCGTTACAACAGCCCAGTACTTGATCCGCAATGCTGACCGCATACATAGGCTTGCCGTAGAGAAGTGGGGGCGTGGCTTCCGCTTCGTCTTCGTGGATGATGTTGACGCTGTGCTGAAGAGCGGTAGGAGTGTTGACGCTGTTCTCCGCGTGGTCGGCTTTGACGGCGATAGCGTGGATCTTGGATGGGAGTTTTTGAGGCTTCAGAGAAGGCTTGCGGTCGAGGCTAGGAGGGCTCAGGCGGAGGCTGAGAGGAGGCTGGCTGAGCTCCGCTCGGCTAGGAGGGTTAGTAGCGAGGAGGCTAGAGAGGTTAGGAGGAGGATATTTGAGGAGAGGCTGGCACCCATCTATGAGAGGCTGGAGGAGGTCGAGAAGAGGCTGGAGGAGGCTAAGAAGAATGCCGCCGTGCTAGTGGTTAGCAGCGCCACGGGCAGGCCCCGGGGGGCGAGGGTTAGGCTCTTCCAGGCTCTGCTGGGCTTTCAGGCTGGCAGTGCTGGTGAGGCAATAAGAAACATTGTCGACGCCTACACTCTTCCAGCCTCGGGCAGTGTTGAGGATACTGTTGCCGGTATCGTGGCTAGGCTTGGCGCTGGAGGAATAGTCTATGTCCCCGTAGACCTCGGCGTAGACTATGCTGTAAGGCTTGCAGAGACCCTACGCAAGAAGGGGGTGCGGGCCGAGGCTTTCACGTCGAGAGACGTCGGCGTGCTCGAGAGGTTCCAGAACGGTGACGTGGACGTCCTCGTCGGAGTAGCAATCTACTATGGGGTTGCTGTCAGAGGCCTAGACCTCCCCCTACGCATCCGCTACGCAGTGTTCGCTGGAGTGCCCAGACACAAGATCAGCATTAGGCTTGAGAAGCCGCACCCCCTCAACCTTGTTAGGCTCCTTGCAGTATTGGCTGAGCACGGGCCGGGCGATGTTAGGGGTGAGGCTCAGAGGCTGCTGGCCAGGCTGAGAAGGATCATGAGGAGGCTAAGCCCTGCCGCAATCGCGCACCTAGCCGAGGAGCTTGAGGAGGGGAGGGCTACCGGCAGCGTAGCCGAGGAGTTCGCCAAGGCCCTGCAGTGGCTGCGGGAGGCCATGGGCAGGAGTGACGTGTGGGCTTCCCTCGAGAAGGCTGAAACAGTAGCCCTTGTGAAGGAGGATGACAGAGTGTACTTGCTTGTACCGGACGCCGCAACATATATCCAAGCATCGGGGAGGACGAGCAGGCTCTACGCAGGCGGGGTCACCAAGGGCTTAAGCATAGTAGTGGTTGACGACCCCAGGCTCTTCAATGGCCTGGCGAGGAGGACTAGGTGGCTTGTTGAAGCGGAGTGGAGGAGGCTGGAGGAGCTTGACCTGGCCAGTGTGATGAGGAGTATTGATAGGGATAGGGAGAGGCTCAGGGAAATAGTTGAGGGCAAGATTAAACCCGAGCAGGTCGAGCTTGTAAGAACAGCACTACTCATAGTCGAGAGCCCCAACAAGGCTAGAACCATTGCAGGCTTCTTCGGCAGACCCTCCGCCAGGAGGATCGGGCCGCTGAGAGTATACGAGGTGTCCACAGGAAAATATATTCTCCTCGTGTCTGCAAGCGGCGGCCACGTCTACGACCTAGTCAAACCCGAGACGCCTATGGAGAGGATCACCGGCAGCTGGCTTCTCGACGTGCTTGAGGGAAGCGTTGAGGCGTATGACTGGAGCATGACGAGGAACGTTCACGGCATACTAGTGTCTCCACGGGGGCCGCGACGCTTCCTACCCGTATACGCTCCCATAGCCCGCTGCATGGCCTGCGGCCACCAGTGGACGATGCTTCCAGGCAACAGTGGAGCCCACGGCATCCTCCGCTGCCCCGTCTGCGGCTCACCGCTTGTCAAGGATAGCTGGAGCATTATAGAGGCGTTGAGGTCTCTTGCGAGTGAAGTCGACGTTGTAATGGTAGGCACCGATCCAGACACTGAGGGCGAGAAGATAGGCTATGACCTTGCAAGCCTCATAGGCCCAGCGGCAAAAACCATTGTGAGGATCGAGTTCCACGAGGTTACCCCGAAAGCCATAGAGAAAGCCATAGAGTCCCCGCGAGGATTCCTAGAGAACCTGGTCGAGGCCCAGCTCGTGCGCAGGGTGGAGGACCGCTGGATAGGCTTCACCCTCAGCCCCATCCTATGGACCAGGTTCTGGCGAGAGTTCTGCACCTGGAAGCTAACGGTCTCCAGGAACAGGGCTGCTAGACTCAAGAGCGCGAAAGCCATGCTGAACGCTATAGAGAAAATGGCTGAAGCAGGCAGAGAGTGCGAGACACCAAACTATAACCTCAGTGCTGGACGCGTACAGACACCAGTGCTGGGCTGGATAGTCAAGCATACTCTAGGCAACAAGTATCTACGCATCCCCCTCTACAGGCTTGAGGCAGACAACGGCAAGATAGCTGTGACCGTGAGGGGAGACGAGGTAAGCGAATCCATAAAGAGAGCACTGGCTGCGGTAGAGGAGAAGCTCGACTACGCGTTCGAGAACCATAAGCTGTTGGAGAGCCTGGAGGAACTAGAGCAGCTTAGGAGGAAAAAAGCCAGTATAATAAGGAGGGTCAACGAGGCCCTCCAACAGGAGGGGAGGGCGGAGATAAGAGTAGAGGTTATAGGCGAGGAGGAGGCGGAGACGCCGCCACCCCCACCCTTCACCACCGACACCTTGCTCGCGGAGGCAAGCCAGAAGCTGGGCTTCCCCGCACCACTCGTCATGAGGCTGGCCCAGGACCTCTTCGAGCTAGGCCTCATAACCTACCATAGAACCGACAGCACCAGGATAAGCGATGTAGGCATAAGGGTTGCACGAGAATACTTGGAGTACCGTCTAGGAGACAGCGCCAGAGAAGTATTCCAGCCACGCCACTGGGGAAGGGGCGGAGCACACGAGGGCATAAGGCCGACGAGGCCCATAGACGCTGACGACCTGCGCAGGCTCATTGAGGAGGGAGAGCTGCAGCTGGCGAGACCCCTAACACAGAGACACTACAGGCTCTATGACCTTGTCTTCAAGAGGTTCATTGCAAGCCAATCCAGGCCTGCAAGGCTGAGGAGGCAGAGGCTGCGGCTAACAATAAGAATAGACGTGCCGGGCGAGGGGGTTAAGGAGATTGTTAGGGAGGAGGAGAGGACGGTAGAGGTTATTGAGCCCGGCTGGCTCAAGTTCTACCCCACAATAGGCGTCGAGGAGAAGGTGAAGCCAGGAGTATACAGGGTGACGAGAGTCACGTCGAGAGTGTGGAGCCCCGTGCAGCTCCTCACACAGGCAGAGGCTGTTAGACTCATGAAGGAGAAGGGTATAGGAAGGCCGAGCACCTACGCGAAGATAATAGAAGTGATCCTACGCAGAGGCTACGCCGTCTCAAGGGGAAGGGGCAGCCTAATAGCCACCCTGAGAGGGATAGGAGTCTACGACTACTTAACGAAGAGGTTCCCCCAGCTAGTCTCAGAGGACACCACCAGGAGGCTACAAGAGACTATGGATAAGATAGAGGCGAAACTAGTACACTACGAGGACGTGCTAGGCGAGATTATAAGCCAGCTCTCAAAAGCACTAGAAGCCAATACGAGGGAGCTCGGCCCGGAGACAGTCAAAAACCTCCTGCCGTACAGTGAGCCTTCACCCCATGAGGCCGAACACGTTTAACTAGGAGCCGGATCTCCCTGGGGAAGAGTAGAGGGTTAAGAGGGGCTGGAGTGTCTCCACGTTTTTGTACCGTTCACGTGCCCGGAGTGTGTTCCCCGGATCCAGCACTTGTTAATATACTGTTGCGCAAGTGGTTGAAGGGCTGCATGTAGGGTTAGTGATTTTTGCCTTGCCTTCCCGATATCCAGGAGGGCGAGATAGTTGCCTATAATGGTCGCGTTGATACATATGAAGCTTAAGCCCCTGGCTAGGAGAACCAACCTTGAGAGAGCGAGGAAGCTTGTGAAGGAGGCTGCCAACAAGGGCGCCCGCCTCGTCGTGTTACCAGCGTTCGTGAACATTGGCCCCTTCTTCCTCTACTACCCCAGGAGCAGGAATAGGGCTATTACGAGGAACCAGGCTGAGAGAATACCTGGGAGCACGTACGAGTACTTGTCCATGGTTGCGTTGGAGAACAGCGTGTACCTTATAGCCGGCCCTATAATAGAGAGGGCTGGTCCTAAAGTATTCCTGACAACAATGATTATTGCGCCTAACGGCAACCTCATAGCAAAATACCGGAAGATAGCCAGTAACGGCCTCGACGAGGACCTGGGCATAAGCCCGGGCAGGGGCACGCTCGTGTTTGATGACGTGGGTAGGAGTATAGGCGTGATGGCGGAGGACGACATATACTATCCCGAGGTCGCGCGCAGCCTCCTCTTAGAGGGAGCCACAGCGCTCGTGACCGCTTTAAGGCCCGGGGATAGTGTTGAGAGGGTGAAGCTAGCGTTGATGGCTAGGAGCATGGAGAACAACGTGCCGGTAATGGCTGTGGGCTCCGTGTTCGAGACGATAGATAATCTAATAGAGGTGCCCACTCTCGTGGTAGACCCCAGCAAGGGCATTATAGAGGAGTTCAGCGAGCCCAAAGACAACTATATCCTAGTGGAGATGGTCGAGCAACCAAACAATGTAAGGGAGATAATCGAGACAAGCCTGAGAGCAAAAAGCATAGCCCCACTATACTGTCGAGTAGCCAAGGAAAGCCTCGTGGAAAACCTGGCAAGCAAGTACCGGGCCAGAGAGTAGCATTCAATGACCCCCTCCGGGAAGGACGCGGCAGCCGGGGATCACTGAATGGAAGACTGCACCGTAATGGTAACGGGGTCCAGCAGGGGTATAGGAAGGGCAACAATCCTACGCTTCGCACGACACGGCTGCAGCGTAATAGTAACCTACCATACCAGGCGTGGGGCCGCCGAGGCCACGGCCGAGGAGGCTAAACGGCTGGGGGCCAATAGAGCTCTCGTAGTGAGGCTGGACGTGGCAAGTCCTGCGAGCATAAGAGAGGCTAGGGCAGCTGTTGAGGAAGAGTTCGACAAGCTAAACATACTAGTAAACAATGCCGGCATACTACACGTGGGAACCATAGACCAGACGAGCATAGAGGACTGGGAGAGGACAATACGAGTAAACCTGACCGGAGCCTTCCTCGTCACAAAAGAGTTCCTACCATTATTGAGGAGGGCTGAATGGGCAAGCATAGTTAACGTGGCAAGCATAGCAGGCCAGACAGGAAACATAGTAGCATCAACAGCCTACGCAGCCTCAAAAGCGGGAATAATAGGCTTCACGAAGCGACTAGCAATAGAGCTGGCAGAGGAGGGTATACGCGTAAACGCAGTAGCACCAAGCTTCACCGAGACAGACATGGTAAGAGACCTCATCGCGACAAGAGACCAGAAGGAAAAGATAAGGAAACTACACCCCCTACGAGAAATAATAAAGCCGGAAGACGTAGCAGAAGCAATATACTTCCTAGCAATGCCAAGCCTCTCGGGAAAGATAACAGGCCAGGTAATAGGCGTAAACGCCGGCCGTCTAACATGCTAAACCACACAGAAAACCACGAGGGCCCCCTCCAGGAGAAAAGGAGCCGGGGAAAGGAAGACACGACAGGCGTGAAAGATGAGGCTCAGCCAGCAACACACTGCCCCCGAAAAGAAGCAGTCAAACCCCTCCCCTCCACCAGACTACAGTGCAAACGTGGCCGGTGGTTTCACGGTTAGAGCCGGAGCACCCATAAACACCCGCCAGCAGAAGCTTATGCGAGGGGTGCACGGGGCGTGGCTCAGACCAGGATAGTCAGGGCGAAGAGCTGGAGCGAGCTCCCCGAGGTACTGGAGCCAGGAACCTACTACGTTGGCGGCGAAAGGATTGTGGTGAGGGAGAGAGTGTCCAGGGACTCCCTTAAGAGAACCTTCGCCATAATGAGGCGGCGCGGCGGCGTCTACGCCTAGCGCCCCCACCTTCTCCTCACCCGCCTATAGGTCTCTTCATCCCTAAGCTGGACGTCGGTGAACACTACGAGGCAGTTCTTAGCATCAACGAAGAAGAGTAGCCGCAGCCACCCAGCGGGCGTAGACACCCTGTAGCGCCTTATGGGGCCCAGAGGGGTCTCGGCGACCACAGCCTCCCTTAGGAGCCTACGTATCCTCTCCCTATCGGTGTTCAGCTCCTCCTCTAGGCTCTTCAGCTCGCTCCTAACCCGCTCCACAGCTCCAGGCCAGGCCGAGCGCAAGACATGGAGCACTGGGCCCGCGTCGACGCGCCATCTGCCGAAGCACTTGGCCAGAGGAGTCTCATCCGCCCTAAGCCTCCTCTTCCTTTTCGGCACCTGCCTCGACCCCCACCGTGTCCGCGAGCTCCTCTATCTCGTTGTCGTCTATGACGAGGCGGCTGCTCTCCGCCACCAGCCCCGGGGGGACAAATCTATATGGAGGACCCTATAGTCTAACCTATCGGTGCGGCCAATAAGGCCTGGTTGCGCGTGCAGGCAGGAAAGGGGGTCACTGTGCTGCCTAAGGTGGTACGGGAGGCTCTACACCTCGTGGAGGCCTCGTTGAAGTGGAGGCCAGGGATGAAGAGATAGTGGTCCGGCCTCTGGACCTCCGGGAGCGAGTCTAGGGGCTGCTGCAGTGGCACGGTGCTGGGGGCGAGGCGTTTAGGCTGGTGGACTGCGTGCTAGAGTTGAGTATTGGCTTGTTCAGCTACGGGCTGGGCGAGCCATTGTTTAGGGCTTGAGAGGGTTAAGGAGGCTCTTCGTGGGGGTGCCCCGAGAAGATCCGCGACCTATCCAGCATGGCTGCTTACGTTGGCCTTTGGGAGAGGGTTGGGGAGGGGGTTGTTGATGTGGGTGTCGGCGGGCTGTTTAGGGCTGGTGTTGTCGTTGAGGCCTCCAGGCGCCTACGCGATGCCGCTGTCTGTTGTCGCGGAGAGCAGCCGCCCAGTCGTAGACGACAGCGGGATAGAGAAGATGGAGGGCGAGGTAGAGGCGAATGTCGAGAGGGAAGAGGAGGGAGGGGAGTGATGGGTTACAGGGTTGAGGTTAGGGGTGGTGCTGCCAGGTTCTTTAAGGCCAGGAGGGTGAGCTATGAGCATAAGGATAGGGTGCGCATTGTGCTCCATGAGCTGGCGGAGGAGCCTAGGCGTGGAGATAGGCATCTCAAGGGCGAGTACTACTGTTTCTGGCGGCGCCGTGTCGGCGACTATAGGATGATCTACAAGGTGTTCGAGGAGGAGAAGAGGGTGGTGGTAGTCGAAATATGTCTACGGAGCCAGTGCTACTAGGCGCGCTGCCTGATCTCGGCTTCACGGGCGAGAAGGCGGTCTATCTCCTCGAGAGTAAGGCCCGGCTCCCTGAGCCTTCTCTTAAGCTCCTCTGGACTATGGCATGGCGCATCTCTACACCCATGTTTCACCAAGACTTGCACCCACGCACTTGTTTCGAGGGTGGTGCGGCTTTGAGTATTCCGCTCTAAAGGAGACGATCAGCTGCATAGCGGGGATCGACGCGGGGAGGAGACTCGAACAGGTAAGGATGGAGCCGCGCAATCCTCCCCCTCTGCCAGCGGAAGGCGGCGGCTAAGCTGCTCCTAGAGCCTGCGGGGAGGAGTGTCTACAGCCTGGGCGGGCTGGTGAGGGTGTGGTGCGGGGGGTGGGATTCGAACCCACGCAGGCCTACGCCAGCGGGTCCTCAGCCCGCCCCCTTTGACCTAGCTCGGGCACCCCCGCGTCCTCTGCATTGGGGTCCTGCTGTT
>QNYQ01000033.1 GCA_003978665.1 Hyperthermus sp.
AAGCGCCGCGCGTACGAAATAGGCAGGTCAGCAAGAACCCCACTGCTAAGGTGCCCACGGTTGAACACATAAAGAGGAATTACGTCGAGGTAGACTGGGATACTGCAGTAAAGTTCTTCACAGCTATGATGAAGTACGCGCTGCAGAAGTATGGTGTGCACGCCTTCGCCTACTACGGTAGCGGCCAGCTGGGTACTGAGGAGAGCTATGTGATCAACAAGCTTACGAAGGCCGGGATACATACCAACAATCTTGACGGCAACCCCAGAATGTGCATGGTCAGTGCTGTGGGTGGCTTCATAACCAGTTTCGGCGCCGACGAGCCAGAGGTGAGCTACGACCACATCGACATACCCGAGCCCGATACTGGCACACATGCCGAGACCTTCCTCCTAATAGGCACAAACACTGCCGAGGCCCACCCAATAGTATTTGGAAGAATAGCTAAAGTCAAGCAGGCGAACCCGGAGAAGGTTAAGATCATACTCGCGGACCCGAGGAAGACCAGGAGCGGTAGCGTTGCAGACCTCTGGCTGCCGCTACGCTGGAGCATGGACGTTGCCCTACTCAACACACTAGCCCACGTAGTGGTATTCGAGCTCGACAAGTGCAAGCCCGACACCAGGAACTGGACCGTGAAGTGCAACGGCAAATACATCGACATAACGTGGCTTAAGAGGCATGCAGACTTCGCTATACCCAAGAAGACTGCTAAGACCTGGGCGCTAAAGGACTACAACACCAAGTACAACAATATGGGTGACCTAAACAAGGTATGGGACATGGGTACAACCGCTAGCATACCAGCAAACTACACCATGTACCCGAGCGTCGGCAAGAAATACAAGAGCGACGAGGAGATAGAAAGGGACTGGTGGAAGGGATTCACGCTCTACGTGAAGTTCCTCGAAATGTTCAAGCCAGAGGTCATGGTTAAGATACTCTTCGGGAGCCAGAAGCCGTTGATAAACAGGGAGACGGCCAAGCGCTTGATAAAGGCTGGTGAACTAGACCCTGCAAAGGTGAACATGACGGGCACTGAGCCCTTCGTGGAGATAGACCCGGTTGAGGCAGTAAGGCTCGCCGCCAAATGGATGGCGGAGCAGAGGCTCCTAGTGTTCTGGACCATGGGTGTAAACCAGAAGATACAGGGTGTGCACACGGTAAACAGTATCATAAACTTCCTGGCGATAACCGGGCAGATAGGAAAGTACGGAGCCGGAGCCATGAGCCTGACTGGTCAGCCCAACGCGTGTGGAGGGATAAGAGACCAGGGCGGACTAGCGCACGTGCTACCCTACGGTAGGCTGATAGCCAAGAAGGCTGCTAGGGAGCAGGTGGAGAACATCTGGAAGAAGCTGACAGAGGAGTATCTGAGGGAGCGTGGCCTGCCAAGCTCCGAGATAAAGAAGGAGGTTGAGAAGGTCAAGATCCACCCGGTGCCAGGACCCCATGTGGTGGAGATGTTCCGTCGTGTTAGCGCTGGCCAGCTGAAGATAGTATGGATAGCTGAGACCAACCCCGGCCACAGCCTCCCCAACGTGTTCAAGTTTAGGGCTGGTATGAGCAAGCCCCATGACGATGACCCAGCATTCCCCTTCATAGTGGTGAGCGACATCTACCCGACGCGTACAACCGACCTAGCCGACTTGGTGCTGCCTGCCTCGGCGTGGGGTGAGAAGGAGTTCAAGTACGGCTGCAGTGAGCGCCGCTACAGTGTGGCAAGGTACACTATAGAGCCTCCGGGCGAGGCTCTTGGAGACCACATGATCTTCGCGCTGCTAGGCAAGGCATGGGAGGATGACCCCGACCTAAGCAAGGTAGTGCCGAAGGGTATTGTGAGCGGCTTCTTCCCGGAGGACCTGGATAAGGCTGCCAAAGCGGCTGGTAAGAGCTGGGTGCAGTACGTTATAGAGAAGAGTAAGGAGAAGAAGTGGCATGAAGAGTTCCTCAACCGTGTATGGGATCGTGACATACTAAGCCTGGCCAAGAACACGTACTACGACTTCAGCTACGTCAAGCGCGAGTTCTTCAGAAACAAGCTGATCAATGGCTTCAGGTGGCCGTGGCCCGAGCAGTACGCCACTAACCCAAGCGTCAAGATGAGGTATGACAAGTATCAGTCTGCGAGCAGGTACAGCTACCCCTACGACCCACTCATGCCAGACCCCGAGGTGATAAAGAAGATATACAATGACGTGAAGGGTATGACCAGCCCCGACGAGATAGCCAAGTACGTGAAGGGACTAGACGAGAACGTGGTACACCATATACATAAGGCTAAGTGGCTCGGCAAGCTAAGCCACAACCCGGCACTCCTCAAGTGGGTGCTCCGCCAGATAGTGGAGGAGATCGATGATGCCGCCTACAAGAGGAAGAGCCGCGTGCCAGGCAACTGGTATGTGATATTCTACGCTAAGCCCACGGGTAGGATGACTGTATGGGCTAGGCCCTGGCTGCCGGTGATAGTTGACCACAATACTGGAGAGGTGAAGATAAACAAGGAGGTAATAATAACTAAGGAGAAGCTTGATGCAGACCTGGTGTTCAAGGGTAAGATATCAGTGTTCAGTGAGCCTAAAGGCCCATTCAAGGTGGTAGAGAAGCATACAGCCGTGCCAGCAAGCGGTGATGTGGAGAAGGGTCTAAGAGTATTGGAGACTAAGAGCTGGGAGGACGCGTTGAGGAGTAACTTCGGTGATGTGGAAGCCATATTCGAGCTCGCGTTGGCGCCGGCAGAGGCTCCAGGCTTCACGTTGAAGTACAAACTCGATACTGGAGAAGTAGTTACTGTAAGGGATGCGAAGGACTACCCGCTGGTAATGACGACTGGGCGTGTAATAGAGCACTGGCACACGGCCACCATGACGGGCCGCGTGCCGGAGCTTCGCCGCGTGAAGCCTGAGGCCTATGCTGAGATACCCAAGGATCTGGCAGCCAGGCTCGGCATTAAGGAGGGAGACTGGGTCACAATATGCAGTCCAAGAGGCAAGATAACTGTGAGAGCTAAGGTGCTGAACCCGAGGACGGGGCTGGGAGGACCAAGAATAGACTACATGTTCGTGCCATGGTTCGATGAGAACAAGCTTGCGAACGCGTTGACGCTCGACAACTACGACGTACAGCCATACTTCTTCCAGCCAGACTACAAGACCTGTGCTGCGAGGGTCAGGAAGGCTAAGCCCGAGGAGATACCGCTGAGCCCGAAGCAGCAGACAGGAGAGCCAAGGTACAGTATCGGCTTCTAATCCTCCCTCCTTTTTTCCTCCACATACCATACCTATATAAGCCCTCTAGCCCCAACCCGCTGATGCTAGTTTTTATTGGAGTGTTACTCTCAACCCCCTCACCATTCTAGCTTGGGGCCTTCCTTGCATAAGGGTCTAGGGTTTACTGTCGAGCAGGAGCTGGCCCTGGCGAGGGCTATTGTGCCCGGCGGGGTCATAGAGCCTGTTGTAGTGTACCGTGGCAGGGTGTATCCTCTCGGGGCTTGGGGCTATAGTAGTGTCCGCGAGGTTATGCTAGAGTATGCTCCCGACGACTTCGAGGAGCTGGCTAGGCTTGTGTCGAGGAGTGATAAGGGGTTGCCTTTGGGTGGTGTTAGGCTTGTGTCGCCCGTTGATAGGCCTCAGCATGTGGTGCTTGTTGGGTTGAATTATCGTGGCCATGCTAGTGAGCTTGGTGTTGAGCCTCCTGAGGTGCCGGATCTCTTTGTGAAGAATTATAATGCTATTGTGGGCCCAGGGGACCCTATCATACTTCATGGTGAGGGCTTGAAGGTTGATGTAGAGGCTGAGCTTGCGGTTGTGATAGGTCTTCCGGGCCGTGATATGGGTTTAGAGGAGGCTTCTGAGGCTATATGGGGCTATACTTGCTTGAATGATGTGTCGGGGAGGCTTGAGCAGCTGGAGAGTGGTGTTTCACAGTGGTGGAAGGGGAAGAGTAGGGATACCTATGCGCCTCTAGGCCCTGTTATTGTTCCGCGCTCTCTCCTCGATCCCGGACTTGGGCTCCGGGTGGTGTTGAGGCTTAATGGTGTGTTGATGCAGGATGGTGATACGAGGGATTTGATACATGGGCCCGTGGAGCTTGTAGAGTATGCTAGTAGGGGGATTTTCCTGGAGCCAGGGGATGTTATCGCTACCGGTACTCCTCCGGGCGTGGGTCATGCCCGTAACCCGCCAAGGTACATTAGGCCGGGCGATGTAGTGGAGGTTTGCGTCTCTCGTGTGGGCTGTATCGTAAACCCTGTTGTGGCCGACTACTAGGCCTTCCTCCATTCTCCTCGGAGTATGCGTGCGAGTCCTTCTAGGGTGTTGTTTGAGATTGTTGAGGCTAGCTTATGGTAGAATGTCTTGTTGTGCTTGTATGCTATGTGGATCTCGTAGAGGTGCATTGCGGGGCATACTATGCAGCCTATTCTGGTTAAGCCCATGTTGTAGAGGCTGTTAACTGGTATGTTGCGTTCGGCCAGGTATAGTTGTATTGCTAGGCGGGGCCAATGGTATACTGGTAGTGCCCTCTTCACGCCGGGTATGGCAGGGTTTTCTCCCAGCCTCGGTAGCCGTGCCCTATTCCAGCTCTCCCAGCGCCTAGCGCCCTCGAATACGACTCTAACTCTCCTCTTCTCGTAGGCTCTGCGTAGAGGCTCTAGTTTAAGGAGCCGTGTACACCACCGGCGGTCCCTAGTCATTAATCCTCTCCTAGCAACCTCCTCTATGAAATCTCTATTTGACTCAACGATCTCTAGCTCGGCGCCCAGCATGCTAGCGAGTTTTTCCGCGTAGCGCCGTGTCTCTCTAAACTCTATGCCCGTGTCAGCGTATATGGCTGTAACCCTCTCGGCCCCCAACGATTCAACAGCAAGGCTTAATACTGCTGCTGAATCAACTCCACCGCTAAAGGCCACGTAGACCCTGCCGTCACTGTTTCCAAAACGTTCTACGACACTCCTAATGAATCTTCTCGCCTCCGACGCTAAGCCTCCAATAAGCTCGCTGTTAGCTTCAACAGCCTCCTCAAGCCTGGCTGGAGGCAGCTGCCGGAAGCCCTTAGGCGCGAGATCCTTCACCTTCAGCCAGCAGTCATCTACGGGTTTTGCTACGCCAATATAGCCGTCTGCCTCCACGATGACCCAGGCCTTGGCTGAGTGAAGCAGTTTGCATGCGGACGCATCTACTGCAACCTTCTTTCCCTTAAGCCTACCCCTCGCGTTACCTAGGTGGACTGTTGTTGGAGACGTGTACGCAGCCAATATGCCTGCGAGCGCGCCGCTAGGATAGATAAACCATCCCCTAAGAGCCTGGTATTCTACCAGCCCCAGCCTGGCAGCTTCACCAAACACTTCTACAGCATAGTCTCCACGGGGCGAGGGAACACGGTGAAAGACTAGCATTCTCTCGGTGAAGCTTAGCTTAACGTTGAAGTATTTATCCAGCAGCATACCCACCAGTCTTTTTTCGAAGGCTCCCGCGAGCCAGTAGTCGCCCCTAACGCTCCAGCAAGGCCTCCTAGCCTTTCCGCACCCTATCACTGGCACGTTGGGTTCGAGGAGCCAGCCGAGATGGTTGACTGCGTTGAAAATACCATTATGGCTCATCAACTACTCCCCGGAGGCTGAGCCGGCACATTTCCTCCTCCACTAGGGCCTCTACCTCTCTATCTTAATCACCAGTTTTTCTCCTTCAACGCTCCACTCCGAGCCATCGAACGCTTTATCCCTAAGCTCTATCCTCTTAACCCTTACTTCACGGGCTATATAGTCTCTATACTTCTCTACGGCCTCCCGTAGCCTGCCATCAGCGTAGAGGAGTAGTTTCTCTGCAACATAGTCTACTGGCAGCTCCATCTCCTTTCTAAGTGACTGTGCCCTCCTAATAACCTCTCTAGCCAGCCCCTCTAGGAGGGTTTCTTCATCCAGCTTTGGTGTAACGTAGAGGACGTAGTTATCGTTTAGCTTAAGCTCTACAAGCCCCTCGGCTTCAACCCTTCCGCTGCCAACCTCAACCCTCTTAATGTTGGCTTGTCTCGCAAGAATCGATGCAGCAATCCTTACAGTGTCCTGTCCTCCCTTCTCGGCTACAAGGACTGCGTAGGGGAGAGGCCACCTACGCTTAAGCCTAAGCTCGCTTCTTAAGGCGAGGACTTTTTCGGCAGCCTGCAAGCCCAGCTCTACTGCCTCCCACGCATCCCTGTCCAGGAGGCTGCTGGGGATTCTAGGCCACTCCTCTAGGTGAACCGTCTCCTTTACCTCAGGGCTATATTTAGCTATGAACGCGTGGTATAGGTATTCTGTGATGAAGGGGGTTAGGGGAGCCATAGCTAACAGTATGGTCTTTATCACGGTGTACAGAGTGAAGTATGCTGCCTCCTTGCTCTCTGAGGCCTCCTCCTCCCACACCCTTGGCCTTATCAGGGGAACGTACTGGTGGCTGAGCTTTCTCACGATAAGGTCTATTAGCGTGTGGACTGCATGGTGCATGTTGTCTTCTTCTATAGCCTTAGCCACACGCTCTACAGCCATGGAGGCCTCGTAGAGTATCCATTTGTCCTCGGGCTCAAGCCTCCAGTTCTTCTCTCTCAGCCGCCACTTGTCGAGCTCCATGTAGGTGTCTGCAAACCTCACCACATTCCATAGTATGTTAAGGTATTCTTCAAACCTCTTAAGCTCTGCCGGGTCAAAGTTAATACTATCCCATGGTGCCCTGCTCAGCAGGAAGAACCTTACCGGGTCAGCTCCCTTCCTCCTCAACCACTCGTAAGCCCATATAACATTCCCCTTGCTCTTACTCATCTTCTTTCCTTCCTTGTCCAGTACATGGCCTTGCAGTAGAACAGACCTGTATGGGATCCTGCCGTGCCATACTACGCCGGTCGCCAAGAGCGTGTAGAACCAGCCCCTTGTCTGATCTGCTGCCTCCGTTATCCAGGTGTAAGGGTAGAGTTTATCCCAGAGCTTAAGCCAGCCATACTGTGCAAGTGCAGCAGTATGAGCCACGCCGCTGTCAAGCCACACGTCGACGACGAAGGGCTCACGCCTCATGTCGCCGCCGCAGCGCGGGCAGCGCAGTACTACCCTATCTACACTAGGCCTATGGGGGTCTTCGGGCACAGCCTCTGGGTTCTTAGCGTGGCTGCGCAGCTCGGAGAGGCTGCCGACAACAGTGATGTGGCCGCAGCGGGTGCAGCGCCATACTGGCAGTGGGGTTCCCCAGTACCTTTCCCTACTTATACACCAATCCCTGGCACCCCTAACCCAGTCAGCCATCCTGGCCTTAGCCCAGGCCGGAGCCCACCTTATTGACTCTACCTCCTTCACCATCTTGTCCGCTAACGCGCTCATCTTTATAAACCATTGACGGGACGCGTAGTAGAAGAGTCTCGTACCACACCGCCAGCAGAAGGGATAGTCGTGCTCATACACGCCGGCATGCACTAGGAGACCCTTAGACTTTAACACTTCAACCACATGATCGTTGGCGTCCTCGAACCAGAGTCCCTGGAACCTTCCGGCATTGCTGTTGAAGTAGCCGTCCTGGCCTAGGGGAGTGTAAACGTCCACCCCCACCTTTCGTGCGAGCTCGAAGTCCTCGGGGCCGTGTGCGGGCGCAGCATGCACTATGCCCGTGCCCTCGCTCATGGTCACCCACTCGGCCCCGTAAACACTATGGTACGGCTTAGCGTCGTGGCTTCGATGATAAGGAACCTCTTCTAGCAGGGGGTGCCTGTATCGTCTACCCTCAAGCTCCCTTCCCTTAAGCCTGCCAACAATCCTGTAGCCTCGGAGACCCACCTCCTCCACGAAAGCCTCCAGCCTCTTCTCCGCAACAATCCACCTCTCACCGTTAACCTCTAGCACCACGTAGTCCTCGCTAGGATGGACAACAGCCATCTCATTGGCTATTATAGTCCAGGGGGTGGTTGTCCATGCAATAAGGTATGTTGACTCGTCCCCTTCCAGGGGGAGCTTAAAGTAAAGGCTTGGATCCTTAACAGTCTCATAGCCCTGTGCAACCTCGTGGCTGCTGAGGGCTGTTCCACAGCGTGGGCAGCGAGGTATGACCCGGAGGTCTTCGTAGAGTAGTCCTTTCTCACTGGCTTTTTTAATGAAGCTCCATGCAGCCTCTATGTAGCGTGGATCCCTCGTTTCATAAGCCTTGTCGTAGTTTAGCCAGAGGCCAAGCCTCTTGCTTGCCTCAACCCAGTGGTTCATGTAGTGGTCCACGAGCCTACGGCACTCCTCAATGAACTTGTCCACACCATACTCCTCTATGTCCCTTTTACTGCGGAAACCCAGCTTCTTCTCAACCTCTAGCTCCACTGGGAGGCCTTGCGTATCCCATCCAGCCTGATCCCAGACCCTATATCCCTTCATGCGAGCATACCGTATCTTAACATCCTTGATCGTCCTGCCCCTAGCATGGCCCATGTGCATGTAGCCGTTAGCTGTAGGCGGTCCTTCGAGGAAGGAGAATATGGGCTTCCCCTGCCTCTCGTCCCATGTTCTCCGCCTAACCAGCTCGTATATGTTATTCCTCTCCCAGTACTCTAGCACCCACTCCTCCACGGCAAGTGGATTATACCTGCCCGTAACCCTTGGCCTGGATAATGGTCATCACCATAGGCCGGGGGATCACTTTCTTCTGGCTTAAAAGCTAAGCGTGCTTGGCCGGGAACCTGGGCTATAATACTGTACTGTGCCCCCCTCTTTCCTCTAGCTTGGTGCGGGCGTTGTTGAGGAGGGTTTTTGTCTCCGTTGATGCTGAGGGCTTACCCTTCATAATCTATTCCCACTTATTTCCTAAAGCCTCTCACTTCAGTGAGCTACGCCGTATAGCTACGAGGCTTGCTGCCACTGTGTCGAAGGTGCTTGTGGAGAAGGGTTATGAGGTTGTTGTGGCTGACAGTCATGGTTACATGAACATGATTGATCCTCTGGCAATGCCGCGTGGGAGTAGGCTTGTGCGTGGTTTTCCGCGCTCTCTCTCAATGGTTGCTGGTGCCAGGGGCTCTATGTATGCTGTGTTGTTGGGGTATCATTCGAGGGCAGGTGTGCTGTCGGTTTTCAGCCATACTTACTCGGGGAGCGTTGTTTACCGTGTGACTGTTAATGGCCGTGAGGTGGGCGAGCTTTCTCTTAACGCGCTTCTTCTCGCCGAGTACTCTGTCCCCGTAGCTCTCGTGGCTGGCTCCGAGGAGCTTAGGGAGGAGGTGGAGGAGACTATTCCCTGGGCGGTGTTCTTGCCGCTTGTATCAAGCATGGGTTACGCGTCATCGCTTGCCAAGAGTATTGAAGAAGTATTGGATGATCTGGCCAGGGCTGTGGAGGAGGCTGAGGATAAGGCTGCTAGTGGCGAGCTAGGGTTGCCGAGGGTTGCGGGCAGGATAGAGTTGTGTATAGAGTATGTCAACCCCTTGGCTGCAGAAGTGGCCAGCCTCATACCCAGTGTAAGGCTCACAGCCCCACGCAAGACATGCGTCACAGCCTCTTCAATGCATGATGCCTATCGTCTACTCGAAGCCCAAGTCTACTTGGCCCTTTGGGCGCGAACGGAGCTGGCTAGGCAAGCGTAGATCCCCCAGGGTGAGGCAAGGGTTTTCGCTGCCTCCTCTTTCCCCTAAGCCTCTTGGGTGCTGCGGGATTCCCCGCCTCTATATTAGAGCTGACGAAGCAGCTAGGATGAGCGTCGAAGAGGTTGCCGAGAAGCTCGGGGTACGGCTCGGGAAGGGTTTGAGCTCGGAGGAGGTGGAGAGAAGGCTTAGGGAGGTAGGCTTCAATGAGGTCCCAGAGGAGAAGACGAGTCCTTTCCTGCGTTTCCTGAGCTACTTCTGGGGCCCTATACCATGGATGATCGAGGCTGCGGCACTACTTTCAGCCCTCTTAAGGCATTGGGTAGATTTCGCCATAGTTGTTATCCTGCTCCTAGTGAATGGTGTTACGGGGTTTTGGCAGGAGTGGAAGGCAGAGAATATAATAGAGTTTTTGAGGCAGAAGCTGGCTCTTAAGGCGAGAGTGCTTAGGGAGGGTAACTGGGTCACTGTTCCGGCGCGCGAGCTCGTTCCAGGAGATATTGTTAGGGTTAGGCTGGGCGATATCGTACCGGCTGATATCAAGATAGTTGAAGCCGAGTCTGTAATGATAGATGAGTCAGCGATCACCGGCGAATCCCTCCCCGTAGAGAAAAGCAGGGGTGACATAGCGTATAGTGGTACTCTTGTTAAGAGGGGAGAACTCACGGGTATAGTGGTTGCCACGGGGCTCAACACGTATTTTGGCAGGACTGTTCAGCTCGTGGAGAAGGCGAGAACGGTCAGCGAGTACCAGAAGCTAATACTGAGGATAGGCGATTACCTAATCCTCCTAACCCTAATCCTTACATCAATAGTGGTTGTTGTAGGATTGTCAAGGGGGCTCAACCCGCTGGAGCTGATAAAGTTCTCCCTAGTACTAATAGTAGCGGCTATCCCCGCAGCACTTCCAGCAGTACTATCAATAACCATGGCTATAGGAGCCTACGAGCTTGCCAGGAGACAGATAATAGTCAGTAGGCTCGTAGCCATAGAGGAGCTGGCCGGGGTTGACACACTATGTGTCGACAAGACGGGCACGCTCACACTCAACAGGCTAAGGGCGGGTAAACCCGTGGTTATAGGGGAGGGTTTCAGCGAGAGGGATGTAGTATTCTATGCTGTGTTGGCTTCGAGAGAGGAAGACAAGGATCCCATAGACCTGGCAGTTATTGATGCTGCGCAGGAGCTCGGCGTGCTGGATGAGGCAGAGAAGTATGTACAGGTATACTTCAAGCCATTCGACCCAGACACTAAGAGGACCGAGGCCGTAGTCCTAACACCAGAGGGAGCTAGGCTTAGAGTAGCCAAGGGTGCCCCCCAGGCGATACTGAGCCTTGTCGGGGGAGGCCCAGCTGTCACGGAGAAGGTTGCAGCTAAGGTGGAGGAGCTTGCAGAGAGGGGTTACAGGTCAATAGGCGTCGCTCTACAGCGTGAGCCTGGTGAATGGATCTACGTGGGCATAATACCTCTCTTCGATCCTCCCAGGAAGGATGCACCAGTAATGATTAGGGAGATCAAGAGCATGGGTGTAAACGTTAAGATGATCACGGGAGACCATGTGGCAATAGCCAGAGAAATAGCTAGAATGCTTGGCCTTAAGGGCAGGATATACAGTATAGAAGAGCTTAGAAGCAAGCATCCAAGCGACCAGGCTAGGCTCCTGGCAGAGGCTGATGGTTTTGCGGAGGTACTTCCCGAGCATAAGTACATGATTGTTGATGTTCTCCAGAAAGAAGGCCATCTTGTCGCCATGACTGGTGACGGGGTTAACGATGCACCGGCCCTCAAGAAGGCTAATGTGGGTATAGCAGTAGCCAATGCTGTTGATGCTGCTAGAGCTGCGGCTGACCTTGTACTGCTCAGTGAGGGTATAAGTGTTATAAGGGATGCGATACAGTTATCGAGGAAGATATTCGGTAGGATGAAAGGCTACGTTATATATAGGATAACCGAGACTATTAGAATACTATTCTTTGTTGCGGCTGCAATGTTAATCTATAACTTCTATCCCATCACACCGGTCATGATCATACTCCTTGCCCTCCTCAATGACCTGCCAATACTAGCTATAGCGTACGATAATGTGAAGGTTAGTAGGAAGCCTATGAGGTGGGAGCTTCCAAGGATCCTAGCGCTCTCTACGGCCGTGGGGCTCACGGGGGTGCTAAGCAGCTTTCTAGCACTCTACATAGGTATCAACTATTTCGGTATGAACCCCTCCAGTAAACTACACTTGCTCCAAACATTTATATTTCTTAAACTTGCAGTCGCAGGCCACTTAACAATATTCGTCACCAGAACCGAAGGCCCCTTCTGGAGCATAAGACCCGGCAACCTCCTGCTGGCAACGGCAGTCATAACAAAAATAATTGCAACAATAGTTGCTGTAGGAGGCTTCGGGCTAGTAGCTCCAATAGACGTGGGGAAAGCCCTCTTCATATGGCTCTACGCGCTTGCATGGTTCATCGTAAATGATAGAGTAAAGCTTATTGTCGAGAGAATCATGGAGGGGCACGTGGTGTTCTCAAGATCTTTTTAACAGTCCAGGCAACAAGTAAGGCGGTTGCACAGTATACCCTACCCTCTTACGAAGGATAGGAGGAATTAAGCAGCTGCACCATAACCCGGGAAAACTGTGTAGAGGCTTCAGGGAGGGATTCGAGGGCAGAGCCTCCATGGTAGAGGAGTATACCCGTGTCGGAGACAAATGGTATTACCTGCTTCATCCACGCCCAGTCTATATCGTGGCGTCTGGCAGGAGGGATGCTAAAGCAGGCTTCATGGCTGCGAGCTGGCTCATGCCTCTGAGCGAGGAGCCGCCTAGAATCGTCGCAGCCCTTGAAAAAACCTCACACACCACAAGCCTTGTTCTCGACACGGGAGCCTTTACCGTGAACGTGTATGGCATCGGGGATAGGGATTTCGTCTACACGAGCGGGACCATCTCTGGGAGGAAGCATGATAAGGTTTCCCTGCTCAACGTGAGGCTAAACTATGATACGGTCACTGGCGCTCCACGTATAGTTCACCCCAGGCCGCTGGGCTTCATAGACTCCAGGGTGTACCGTGTGGTGGGTGACGTGGCCGATGACGTCTACCTGGTAATAGGCGATGTAGTGGGTGCCTATGCAGACAAGGCTCTCTTCAACGAGAGGTATGGGTGGGATCTTAGAAAAGTGAGGATCCTAATGCATGCGGCTGGCAGAGCCTTCACAAGCAACTCCGGGGTTTTCGTGGCTAGGAAGCTGGCCTAGGCTCCCCTCTTATTCTCCCGGGGAGAGGAGTTTAGCCCTTGGTTACGGCTATTGGACGTAGCCTTGCCACTATCTTAGCTATTCCTACTTTCTCTGCAACAAAGGCGACCTTGTCCACGTCCTTATAGGCCTCAGGCATCTCCTCGACCACAGTGGCCCTGTTGCTGGCACGTAGCAGTATCCCCTTCTTCTCCATCTCATTGAGCACCTGCCTATACGACTTGGTTCTCTTCGCTGCAGCCCTACTCATCCACCTCCCAGCACCGTGTGGTGCAGTATACCATGCCCTGATCCCGCTCTCTACGCCAGCTAAGATATAGCTTGCAGTACCCATGCTTCCAGGTATGAGGACTGGCTGTCCCGTGGACTTGTAGTCTTTCGGGATCTCCGGGTGGCCTGGAGGGAATGCTCTCGTAGCCCCCTTCCGGTGGACCACGAGCGTCTTCCTCTTCCCGTCGACTTCGTATTCCTCTACCTTGGCTACGTTGTGTGCTACATCATATACTATGCCGAGGTCGAGCTTGTCTGGATCGGTATGGAATACTTTCCGGAAGCTTTCCCTCGTCCAGTAGGTTATCAGCTGCCTATTGGTCCAGGCAAAGTTGGCTGCAGCGGCCATAGCTCTCGTATAGTCTTGGCCCTCCCTGCTGTTAAACGGAACCGACGCGAGCTCACGGTCCGGAGGCCGTATCCCGTATCTTCTCATAGCTCTCTCCATGATCATCAAGTAATCGCTTGCGACCTGGTGGCCTAGTCCACGGCTCCCAGTATGTATCATAACCATAACTTGTCCCTCATGGGTTATCCCCATGTCCTTTGCGAGTCTAGCATCGAATATCTTATCTACAACCTGTATCTCCAAGAAGTGGTTCCCACTGCCAAGCGTCCCCAGCTGCTCAGCCCCCCTCCTCTTAGCCCTACTGCTTACCTTACTCGAATCAGCCAGCCTCCAGCTACCCCTCTCCTCTATGTGATCGGGATCCTCGGGCCAGCCATAGCCGCGTGAAATAGCCCATTCAACACCCTCATCAAGAACCCTATCAAGCTCCTGCACGCTAACCCTAACCTTCCCGGTGCTGCCAAGCCCGCTGGGCACGTTACGGAAGATCTCATCTATGAGCTCCCCAAGCTTAGGCTTAACATCCTTTATGTCGAGGTTCGTCCTAAGAACTCTAACGCCACAGTTAATATCATAGCCCACGCCTCCCGGGCTAATGACACCCCCCTCTTCTGGATCCATAGCGGCAACACCGCCGATGGGGAACCCGTAGCCCTGATGGCCATCCGGCATAACTATACTATGCACCTGTATGCCGGGGAGACACGCAACGTTAGCAGCTTGAACCAGGGTTAAATCACCCTTCATCTTCTCCAACAAGAACTCGTCCGCAAATATTCTCGCCGGAACCCTCATACACTCCCTAGCACCCTTAGGTATAAGCCACTCATAACTACTAACCCTCTCTAAAGGAACCCTGGCACTCACCCCGTTCACCCCCGAGCACCCTTATCCAAGACATTAAGACTAGGCAGGCCAGGGGCCTTTATGGGTTAATCTAAGAGCATACAAAGCTCGGCAGGAAACCTCCACGCCTCTTAAGGCAGGAAGCCTGCTAAAAAGCGCGCTAACTGGGCAACAGAGCTGCAAGGGCCAAAAGGAGGGGTGGTGCCCTCCGGGTTCTAAGGGGATGGTGTGTGATGTTTTCTGCTAGGGATCTAATGCCTCAGCCTCCCTCCATAGTATAATGAGAAGCCTTTCTAGCTTATCCAGGTCCCTCCTAAGTACTTCATGGATTACGTCATGCCTTACCTCAGCGTAGCCGTGAACGAGTATGTTCCTCATTCCAGCAGCCGATTGAGCGAGGTCCCTTAACTCTGCAGGCACTATGCCGTTAGCTACAAGAGCCTTGATGATGCCACGATAGGTTGAGGCCCATGCTAGCCCGCGGCGAGCCGCAATGAACGCGGCGAGGTCGAGGATAGACTCTAAGAGTATGTGGAGATGCCTCTCAGCTAGTGCTTGCGCATCCTCGTCTACACTGTACTCCCTCCAAGGCATGGAGGCTAGTCTCCTAAGCCTGTTAAGACTCCTTCGAGCCCTGGTCACTCTGGCTATAATGCCTGGCGAGGCACGTTTCGCCTCCCTCCTGAAAAGCTCTAGGAGGTACTCTAGATCAGCTACCTCGTCTATAGCTCGTGCTAAGTCATCATAGTATTCGCGGATGCATGGAACACCACAATGATAGACGAGCCTCCCGCTAGACAAGGCCTCCCATACAGCTATTGGATCCCAGTCATCTATGAACAATAAGTCAAGCCTCCCTCTAACACACTCCTCAAGCTCTGTGTAGAGGAGGCCCCGCTCCCTAAACCCCAGCTTTCGCCCAGCTTTAACAGCTACATCGTAATCGCTATGGGGGCCGGCATACCCCCTAGCATGAGACCCGAAGAGGACTAGGTAGCTTAACCGCCACCTTGACGCCACCCTGGCAAGGCACTCCAGCCACCCCCTGCCCATATGCTAGCATCCTCCCAGAAGCAGGCAGAGACTTCGAGGAGAGACATCGTATCCCCCTGGACCTCTTCATTGAAGCACTATCATGATTCAATGAGGGAGGAGGGGCCGGGCTCTCAGGGTGAAGTATATAGGAGGGGCTCGAAGGGTTTCAGCGTAGTATGCTCGATATGGTTTGTGTAGGCTTCTGCATTTTCTCGGCTGGATCAGCTATGAATACCTGGTAGACGAGAGCCACGTAGTCTTCCCCCAAGTCCCGCCATATCTTGGTGAGCTCCAAGTGCTCGCTCTGGTCGAGATAGCCCTGGTCCAGCATTGTTAGCGGCGGCCAGCTTCCCGGATAACCCCTCTGCGCTTCTCCCTCAAGTATCTCAAGCCAGTGTTTGGGGGAGAGCATGGGGAGGCCGTAGAACAAGCTTACCCCGGCATGTACGTATGCCACCAGCTGGAGGCCGTACCATGTCGGCGTCCACGTAAGCCATGATATTATCTCGTCGGGAAGCTGTGAGGGACTTAGGTTTAAGGGCAGCTCGCCTGGGTCTGGCTGATCAATGTTGATTCCCGCCTCCTTCAAAGCCTCCACGGGCAGGTAGTAGGCGTCTCTCGCCGGGAGCACTATTAGGGGGTAGTCCTCGGCGCCCATGAGCCCCGCAGTCTCATAGTCGAAGAGGAAGACCCCTCTTTCCCCCTCAAGGCTGCCATAGGCTGTGTTTGCCGTGGTTAGGTCTACGTGAACTATGTCTGCAGCCTCAAGACAAGCTATGCCCGTGAGCAGGCGGCGCGCGAAAGCCCTCCTCTCCTCTGGAGGGTGACGGGATACATACTCTTCTAGCAGGTCAGGGGTCGCTATGAGCTCTGATACTGTCGTGAAATCCTTGAGCTCATGGAACACGAGTACCGCCCTATTCTCGAAGGCCCCGAACGCTACGGGCAACCCTCTCCCTATGAGCGATGAGGGTATTGCACCCCCGCAGCGCCTCCTTATCCTTGTCAGCCTCCTCAGCATCTCGGCTACTCTCTCAATGGGTTTTGCAAGTGCAGTGTACTTCTCGGTGAAAACCTTAGCGATGTAGCCTTTGCCGCCCATGTTAAACCTGTAGATGTCGGCCTCGCCTCCACTATCAATGAGCTCCCAGCCATCAGTATCAACAGTATATACCCCGCCAGTATGGAAGGTAAGAGCGACTTTGCTCATACCCCCTACACTCTCCTACGGGGAGCCCGCATCCGAGAAATAGAGAGGAAGGCCTGCAGCCTCACACCGTCGCTGTCTCGCTTAGCCTCTCAACAAACCTTCTCACAGCCTCCTCCCACTCCCTAGTTATCCTGTTCTCCGAGGGCGAATCAATGAACATTTTCTCGTGGTAGGGTGGGTCGACCAGCGCCAGCAACCCCCTCTCCTCAAGCACTTTCCTCTGCGCCTCCCGCAGGTATGTCGCTATATCCCTAAGTGTTTCACGGTCAGCATCCTTGCCTAAAGCTATTGTGGCTAGGCCTATACGGTTCCTCTCGTTAAGCGACCTCAGCTTCTCCGCCAGATCCATTGTTATCTTCTCGGCGGCAGTCACCACGTCGTCCACACTCCTCTTCGTCTCCCTACCATCACTGAAAAGGAACACTGTACCATACTTCTCCGGAGGCAACGTTACATGATTGATATACTTCTCCACCACGCTTGCTGCAGCATCGAGGGCATCAGCTATAGCTGTCATCCCATAGGGCCTATTCCTCTCAGTGCTCTCACGGAAAGCCTCCAGCGCAAGGTTCCTAGGGGCTACAGGGAAGTAGACGTTGCCGTCTCGTTCAACCACGTCAACATCATCGCTATACCATATGAAGCCCACGCGGAATGCTGGAGCCATACGGCTACGGTTAAGCCTCTTAAGCAGCAGCTCGACAAGATCTATGAGATGGAACCACTTACCCCTATGATCATACGTGCGTGGAGCCATCATGCTTAGTGAGCGATCAAGTATGAATACCACCAGCACCGTGTAGCTTAGAGGCCTTCTACGCAGCCACCTGGCTGCAAAGGACACCAGGCTACACCTCCCGTTAACTCGTCACCTCAACCTTTAATGTCTCCTCCGGCCTAAGCCTCTGCAACAGCGTCACCACAGACAAGTTGCCCGCCATGTTTGCCACGATAATGTTCCTCTCTCCAGACACCACAAGCCTCAGAGGCTGTCCCTCGCCCAGAGCCTTCAACGCCTCCGAGAGCCTCTTAAACATGTCAGAGAACGATCTAGCAAAAGCGAGAGCTTCCTCCTCGCCTACACCCTCACTGTTAAGCACCCTGGCCCTCTCAAGGTCGAGAGCTATACTCCTTATAGTCCCCGAGAGCCTAACACTACCCCCCTCGGCCAGGTTTACTAGCTCGAGAAGCTCAATGAAGTAGTCTCCGAGCCTTCCCCCAGGAACCTGAGGCAAGAGTATTGCCGGGAACGCGCTAACAATAGTTATTACCATCCTGTTAAGTATTCTAGATAACGCGTCACCACCATACTCCTCTATAAGCTTACCCTCACCCTCAGCCTCCATGTATACTCTACAGCCGCCCATCCTGCTAATACCCGTAAGCCTCACAGAGCCGTGCAAGTCGCCGCGGAGAATATAGTCAAGCCTATCCGGGCCAACCTCCGTGTCAACTTGTACACGCAGCTCACCGTACTTTGAGGAGGCGAATACCAGGACAATCCTCCCCTTCTTCTCGCTCCTACCTATAAGCCTCGCAGCCCCGGCAATTATGCCTCCAGGATCGCGGGCAGCGAGAAAGCGTATGACCTTGTCGCAGACCACAGCAGTATCTAGCGCTAGGCTCCTCTTAACGACACCGCTCACGGACACTTCCAGCTCCCGGAATTACATAGGCGGGAACCATACCTATAAGGCTTGTTGCCGTACTTGATCATGAACCCCAAACCCTTAAAAAACTTCTGGGAGGAAGCCCTCGGGTTACGCAGCCTCCTCCGCCGCCTCAGTCTCCTCTTCAATCTCCTCTTCTCTCTTCAGCAGGCTCCTCCTTCTCTCCCATAGCAGCCTTAGAGCAGCCAATACGGCTATGAACGCTACTACGACCGCGGCGATCTTGGCGGTACGGCCTCCAAGCCCTAGGGGCCCCTTAGCGGGAGCAGTTGTTTCCTCGGGTGCTGCTGGAACGAACACCGTCTTCGTCTTGGTTACTGTCACCGTTCTATTGCCTATGCCCACAGCTTGTATCGTAGTCTTCGTTGACGTTACTGTTGTAAGCAGCGTTACTGTTGCCGTTGTTGTCTTTGTAAGCGTTGTGGTTATTATCGGTGTTACAGCCCTCTCCTCATACCTATAGAATTTCGCCAGGATATTACTGCTCGGTACAAGGTTCACCACGGTTATCTCCGACTTCACGCTCCTGGGGTTGCCCCGATACTGCACCTCTATGTAGGGTACTGCGTAGAGGCGTGTGAGCACACGCTCTTCATCGCCTAGGAGGCTTAGCACTGAACGCTCCATCAACCCTAGGAGCCCCCTTCCATGAACCGTCCATGAGGGCTCACTGTGTACTCCATAGAAGAGGCCGCTGCACGTCACTGTTACGGGATTCTCCAGCACAAGAACTGCCACCGTCTTATTACTATAAGCGTCCCTTAAGTCTATGGTGTCCAGTTTAACTATAGCGTTGCAGTCTCGGGGCTTGTATTCTAGGCTTGCCTCGAAGCTAACCCAGTAGTTCTCCACGTTAAGCGCCATTATTGCCGGAAGATTTACTGAAAGCCTTATCGCCATCACCGGCTTCCCCTCTATTCCCAGGCCTATCCTGGTGTAGAGCGTGCTTATCCCAACCGTTCTTTTAGCCGCCTCGACGTATATGAAGTCTGGTGCCGAATAGGCTATTACATTGTTCTTGTCGGTACCAATCACTAGAATCCTACCAGTAGGGTCTATGGCCATGTCTGTTATAGATGAAGTAGTCACCCTGCGTATACCGTAGAGTATGAGGCCGTTGGGAGCATAGCGGAATAGGAAAAGGTTACCGTTAACGTCGGCGGCGAACACGTAGCCTCCCAGGACATCAACTGCTGTTACAAGAGTGTCAAGGGTATAGAATGCTACGAGGGAGCCGTCGTGAAGGGAGACCAGGTAGATTACTGAGACGCCAGCCGTCTTATTAACTGCAGCAACCACAGCGTTGTCTTTGCCAACAGACACGTCCACGAGCTCGTGGCCCAGCCTGGGAGTCACCCAGAGTGGTTTAGCAGCTATCAGCGAGAGCATTGCCAGGCGCCCGTCTCTCGTGGCTACGAGGAACCGGTCGGTGTCCGGTATCGAGACTATCCTAGCTACCCCCTCCTCGGCGTTAACGCCGAGCCTACGTAGATCGATCTTGCGTCTACCCGTCAACTCTATGATATTGCAGCAAGTGTTTCTTGCCCAGTCGTATATGTAGACTCGCGGCCTCTCCGCCTCGCCTACTGCAAGGTAGCGTGGCGTAACCCAGCTGCACGCCGAGAGGTCGCCGTGAATAGCTGTGGTACGGGCGAGAAGCCTTCCATCACTCATATTGTAGACGTACACGTAATGCCACATCTCTCCAGCAGAAACTACAAGGAGCCTACTGTCCGGCGAGAACGACGCCGAGTATATGGGTTGATTCTCGACGATCGGCGCTACTACTTGGCCGGCACGGTTAACAATGACCCCCCCTTTGCTTGTGCCAATAAACAGCTTCGAGCCACTAGTATCCCATGCTAGCACCTTGACTGGGTGGTCGAGAAGGAGGCTCCAAAGAACTAGCGGTATCTCCCTCATAGCGCTACCAGTAGCGGTCTCATTGGTGTTGCTTGAAGCCGCCCATGCAAGCTGGGTTAATGAGAGGAGAGAGGCTAGCAGCATTAATGCCAGCAGCTTCCTCGGCACAGCACACCCCTTCTCTTAACATGGCTGGGTGCCAGGAGTGGAGTTCAAAAGCACTCACGCTAATCCCTGCTCTGAGGAATAATCTCTTCCCGTAACCCGTTCCCGAGGGCTGGAGGGGGAGGGGGGCTGTTAGAGAGGGTTGTTCACGATTACTCTTGTTCCCCGCTGGGTGGCTGGTACACTGTTATGTAGTGGTCTCCCGACTCTAGTATCGAGCGTAGGAGGTTTGTTGCTTGTCTTGGGCTTAGCGGGTTGCCTAGCTGAGCGGCAGCGTACACCTTCAGGTCTCTTATAGCCATGAAATAGTCTACACCCCCCACAGTGACCCTTAACAAGAGGTCTTTGCCAGCGAACACGGCGTTGCTTGCTGTCGAGAGCTTCCCCCTGAATATAGGCTTTGACCTCAGCACGTTATTCATAATGTAGTTTATGTCGGCCAGCCTCTCCGAGTACCTTCTATCCCAGTTATGCACGTCTATGACCAAGGAGGGAGCCTCGGCCTCTCCCTCCCGGGGGGCCTTGAGCCTAACACCCTGGGAGTGTATAAGCCTCAGCGTGCCCTCACCGTGGACTTCCACCCTAAACCCGTGTGCAGCAGCCCAGAGCCTCAGTAGGGGGAGGCCTACGGGATCCACGTACACTACTACGTCTCCCTTGTCTGCCACCATGCGCTCAACTACCCGGTAGGGTATTAGGCCTCTGAAGCCTCTAAGGTCGAGCACGCTACCCGAAACACTCATCTCCTGCCAGCCCTCCGTGCAGCCTCAATCATTACCGAGACATTTCTCTTCCCCTCTATTATGAAGCCGTGCCGGGGCGCTATACGCTTCACTTCAAGCGCTTCTACTTGCTTGAACCATTCCGAGGGGTAGCAGCCCGGATAGAAGCTGGCATGGTAGGCTTCTACAAGCTCCCTCAAACTATTCATGAGACTATTCCTTGGAACGTCTGGGGGCACGAGCATTCCGAGCAGTGGCCCGGGGAAGAGGGTTGCCGTTTTCGGATCGTACACCGTCAACACGTCCACGCACTCGCTTGAAGATATCAGCGTCAACTCTGTCTCACCCAAGCGTAGAGGGGTTCTCGCAGCCGGCCTGGGCTCAAGCCTCTCCGGGGGCAGGTTGGGGCTGTAGGCGAACTGTGCCCAAACCTGCGGTGGCACAACCATCCTGGAGCGCGGCGACATGCTTGTTAGCTTCTCTATCAAGCCTCCAGCCGCAACCCCGGGACCTGTCAGCAGCAAGTACTTTATGGCCTCCGCGTCAGCGGCTACCCCTCTCACAGCATCAACCCAGTGCTCGGGGCCTATGGGGTCTACTACAAGGTACTCGTAACTGTCCCCGATAATATACACGTTGTTAACTATGCCTCCATGCTCCTGCCTGCTCACGTCAAAGATCCTATAGACCACGTGTGCCCCGTCATCGTATACTGGCAGCGGGAACACTACACCGCCAGCCTGCCTGGGGGTCTTCTCGCTCAGGCTCCAAGCATACACTCTAACCCTATGGCTGGGCGGCCTACTCGCCTTGCTTAACGCCTTCTCCCCCGTGTAAGTCCTGCCGTAAGCCTCGGCGTAGGCCCCGGTGATGGTGGTACCCCTTATAACCATTCTAGCCAAGTACGGGTTGTCCTGCAGGATTCCCTCCACGGTTACGAGATAGTCTCCGCTGCCGAGCACAGATGTCACATGGAATGCTGCTTCGAGGAACACGTCGCGGAGCGGGGCGAAGCTGTTGAAGTAGACTAGTGGACCATGCTTACTAGCCTCTGCTGCAAGCATGTTATCCATACGCCTCAGCTCCACTCTGGGCTCAGACTTTATTAGAGCCTCGACTATAGCCTCGCGGAGACCCGCTGCAACATCCCTGGCTATCGAGGCAAGCCTTCCACCGCCACCACCAACAACCATTATGTGGGCTCCTTCACCTACATCGACAACGTTTATTATAGCGGCCAGAGTGTCTGAGCCCCCTCCCGCAATAAGAACGACGGTATCCTCTACGCGATGCACCCTATACTCCACTTTCACGGGCCTCTTACCCAGCCTTATGAAGCCGTAGCGTCTAGGCACCAGGAACACGACATAGCCCTCGCCAACCTCCGCAACCATTTTCAGCCTGGCCAACAGCCTGCCTACATCCTCCACCAGCTGCATGACAGTAGACTTGTCTATGGGCACGGGTATGGGAGCGTCACTGTTAGCTGCAGCAGTAGGACTTATAGTTATGAGGCTTCCAGCCAAGGAACAACACGCCCCCGGGGAGGCTAGTTACTGTGGAGAGAAGGCAAACGTAAAGTTAACGCTCAAAACACTATAATAGCCCTTCAAGCTATACTGTCAACTCAGCGTTCTAGCTCGGCTTGAGTATGCACCCCAACGGCTTAAGCCTTAGTATGACGGGGATACTGGAGCCTAGTACGCTAGCTTCGCCTTCAACGTAAATGGTAAGGTTTACAGTAACTCTGCCCCCTTCCTCGCAGCCGCCATTGAACACTATTTCGGCCATGGGCACGTCGCTCGAGACTCTGACTAGAGTAGCGTTGGTACTGGAGGCCACGATTGTAACGTTAACGTTCCTCACCCTATAAGAGTCAGCGTTGACGAAGAGTAACGTGAAGCCCGGGAGCTGGGAGACGTTGCCCTCACAGTAGAGCGTGAGCCAGTCCTCAACCACAGCCACGCCCCTAACAACATTGTTGGCTTCCAGGAAGCCCAGCCTCACTGGCCCGCTATAACTTGAGACATAGGGGCACCAGAGGCTCTTCGAGGATGTTGAATTATACTCTATGATCGTGTGGAGCACCAGCGATCGCTTCGCACCCCCCTCTCCCAGCCCGGCGAGACTGGTGGGGTAGGATGCTACCAGCGCTACGAGAGATGCTGCGAGTGCAAGAGCCAGTATCACTAAGCCTCCACTACCACCACCCCCTCCCTCAACCCCTCTAGCCTGCAGCCTTCGAGGCGGTGTGCTCAACACTACCAGCCCTTCATCACCAACTCGTACCGCCTTCCATTAAGGATCCTATCGTCTTTCTTTCCAGTAATACTCCACTTGGGCCAGGCTAGTTGAGAGCTAGAACTCGGATTAAAAGGGAGGGGGCTACGTTAGCTGTCGGCGTATGGGAATGGAGTTTATAGGGGTTAGAGCTAATATTCTACCTGGTAGAGGATATGGAGGCAGCCTGGGTGTAGTAGTGTGGCAGTTGAGGCGGCTGAAGCAGGAGAGGCTAGGGCGGTAAGCCCCGAGGAGACGCTGACGGGCCTTATAGCCCTGGCTTCCTCGCTTGACGGCGTCCACCTGGTTCTCGCGGCGCATGAGGGCTTCACTTACGCTGTTCAGAGCACAGACCCGA
>QNYQ01000050.1 GCA_003978665.1 Hyperthermus sp.
GAGACTTACAATTCTCTATTGAGTTATGCTGTAGCTGCACCTGATACAAAGGAGGCTTATGCCGAGAGAATACCTTACAATTCTCTATTGAGTTATGCAAAGACAAAGTATGCAGTTGTGAAGTTTATTCAAGACTATTGTGACTTACAATTCTCTATTGAGTTATGCATAGCGCTCCCGCGAGCGGAGGTGTACGAGGAGTATGTCAAGACCATCTTACAATTCTCTATTGAGTTATGCGGGGTGTGGGATTATGGGTTCCCTGTTGGGTTTTCTACACGTCTGCGTCTTCTTCGGCTGTGGCTTCCTGTATTTATGTGTTTCTGTTTCTTGGGAACACTCTCAATTCCGCTGTAATCGCGTATTGCGAGTCAATCAGCCCTGTTCTCATGAACACTTATTAGGGGGCGGCCGTGTTCTCACGGTGGCTTTCAAATCCTCTCAAGAAGTGTTCTCATAGAGTTGAATACTGGAGTTGAAACGTCTTCGAGGGTGGAGGTGATGGGAGGGTGGATGAGGGTTGTTGGCTGGTTTTTGTGTTAGTATGGCCTATATCTTTTTCCGTGGTCTCTTGAGTGTTCGAGAGCGTGTCTAGAAATCCTATATAGGGTATCTTTGTTTTTGGTGTCTTGTTCATGGGGCTAGGGTTGTGGTTTAGAGGCTATGCTATCGTGTTGAGGGCTGTGTCTGTGCTTGGTGTTGTGTTGGTAGTGTTGAGTGTTGTTGGTGTTGCTCGCGGGGATGTGTATAGGGTTGAGTTTCATAGTAGTGGTGGGAGCTGGAATGTTACGGGGTACATTGAGTTTGTTGCGGCTGTGGATGGCAGTATTTCCTTGGGTAATGGTGCTAGGATTGATGTGTTGAGGGGGGATAAGGTGAGGGTGGTGGTGAATGCTGTTGATAAGGGTTTTGTGTGGCTTGATCAGGGTGTGTCTGTTCGTATTATTGGCTTGCCCGTGGAGGCTATCTATGTTAATGGTGTGGAGGTTGCGGAGGATTCTATTATAGAGGAGTTGAGTATTGCGCCGCGTGGCAGGATCACTTCCACGCTAAAGCTTGTGGCGGCCATAGACTCGGGGGCCGCCAGGCTGACTATTGACGGGGAGCCTGTCATTGATGGGGCCTATGAGGGGTACGTTATTATTTATGGCTTGAATGCTTACGGTGATACTAGGCTCTCTCTGCACATTGACACTCATTACGTAGTGTATGGTGTGGCTGGGGGTGTTGAGTGGAACGGTAGGGTTGTGGGGGTTTCGGAGTTTCCCTTCCTCTTGGATGTGCTGGAGTAGTGGGGGAGGGGTGGCTGCTGGCTAGGCTAGCCAGCCTGTCTATGTTTCTGGCTTGCCTGTGATTGTTGTCTTGGGTTTTATTGTGCCTTTGGTGGAGGGGGGTTGTTTTGCTGGTTTTAGTGCCTGGTTTAGTGCTATTCCGGTGGCTTTGAATGCTGCCTCGGCTATGTGGTGGTTGTTTTCTCCTCTTATTTTCTCCACGTGTATTGTCATGTGGCTTGATGCTGCCAGTGAGGATAGCATGTGGGGTATGTTTTCTGTTGCTAGGCCTCCTATTGTTTCTCTGGTGAGGCCCAGGTTTATCCATGCTCCTGGCCTGCCTGAGGCGTCTATGGATGCTAGTACTAGGGCTTCGTCCATTGGTATTATGGCCCAGCCGAATCTTGCTATGCTCCAGCCTATTTGGTCTAGTAGTGTGTGGATGGCGTTGCCTAGGGCTAGCATGAGGTCTTCGGCTACGTGGTGGTCGTCTATTCTTCTTGTCTCTTCTACTCTTGCTTCGAGGTGCCAGCCTGCGTAGTAGGCTAGTGTCTCGACCATGTGGTCTAGGAATCCTATGCCGGTGTCTACTCTGACTCTTCTCTGCTGTGGCCATAGGTCGAGGAGTATGTCTACGCGTGTCTCCTTGGTTTCTCTCCTTAAGCGTATTGGCCTGGTGCCTGCGGCAGGCATTTTTGGCGTCTGCCCTCCCTCTCCACTGTTTCATGCCACGTACTGGGTGTAGTTGTGGGCTAGTACTCGTTTTATCCTCTCTATGTTCCTGTGTAGGTCGAGGCGTGTGAACACCATGTCTCTGCCGCTTCCTATTATTCTTCCTCCCAGCTTCTCTACGATGATCCTTCTCATGGGGGTGTTTGAGGGGTCGAAGTAGGCTTCCATTGCCTTGTAGTTGTTTTCGTGGAGGCAGAGGGCTGTTAGTGCTGTGAGTGTTGTGCCTAGTCCTCTTCCCTGCAGGTCGTCTCTAACCACTATGCCTAGTTCTGCTACGCCTCTTATCCCTGTCTCGTAGGCCTCGGCGCTGGCTACTACCTCCTCTTCTCCTCCTCCCCGCCCCTTGCCTGCCAGTATTATTAGGCTCGCGTTGGCTATTAGCTCGTTGACTACGGGCTCCCAGTATTTTATTGGGCGGAGGAAGCGTAGCAGTACGGTGTCGAGGGTTAGGTTTGAGAACATTTTGAGGAGTGCCTCTCTATCCCCTATACCGCCCTGCCACACGTACTCTGTTATTCCTCCTCGTAGCCTTGTCATTCCGGGGAGTAGGCTGCATTTTATCTTCTTGACCATAGCGCCCTCATTCCCCTCTACGCCATCCTATAGTAGTGTAGCGTGTATGTAGCCTAGCCTCTCTTTCTGCCTCGTGAGCCTGACGGGAGCGTATAGTAGTGCGGGTAGCTGTAGGGGCTCTAGGGTCCCGGTTAGCGGTGTGATCCTCGCCCCGGCCGCCCTAGCCCACTCCTCTAGGAGGCGGGGAGCGGTAATAATGTCTACCACGGCTGCTTTTGCCTGGGCTTCAACCCCGCTGGGGCAGAATGCTTGGCCGTCGCTGCACGGCTTTACCCCCCTCACGCTCGCCGTGTAGGCTGCAAGCGGCTGTGTCGGCGGTGGCCGTAGTGGTGGGAGGACTACTAGTGTTCTCTCCTCGGCGGGGGCCCATGGCGTGCAGTTCCCGGCTGGTGCGAGGTAGGCTTCGGCCTCCAGTTTTAGTCCGCCGTGTATAATGCTTATGGTTCTCGGCCTGGCCCCGTGGCGTTTCAGCGCTGTTTCAAGAGTGTTGAGTACCGGGGGGTCTGCATAGTATAGTTCGATGTAGCTTACCTCGCCGCTGCAGGGGCAGCCTACGCCGTCTTCGCTGCTGGTGACGCATAGGCCCTCGGCTCTCGTGGAGCCGGCGAAGATTGTTCCCGCGAGTAGCCTGTGGAGGGGCTGGCCGTAGCATAGGACTCCTATGGCTAGGACTGGTATTCTCGGGGACGTCATTACTGGCCTCCTTCCTCCCCTTGAGGGCGTGCATGCTGCGTGTAGTGGGTTGGCGTGAATGCCTTAAAATTGTCCCAGCCCCGGCCCGGTAGCCGTCTGCCCTTATAGGTTACCTGGCTTTCTCCCCTAGCGATCACTCCTATCTTCTCGATGCTTAGCCCCAGCCTTGGAGCGTTCTCCTCGACTATTCTCGTGCAGTCGGGTTTAACGGTGAATACTATCTCGTACTCCTGGCCCCCGTAGAGTATGGCTTCTTCCACGTCTACTTCACGGCTCAGCCTAGGTGGTAGATGCGGGCTGGGTGATGGGAGCCTGTGGAGTTGTAGTGTTGCGTGTGCTTCTGCTGCGAGCGCGTGGAGTGTGAAGGCTAGGCCGTCGCTGACGTCCATGCTAGAGGTTATGCATTCTCCCGCTAGTGCTGCTAGGAGGGGGAAGCCTAGTCTCGCGAGGGGCCTCTTGGCCTCGGGGCTGTGTGATGCCAGTTTCTCTGCGTCGCTCGCCCTGCCCTGGTAGAGTAGGTGGAGGAGGAGGCCTTGTAGCCCGTATCTGCCCGTTGTGGTGTAGACCATGTCGCCTGGCCTGGGGCTTCGTGCCACGGGTTTTTCTGCTACAAGTAAGCCTACTGCCGCGATATCCACCCAGCCTTCGCGCGAGCTGTTGGTGTCTCCCCCGCTTAGCCAGGCTCCGTGGGCTAGGGCTGCATCCCTTACACCCCTAACCAGGGCTAGGGCCTGGTCGAGTCTCAGCGAGGGTGGGAGGCCTATCGATACCTGCAGCGTTAGGGGGAGGGCTGCCTTGGCTGCTAGATCGCTTATCGCTGCCACTGCCTGGATCCATCCTAGGTCGTAGAGGCTTAGCCATGGTGCTAGGTTGGAGGGGATGGAGCCTCCATCAATCTTCAATAGGAGGTTGCTGTGCCTGGTGCTGATGCAGGATGAATCGTCGCCTGGTCTGAGGCTTGGGCACCTCCAGTCTACCGTGGTGAGCTCCTGGAGGGCTTCCACCAGCCTGTGCTCGCCTATTTCGCCTAGCTTGGAGTCGTGTCTGACCGTCATTGCTCATGCACCACTCTGCTGGCGTATCGGCTGCCCTGTTTCTTGCTGGCTAGCCTATGAGTGGTGGAAGTGTTAGTAGTAGGATTAGGGCGCCTAGCACGGCTAGTAGTTTGGGGATGTCTCTCTCGAACCTGGCCGCTAGCTCAAGCATGATTTTTGCGCTGAGAAGGCCGGAGAGTAGGCTGGCTGCAGCCAGCACGGCTGCATCGCTGGCCGGGATCGAGGAGCCCGCGTATAGTGATGCTGCAAGCGTTACTGGAATGCCTAGTATGAGTGTTGCCTCGACAGCCTCGGCCGGCTTTACTCGTAGGAGGAGGAGGACTGCGAGGACTGTGCCGCTTCTGGAGAGGCCGGGGAGGGCTGCTGCGCCCTCGGCTAGCCCGACAGCCACCAGCTCCCCGACGCCTAGCTGCTGGAAGCTTCTCGCCCCCTCCCCCCTCCCCCCGCCAGCCACGTGTAGTAGTGCGCCCGTAGCCAGTAGCGCTATGCCTAGCACCGCGTTCAACACGTCCATTGAAGCCTCAGCCGATAGGAGCTTGATTATGGCGAGGCCCAGGGGTGCTGCTGAGACTGTGGGAACCAGCACGGCCCGGAACATGCGCCGCTCACGGAACACTCTTACAACGCCATGCCATGCTATGATGGCTGCTGAAGCAGCCGTGCCAAGGTGCGCGGCATAAGCCTCCTGCAGAGCCTCTCGGAGCGGTAGGCCTAGGAGGCTCGTGTAGTAGAGGAGTAGCTGGCCGCTGCTGCTCACGGGGAGCCATTCGAGCAGTCCTTGGAGTAGTCCCGCAATCAGGGTGGTTGCCTCCACCGGCGCGTTCGCCCCGGGAGGGTTGCTTGAAGCGCTTCTCCAGGAGCTCATTTAAGGTGTGGCCGCTAAACCGTGGCTGCCTCAATGCACTCTGACCGGGCTAGTAGAGCTAGGCACTCGGTGTACGAGTAGAAGTCCTCTCTGGCGCTTCTCTTAACACAGGCTGCTGCCTCCCTCAGCTTATCGTAGCAGTCAAGCGTGTAGTGTGACTTGAGTAGTATCGCGTAGCTACACGTGCTAGACGCTATAAACTCTGCTACACCACCTCCGGCAAAGAACTCTGCCGCCGATTCTAGATCCCTGAACGAGGGAAGGCATAGGGGGCCTGGGTGCGTGTGCATGAACACTGGCGCAGGCAGCTGAGGCAGCTCAACCCTATCCTCCCTGGCAGCTCCGAGGGCGTAGAGGCCGTTCCAGCCTACTATGACGAAGTATTCGCGGCTGCTGCGCGAGAGTTCTTCGAGAAGCCTGCGCGCCAGCCTATTGTAGCTTCTAACCATTAGCCCGGCAAGGCCCTCGTAGCGTAGACCTCCCGGCTCCTCGCTGCACTCTACCGCGAAGCCTAGGGGGCGGACGCCCAGCGCTAGGTGCAGTGCATCCTCTACTAGATGTATGCTTGAAGTATTGCATCCTGCCGGGCTATGAATACGATACCTCACATTACCGGGGCGGCTGCAGTCGAGCAGGCTTATGCCGGCCTCGCGGCCAGAGTCCTCCTCGTAGAATGATAGAATGTGGAATGCGAGTGCTATGCAGGCAGCCTTGAGGGAGAAGAGGCTGAGGGAGGAGGTGTGGAGCTCCTCCAAAACACCTCACTTAGGATTCCTTCTCCCTAACCGCCCGCCGGGGGGTTGGTGGGGGAGGGGTGGCTGCTGCATATCAGCTTACAGGTTGAAGTACATGTAGACCTCCATTGGGTTGGGGTACTGTCTCAGCGTCCCCGCCTCCTCCCGCTTAATCTCAATATACGTTTCTATCGCCTCGCGGGGGAAGATGGGCTTAAGGAACTCGTTATCGCTCTCTAGCTCGTCGAGTGCCTCGTCAAGGCTCCTGGGGAGCTCTCTTATACCGAGCCTTTTCCTCTCCTCCTCGGTCATGCTGTAAGCGTTCCTGTCCAGCGGGTCGCCGGGCTCGATCTTCTTCCTGACACCGTCAAGCCCTGCGGCCAGCATTGCCGTGAACGCTAGGTACGGGTTTGATGAGGGGTCGGGGCTGCGGAACTCTATCCTCTTGGCCTTCTCGTTGCCACGCTCGTACATCGGAACCCTTACTGCCGCGCTCCTATTGGCCTTGGACCATACCAGGTAGACGGGTGCCTCATAGCCTGGCACAAGCCTCTTGTAGCTGTTGACTGTGGGTGCTACGAGTGCTGCAAGGGCTCGGCCATGCTCGAGGATTCCTCCTATGAAGTAGCGGGCTAGCTGGCTTATTTCAGCATAGTCGTCGCTGGGGTCGTAGAAGAGGTTTCTTCCCTTGGACTTGTCCCAGAGGCTTATGTGCGTGTGCATGCCGTTCCCGTTGTCCCCGGCGACAAGCTTCGGCATGAAGGTTGCCATTAGGCCGTGTTTTCTCGCAACATTGCGTGCAACGTACTTGAGTGTGAGCACACGGTCCGCTGTCTCCTTGAGAGTGCTGAACCTGAAGTCTATCTCTATCTGCCCTATGGCTGCTACTTCGTGGTGGTGCGCCTCTACTTGGAAGCCGAAATAGTCCTCGAGGACCTCTGCTATCTCATAGCGGACGGCTGCAACCATGTCTATTGGCGTGGGCGTATGGTAGGCCTTCTTTAGCTTCTGGAACCCCTCGGAGGTAGCGCCTTCAGGGTATTCTCTACTCTCAATCCTATAGCCCAGGCCACGGTAGGGTGACTCGACATCCAAGCTCACAGTATCTATTAGCATGAACTCTACTTCCGGCCCAAAGTACGCGACCTGCCCCTGCTCGCTGAGATACTCCTCAGCCCTCTCAGCAATATATCGCGGATCCTTGATGAACCTCCCCTCGGGCCTAAACACGTCTGCTATGGCCCTTCCAGTAGCCTCCCGCCAAGGCACCTGCGCCAGCGTTGAGAGATCCGGCCTCAGCCTGAAATCGCTCTCCTCGATCCCAGCAAACCCCTCAACACTGCTGCCGTCAAGAAGGCTCATCCCCTGAGCCAGAGCCTTCTCGTCAATCTCCCTTGAAGGCACAGCGACGCTACGCAAGTAGCCAGCCAGGTCGGTGAAGTGTACCTCAAGCCACCTTATCTTCTTAAGCAGCTCGGGTCCTCTCAAAGCATTGTTCACCGAAGGCCCCCGGCCTCCGAACGAGTGTATAAATATTGTGGGCATAGTACTCGACAAGCGTTCTGGGTCCCACATATCTAATCTAGGGAGAAACGCCGCATTATAGGCCCTAGCCACCCGTAATCCGAACGAGAAGAAGCTAGATCAGCTACCGTGAGGGCAGTCACACCCCCACTACAACTGGCAGGTTTAGAGCAGGGGTCCTTTGGGGAGTGAGAGGAGGATCATCACCTCCCCTCAATCTCCCTGCCCGCCCTCATCCCAGCGGCTGCTACCGGCTATACCCGATCCCAAAGCTCATCCCGAGCCAACTGTAATCTCCACCTTTTTCGGCTCCACCTACTCCTCCAACTCGTCTTCAAGAAGCTCAATAATATCCATGACGCCCGACTTAACCTCAAACCTAACATTGTAGCCCATGCTCTCCAACACCTGCCTGACCTCGTGGGCCGTCATTGTGAGAGAATCCAATACCTCCTCTATGTACTCTCGCGGCTCATCCTCGCTGTCGACAATGTCTCGTATAAAGTCTCTTATCCTCTCGCCGACAAGCCTCACCACGGCATTCCTGCCCGCCACATTCACGCCCACACAGATCGGTGCATCCCTAAGGCATAGTCTTGCGAGAGCCCCTTCAACCCTGAGCGAGAGCCCTCTCCTAGCAGCTATATCCCTAAGAGACTGGGTCAAACTGGACTCCAATACCGCCCCACCATTAACGGGCTTGCTCGGGGCTTCAGTGATACTGTAACCTTTGAGGCGAGGCTATATGCTGCCTCGTGCAGGGGTTACTGTGGAGCCGGGGCCGGGATTTGAACCCGGGAACAACGGGTCGCTGCGATGGGCGGCTAGCTCTCCGAGATATACTCCTGGCGCACTGCAGCCCGCCGCCTTTGACCGCTCGGCCACCCCGGCCCCTGGATCCTCTCCGGGCTTCTCCATGAGTATTAGGGATGTTCTAGGTTTATTAGCGCAGCGGCGGACTATAGGTGGCTGCTGCCATCAGCAAGTCTTTTGGGCACAGTATTAGGGGTTGGCTAGCGCCAGCGTGTAGGCGTGGATGCGTGTTCGGGGTAACTACTTCTTGCACTTTCTGCCCGGGCGGGTTGCTTAGCAGGGTTGATGATGCTGCAATAATTCTTTATTAGTAGCTGGTGAGGAGTACCAGGGGCTGGGGGTTGATTGGCTCAGGCGGAGCTGAGGAGGCAGTGTACGGCGTGTCTAGCGCGTGATGAATTTAGCCTTGGATGACCCTTCCCTCTCTCATCGTTGAGGATGGCTTCCTGCAAGGAGTGTTCCCTTCGGTTCTTCTCGGGGCTTGCTTCTATGGTTGAGGGTGTCATCGGGGCCTTGTCGGGGGATGGATTGTTTAGGCGTATTGTGAGGGAGGTTTACGGGGAGGATTATGTTAAGCGTTTCTGGCAGAGGATTGACATTGTAGGTGATATAGCTGTTCTCCGTGTACCTTTTGGGGTTAGTGTTGAAGAGTTGAGGCCTATAGCTGAGAGGCTTTTGGAGAGGCTTGGGTATCTTCGTTCTGTCTGGGCTGCTGCAAGCCCTGTTGAGGGTGATTTTAGGCTTCGTAGGCTTGTTCACTTGGCTGGTGAGAGGAGGAGCGTGACTGTTTACCGTGAGCACGGCTGTGTTTTCGAAGTAGATATATCTAGGGTGTATGTTTCCCCCAGGCTTTCCTTCGAGCATGCACGTATAGCTGGGCTTGTCCGTGACGGTGAAGTATTAATCAACATGTATGCCGGCGCTGGCTTATTCTCGATTATTACTGCGAGGAGGCGTAGTGTGAGAGTCTATAGTATCGACTTGAACAGGGACGCCTACTCCTACATGGTTAGGAACGTGTTATTGAACAAGGTTGAAGGCAGGGTTATCCCGATGCTAGGAGACTCTAGCGTGATTGTTCCCGAGCTTCTTCACGGGGTTGCGGACCGTATCCTAATGCCTCTCCCCGAGAAGGCTCTCGAGCATCTTCCGGCAGCCATGGCAGGGTTGAGGGAGGGGAGGGGGCTAATCCACCTTTACCTTCACGTGCCCGTTAAGCCTGGCATGGATCCTAGGATGGAGGCTGCTAGGATCGTGGAGGAGAGGCTTAGGGAGTTGGGTGTGAAGCGCTACCATCTCTTGGGGGCCCGTAAGGTGAGGGGTGTTGGGCCTAGGAGGGTTCAGGTTGTAGTCGACGTTCATGTTGATGCTTCAGGGTCTTCTGCTGGGCGGTGAGGAGTACTTGTACTCTTCTTCCTACCTCCTATGCGGAGATGTTTTACGCTCACTGTGTGTTCTCGAAGGCGCTGCATTCTAGGAGTATTATTGGGCGAGTATTGGAGGCGTGGCTTCCCGGGAGTTTGAAGAGGTTTGGGGTATGCGTGAGACTGTAGCGTTGAAGTTGAGGATTGTTGGGATAGTTCAGGGTGTTGGTTTTAGGCCCTTTATCTACAGGCTTGCTGTGGCAAGGGGGGTAGGCGGGTATGTGGTCAACCTGGGCGGGAGTGATGTGGAGGTTTACGTGGAGGGTGAAAGGGACAGTATTGTGTCCTTTCTGCGGGGGCTTATTGAGGAGAAGCCTCCTCCTGCACGTATTGAGGGCGTTGACTTAGAGGTCGTGGAGCCTAGGGGGTTTAGGAGTTTTAGTATACGTAGGAGTGAGCGGAGGAGGGGTAGGAGGAGTATTATCCCCCCGGACTTCGGTATATGTGTGCACTGTTTAGCCGAGATCCATAGTGCTGGCAGGTTCTACAAGTATCCCTGGAATAGTTGTGCTTGGTGCGGGCCAAGGTTCTCGATGATGTATGACGTGCCCTATGATAGGGATAGGACTTCGATGCGTGCCTTCCCCCTGTGTGAGGAGTGTAGGAGGGATTACGAGGATCCGTATAACATTAGGAGATTTCATGCGCAGGGGATAAGCTGTAAGCGTTGTGGGCCCGCTACAAGAGTGTTTACTGCTGATGGCAGGGAGCTCGTTGTTGATGATCCCGTGGAGTGGGCTGCTAGGAGGCTGGAGGAGGGCTATATTATTGCCGTGAAGGGTGTTGGAGGATACCATATAGCCGCCTTGGCTAGCAATGATAGTGTTGTAGCCGAGCTACGTAGGAGGAAGGGGAGGCCGGCGAAGCCCTTTGCTCTCATGGTGCGTGACTGTAGGATTGCCTCGAGAATAGTCGTTATCCCCCGGGGCGCCTGCGCTGTACTCTCTTCTGCTGAACGCCCTATACTGCTTTTGCCGCGTCGTCCAGGCGCGCCAGTTTCTGAGCTTGTTGCTCCAGGACTTGATAAGCTGGGCGTAATGCTGCCTTATACCGGGTTTCAAGCACTGCTTCTTGAAAGGATGAAGGATGGATTTCTTATAATGACCAGCGGGAATAGGAGCGGTGCCCCTATGTGCACTAGCCTTGAGTGTGTTATAGATGAGCTTGCTGATATTGTGGATTATATAGTGGATCATGAGAGGGTTATCGTGCACCGCGTCGATGATAGTGTGCTTAGGTATACTGCTGGTAGGCTTGTGTTCCTACGTAGGAGCAGGGGTTACGCTCCCGCATGGATATATTCGCCCTTCAACATTAAGGAGTCAATTGCTGTGGGGGCTGAGCTGCAGAATGCTGGTGCGGTAGGGTTCGAGGACAAGATAGTTCCAACACAGTATATTGGCGACATGGATGAGCCCGGCCAGATCGAGGAGCTCGAGAGAGAATTGAACTGGCTCATTAGGGTCTATGGTCTGAAGCCGAGAGTCATTGCAGTTGACAAGCACCCATTTTATCGTACGCGCAGCCTTGCCTTAAGGCTTGCCGAAAAATACGGTGCAGAAATAGTTGAAGTACAACACCACCACGCGCATGCTGCATCAGCCATGCTCGAATACAATGTGGCAAACGGAGAGACTAGGGTAGCCATAACGATAGATGGGGCTGGGTACGGTGAGGATGGAACTATTTGGGGAGGCGAAGTACTCGTCGTATCGTATAGGGAGTTTAAGAGGGTAGGCAGCCTACACTCCTTCCCCCTGCCTGGTGGTGATAGGGCTACACTCTATCCTGCAAGAGCTCTCATAGGACTCCTCTACTCTTGCGGGTGGAGGCTTGAGGAGGTTCTTCAATTACTATCTTCAAGAAACATGCTCTCCCCCAGCGTGCTTCCATACGGTGAAGCAGAGGCGAGGGCATCGTATCTGCAATGTAGCTCCTCGATTTCAACGACAAGTATGGGGAGAACGCTGGACGCCGCCGCAGTGCTGCTTGGCGTGGCAGAGCGCCGCAGCTACGAAGGTGAGCCCGCCATGAGGCTTGAGGCTGCGGCAAGGGGGTGTGGGGCCGTTGGCTTTGAGGCTCCTGTGGAGTTGAAGGATGGAAGATTCGTCGTAAACACTTGTGCTTTAGTAGAGCAGGTTGTCGACGCGTTGGATAAGCATAGCACGTGCAGTATTGCAGGAGGCGTGCAGCTCGCGCTAGGGAGAGCACTCGGCCAAATCGCCTTAAACGCTCTCCGGGGAACCAGGCTGCCAGCCGTGGTCTATGTTACTGGAGGAGCCTCAGTCAACGACTACCTCGTAGAGGGTATCCGCGAAGCTCTTGGAAAAGAAGTGGAGATAAGGCTTCAACGCAAATTGCCTCCGGGCGATGGCGGTATAGCTGTAGGACAGCTCGCGATCGCCTCATCAAGAATCGACGAGTAAGGGGGAAAAGGTGGTCCTCGACGAGCCCTGCCCCTTCTAGGCAGCGTTGACGGCTTCGCTCAACCCCTCCTGCGCAGCAGGCAAGGCTTCGGGTATGCGAGGGGCTAGAGAATACTTTCTCCTGAGCTCCTCCAATAACGGCTCTAGCCTACGGAAACCTACCTTCATAGTCCTCCTAGCCTCCTCTATGACCTCTAAAAGCTCCCTCATGCCATTGGGCTTAACTATTATATCGTCAAGTGAGGGCTTGGTGAGCCTATGACCGCAGCGAGGACATAGGCCGCCATGTTGGCTCATGAGCTCTGAGGGAGTCGGTACACCATAGCTATTGTAGCCCACGTATGGGAACACGTCTATTATGAAGCCACAGACCTTACAGCGATAGACAATGGGCAAGAGTATGCACCGGGACGGGTGGGTATAGCGGCAGAGCGTATAGATGGGTAGAGGCTAAAAGTAATTGAATGATACAGGGCTAAAAGCATGTAAGCGTGGGGTGGCTGTATTACCGTGTCCTTCTATGAGAGTGGTCTTGCTAATACGGTAATACTGGTATAATACTTGCATTAATACGGTATCATTGAGCAAAGTCCAAAACCATCGGGCAGCCTAGGATAGACCCTTCTCCCCCTAGAACACCTTAGACCCACAGGGCAAGAAGCATAAAGCGTGATGGGGAGAACGCGTATTCTCCCTTCTATCCAGGAGATAGACGCTGTCGAATACCATCACGACCTTACTCCAGCTCTGCATCGCCTCTGGCGTCTTAACCCCCGGCTTCCTATTGAGGTAGGATGCAGCCATGCTATTATATCAAGCCTAATATATGGTTCCTGGGCTCCTAATAGAGCCTATTAGGCTCTCATAGCTATTTAAGGGCCTGCCCACTGGAGGTGACTACCGTAGTATAGCCCCTAAATCTATGCGGAAGCATTAGATTTAAGGCATGAATGGGGTGGCTTGAGCTGGTGGTGGACTCTCCCGGGGGAGGTGACGGGAGATGCCTAAGTTAAAGTGTCCGGTCTGTGGTGGCGAGGTTGATGTACCAGATGATGTGATGTCCGGCGAGCTCATAGACCACGACTGCGGGGTTACACTGGAGGTTGTCAGAAGGGAGGATGGTAGCATAGAGCTTAAGCCCTTTGAGGGTGTCGGAGAAGACTGGGGCGAGTAGGGAGGGTCTTTCTCTCTGCCGAATGTTTTTTCCCGGGGTGTCCGTAGATGTCTGGGCACTTAGGTTGTCCTTAGGGTTTTGCTGGGAGACAGCTATGCATATTAATAGCCTATAGTCTAGGCATCGGGGCTGGAGATATTATGGCGCTTATAGGCATGGTATACGTTATTGCCCGCTGGGAGGAAAAGGCTCTCGTTAACGCTGCCAGTAAGAGGGGGGTTGGGATTAAGCCTATTCATACCCAGAATCTCCACGTGTTCTATGGGGAAAAGAACGGTATGCCTCCAGTAGTAATCCAGCGCAGCATAAGCCATTACTACGCTTTGACTACAAGCCTTGTTCTAGAGTCTCTGGGTGTGCGCGTGGTTAATAGTGCCAAGGCCACTGCCGCAGCCAACGATAAGGTCTGGAGTATTTCTGTCATGGTGAGGAAGGGTATACCCGTACCCCAGACAGCCGTGGCCTGGAGCATGGAGGCGGCGCTGCGTGCCGCGCACGAGCTCAAGTACCCTATAGTTGTGAAGCCCACTAACGGTAGCTGGGGGCGGATGGTTGCTCTTGCCGACGATGAAGAGGACCTGCGTGCGATACTGGAGCATCGCGAGTACATGCCGCAGCCGGAGATGAAGGTCCACCTTATCCAGGAGTACGTCAGGAAGCCTGGACGCGACATAAGGGTGACCGTAGTCGGAGACCGGGCTGTGGCGGCGATCTACCGCTACTCTAGCCACTGGATAACAAACACGGCCAGAGGGGGCAAGGCTGTAGCTGCACCCATAGAAGGAGACATAGGCGAGCTGGCCGTCAAAGCAGCTAAAGCCCATGGACTAGAGGTTGCTGGTGTAGACCTCTTCGAACACCCGGAGAGAGGACTTATAGTGAACGAGGTAAACCCTGTCCCCGAGTTCAAGAACACTGTTAAGGTAACCGGTGTTGACGTTGCAGGAGAGATCATAGAGTACTTGATCACTATCGCCAAGAGGTAAGAATAATAGCAAACAACACTGATACCTCAAGCACTGCAAGCGTCGCATGAGAGTGTAAGGTGTAGTAGTGTGCTACGATACCTACACTTCTACGAGCCGCGGGGCATTAGGCTTGTACGCGGAGAGGCCCAGTACGTATGGGACAGTAAGGGGACAAGATACCTAGATGCCCACACGGGTCACGGAGTGGCTTTCCTAGGCCATCGCCACCCTAGGATACTCAAAGCACTGCAAGAGGCTCTGGACTCAATAATTGTTGGAGGCCCGGGGCTTGCTGGAGAATGGCTAGAGGAGATGCTGGCCTCGCTAGAGCCTATTCTACCTAACTGGGCTGGCGCTGTAACATTGCTCAACAGCGGCGCTGAAGCGGTGGAGCTGGCGCTCAAGATAGCGAGAAGGGTTACGGGGAGAAGCAATATCGTGTATTTTACTGGCAGCTTCCACGGGAGGACAATGGGCGCCCTATCGGTCACCTCAAGTAATCCCAGGTATAGGCATGGCTATGAGCCATTAGTGCCCGGTACACTCCAGGCTAGATTCAATGACGTGAACGGCTTGCATGAAGTAATCAATGACTCCACAGCAGCCGCCATAGTTGAGCCCATACAGGGTGAGGGAGGCGTAAATCCCGCCTCAGAAGATTTCATGAAAGAGCTGAGGCAGCTGTGCAACGAGAAGGGTTGCCTACTGATCATCGATGAGGTGCAGACGGGGTTTGGGAGAACTGGTAGAGTATGGGCGCACCAGTACTATGGTATTGAGGCTGACATACTAGTTGCAGGTAAAGCTATTGCAGGGGGCTTTCCGGCAAGCATGGTTGTTGTGCCAGAATGGGTTGCAGACAAGCTTCCACCAGGATTTCACGGGAGCACGTTCGGCGGAAACCCCATGGCAGTTAGATGCGTCACAGCCGCCGCTAGAGTTTTACGGGAAGAGAACGTCACGGGCCAGGCCGAGGTAAAGGGTAACACCCTGATCTCTAAGCTCAACAGTGAGCTTAGCGGCCTAAGGGCGGTGAGGAGAGTTAAGGGGAAAGGGTTAATGGTGGGCGTCGAGCTTAGGTTTCCTCCAGGCAAGGCTATAAAATGCTTGCAGGAGGAGAAGAGGATCCTAGCGCTGAAAGCCGGGTCCACTGTGGTAAGGTTCCTTCCCCCATACGTGATAAATGAACGCGATATAGACGAGATTGTGAGAGGGGTAAGCGACTGTGTACTACGGTACTACAGCAGGTAGACTCCTCCAACTCCTACTCAAAACCTATAGCCCTACCTTCCATGAGGGCGAGGCCGTAAGCCTACTCGTCGAGGAGGCATGGAGGCTCGGCTTCGATGAAGCCTACATAGACCAGGCTGGTAACGGCCGACTACTAGTATATCCCCGGGATGAGGGCAGCGAGCAGGCGCGTATTGCGCTAGTAGGTCATATAGACACGGTTCCAGGCTGGGTTGAGCCCCTCAGTAATGGTGATATTATTCGCGGCAGGGGTGCTGTAGACGCTAAGGCGCCCTTAGCCTCCATGATCATAGGGGCATTGCACGCGAGGCCTAGGAGGCATGTTGTCGAGGTGGTGGCTGCTGTAGGCGAGGAGGGGCCTAGTCATGGCGCCTGGTTTCTCGTAAAGTCAGGATGGAGGGCTAAGGCTATCATAATAGGAGAGCCCACCAATACCACCAAGGTCGCAATAGGCTACCGAGGCGGCTGCAGGATAAAAGTTGCATGTACGGGTGAGGAGGGGCACAGCAGTAGCCCATGGCTTTATCAGGATGCATGTAGCTTAGCACTAGAAGCGTATAAGAAGCTAGCAGAGTCTAGTTCGGTAAGCGTTAACGGTTATACTTTCACCGTGACCGGGATAAGATGCGGGGACATAAACGACACCAACAGCAACGTTGTAGCGGGAGAGGCCGTACTGAATATTGATGCACGCATACCAGTTGGGGGAGGAGTAGAGGAGCTCAGGGAGAAGCTATACAGTATGCTACCCAGCTCGTGCAGCGCTACCATTGCGAGGTGTATACAGCCGGTAAGGGTTTCAGTATCATCGCCCGTACCGAGAGCACTGATAAGATCTCTCCTAGGCTATGGGATACGCCCACAACCAGTAATCAAAGCAGGCACAAGTGATATGAACATACTTCGCCTCGTAACAAGTAACATAGCAGCCTACGGGCCCGGAAGAAGCGAGCTAAGCCACACACGCTATGAGGAGGTAAGCCTCCAGGAACTGGACACTGCTGTACACGTATACGTGCAAGCCATACGAGAACTTGACCTCACATTATGAACGGCCGCTGGGCGAGAGAACCGATAACCATACCGGAGCCAGCGAGGAGCCGGGCTTTACCCCCATGATCCTAGCCTCGACAGGCTTACTGGTATACTTCCCCATAACCTTCCTTAGCTTTTCAAGCATGATTGATGCCTTCTCGACATCTCGGGAGGAAAGCGCAACAACAATCACCTCTATCTTGTCGCCTCTATCAGCCGCAAGCAGCCACAAGTCCTCAACAAAGCCTGCCACAACACCGTAATCACCCCCATAAGCCTCAGCCATAACTGTTGCAAGCTGGACCATGAACATGTTTGCAAGAAGATAATGATGCAGCTCAACTAGGGCACGAAGCCTTGAGAGCTCGCTACCTAATGAACTGAAAAACTCCTTGGCCCTCGACTCCAGGTCTTCAATAGACAAAGTAGCCCCCTGCCTTATGACCGCACCCTCCAGTCTCTCACGAAGCGTATTGAGCTCAACCCTCAAAGCCTCCACTTGTAGCCTAGCTGCATCAACACTGTCGGCTAATGCCTCGACACGGTCAACCAGCTTTTCAAGAGTCTCATTCATTGAGGACAAGAGTTCGTATAGTGAATTTACCCTCTCCACAATCTCATTAAGCCGAGAAGACAAGACCGACCACACAGCATCCTAGCCTAGAGATGCCGGAAAGGCAGGAGGGAATTCAGATGCAATGGAGGGAAAGCTTCAGTTGAACCCAAAACTCAGTGCCGAAGCGCGGTGTACTTTCTAGTCCACTTAAGCCTCCTCGGATCCCTGCCCATACTCCAGAGCTTCCTACACTTACTACTACAAAACCACACTACACTACCATCATTTCTAACCAACATCATTCCAGTACCCGGCTCGATGCTGCGGCCACAGTACTCACAGACGTGTCTTACAGGCATGGCTACCTCCTCCTGCCAAGCCTCCTTGCCTCACGCTCGGTCTCACGAAGTATGACTATATCACCTAACCGCACTGGGCCGAGAATATTCCGTGTAAGAACCCTGCCTTTATCCCTCCCCTCCAGAACCCTAACCCTAACCTGTATGACCTCTCCATGTGCACCGGTCCTGCCAATTATCTGTATGACCTCGGCGGGAAACCCTATCTCCTCTATTATACTTGAGCCCCTCTCCTTAGCACTCAAGTCCTCAACCACCCATGACGGGGAGGGGGAGAGGGGTGCAGGGGCTTATTTATGGAGTTCTCCCAGAACCTTCCTCCGACTCTCCTCCCAAACATTTATTTCCTGGCACGAGACGGGAGTAAGACAAGTACCCAGCCATGCTGGAGGCTTCTTTTACGCCCAAGTATTAAAGAAGGGGTCTATACAACTAACATGTTACCTACCGGGGAAGGCCTCTAAACAATCAAGGGTGGTGCAAGGGCTATGAGTAGGCCCGGCGAGATTAGGGTAATAGACTATGCTTTCCTAAAGCAGCTGGACGAGTGGGTTCGCGCCCAAAGAAAAATACTTGAAACTTTCCGTGAGACAAGCAGGCGAGTAGAGGAGGGAGACCGCCTAGAGCTTGTAGTGGCTACCCGGGCAGCCTTCCAGCACATGATAAGAACCATTAAGGCCTTCGATAATTGGCTTCAAGACCCAGTCATAATTGCCCATGTGCCACGTGACATGCTAATAGAAGTCTGGAAGGTTATGCTAAACGTTCTCGAGGAGCTGCTTAAAATAGACATAAAGCATACAAGCGATGTAAGGAACCTGCTGGAGGAGCTGGCACGTGAAGGTAAGCTCAACCCTCTTGTAGCAGCTGTAAAGCAGGGTGCTGAGGAGGAGGGTGTGACTGGGAGGAGGCCGCCAACCATGATGATATAACGGCGTAAGATGCAAGTACGCTGGAGAAGGGGAGGAATAAGGAGGAGTACAGCACGTAAACTTTTTTCTTTAGGCCCGGATGAGTCCAACACGACCCTACGGCATTAACCGCAATAGTTAACGACAAGCCGGGAGAAGGGGGTAGAATTACTGCCTCGTACCTCTCGTGTCAAGCCTCCTCAACACGAGCATCGTGTAGGTGCTCCTAACTCCACGAGTACTCCTCACAGCTTCAATTATCTGGTTCAGTTCTATAGGATTGCGTGCACTAACCCGTAGAACTATATCATTCTCGCCCGTAACCTCGACAACCTCCTCCACGCCAGGAATAATGCTCAGCCTTCTCGCCACGCTTGTAGTGTAGACATTGGACTCGCATCTAACAGTCACGAGCGCCTCTATGTGCTCTGGCGGACGTAGGAGGTAGCGGCGCCCAGTAACTTCTTCAACAATCACCAAAAGGTCCTCGTCGCGCAGCCAACGAGCCTCACTCCTCTCCTTTATCCTCCTCAATACCTCGGCAAGCTCCTTCTCATCTATCTTAACTCCTAGGCGCTCAAGCCTGGCTTCAACAGCCTTCCGGCCAGTGTACTTGTCTATGGTGTAGTCCCTGCTCCTCCCAACCCACTCCGGCGGGTAAGGCTCATAGGTTTCCGGGTTCGAGAGCACACCTGCAACATGGATCCCTGCCTTGTGGACGAACGCGTTCTCACCTACCACCGGGGCTGTGGGCGGTATGGGGATACCGCTATAGCGTTCAACAAGCCTCGACAATTTCACAATGCCACGTAAATCCACTACATCAAGCCCATAATGTCTTTTAAGAGCAACCGCAACCTGCTCTAGAGGCGCTATTCCAGCCCTCTCCCCTAGGCCGCCAACAGTAACGTGTATTATGGTAGCTCCCCCCTCCACTGCCGCAAGACTATTGGCCACCGCAAGGCCTAAGTCGTTGTGAGCGTGTACATCAAACTCTATATTAGCTATATCAGACACGAGTCTGGCAAAAAGCTTCCTCATCGCGTAAGGGGTAGCGATACCGACGGTATCAGCTATAGAAACCCTGTCAGCGCCAGCATCCCTAGCCACCCGTACAACCTCCCTCAAGAACTCGTAATCTGCTCTTGTAGCGTCCTCAGCCGTAAAGCGTACTTTTACACCATAGCCTCTAGCATACTCGATCATTTCACCAATAACGCTTAAAGCCTCCTCCCTACTCTTCCGATGCTTGAACTTCAAGTGAATATCGCTAACACCGTAGAATATCGCTATACGATCCGGCTCAAGCTCGGCAGCAACATCAATGTCTACTCTAGCAGCCCTACTGTGAGCAACTATCTCAGCCCTACCAATTACCCCTTCACGCTTCAGCTTAACTATACGCTTAACAGCCTCATGTACGTCCGGAGCCACATTAGGATGACCAGCCTCAATCATGGAAACACCAATACTATCCAGGATCCTCGCAATCTCAAGCTTCTGATCCACAGTAAAACTAACACCAGGAGTCTGCTCTCCCTCACGAAGAGTAGAATCCAACAAGCCAACCCTAACCCGAGTAGGCCACTCTCCCCCTACACCACCAAGACACGAGACTCCTAAACAGCCAACCCCCCTATCCTTCATACAATGAGGCACCCAGGGAGGGAGAGGTGCGAGGCCAAGTAAGCATAACAAAGGTGTTACGGTAAACGGAGAGACGATAACAACACATCGCATATAAGGATGTGAGCGAAGTACTATGTTAACAGGGGCGGATAGCGCACAGATGCGATAACGTTGACTCCGCTCCATGAGCTCTCCTATGCCAGGGTCTCTCCCCTCCTAAGGCTAATTGTTAACAAAGAGGTTACAGCCTTATTTTTGATGGGCATCAAGCCGATGCTCTAACAGCACCAGTGCGAGAGACACCGCCACGGCTATGGGCCGCCACACGAGGTGCCCCCAGGCCTTGAGCAGGCTCTACAGGGAGTGGAGGAGGCTGCTCTTTCCCCCTCCACGTCCCCGCCTATAGACAGGCTCCATGGTTATCCGGCCCGTCTCCTCCTCGACCACCACCCTGTAGGCCTCAACCCGCTCCGCGATGCGTTCCGGAATGTCTATTTTCACGTAGTAGGAGGGGTACCGCCGCCCCCTCACAGTCTTAGTTGTTTTCACAACCTTAACCACCCGCTCCTTCCTCTTCCGCAAGGCATCATTCCCTCCTGGGCTGCAGCCGTAAGGCGGCGTTTCTTGCGTACGCTACAAGATTTTTATATTCCTACTCAGCAGCTAAGCACCCGAAGCACCCTAGTCTAGGGCTGCTATTGAGCTGCACCTGGTTTATGAAGTGCTCCTAGGGCTTTTCCTGATAGTGTTTATAACAGTGCATTGGAGGCTTTATCTTAAGTCTGGAGGTGAACGATCATAAGTAGCTTGAGAGTTAGCCTGGTTGGCTCGCAAGAGGAGGAAGACCTATACAATGCTGAGCTTA
>QNYQ01000016.1 GCA_003978665.1 Hyperthermus sp.
CCATAGCAAGGTCTCCCAGCCATATGTCCAGCGAAGTTCCGTTAACACGTGAGCTTAGCCCACATCTATCGCAATAAATCCTAATATTACTACTCCTCCCGGTATCACGGCATGATCTATGGCTAGGAGGAGCCTCTCAGAGGCTATGGGGCCGGGGCCCCATATGTGGTATCTTGCGTAGAAGTTTACCGTGAGACAACAGCATCCCACAAGCTATGCCACACCTTCCTGGCGCAATACAAATTGTGTAGGTGGATAGGGCATACATACTATTTCGCTTGCAGAGCTAGGATACATGGCGTACCGCTACCATACGGCAGCACATACAATGACCAAGCTATGCCGTGTGCTTGTAGGCTCTGCTCCTGGGGCCTATGAAGTGCACTATAATCGTCCCCGAGGCCCAGTCAACGCTGTAGACGATCCTTATGCCGCCTAAACGGATTCTAAAGGTGCCCTCGAAGCCCCGGAGCTTCTTTAAATCGTACTCCTGGCGGGGTAGGGGATTCTCCTCCAGCGTCTCTAGTACCTCTAGTACTTTAAGCTGGTACTCTCTGGGCAGCTCTTCCAGCGCCCGGGCTGCTCTACGCTTAACCCTTACCCGGAACCTCTCTGTCAACGAGAAGCCTCCCTTAGCCTCTCAGCAGCTTTCTCCTAATTTCGTCGAGGTCTACAAGCTCGTCCCTAGACTGTATCGCCTCGGCCTCGTCGGGGAGAGGCTCCTCCTCAGCCAGGTCCTTCTCGACCACCAGCCGCAGCATCGACTCGATTTGCGCCAGCCTCCTCTTTATCTCCCGAATCTCGGATAATAGCTCCGAAGACGACAACCCCCTACTCCCAAGCAGAGCACTCCACCCAGTTCCTAAAAATCCCTTCACGAGCAGCAATGATATCCATATATGCATGCAGGGTAGAAGGAGGGCTGTATTTGTTATCGGGTCTTATCGGTACGTTTCTGGTGACGCTAGGCGAGTCTTATCGCGTTTTTCGAGTGTTTGAGCCACGTCTCTTTCCTCTCCTTGTACACGAAGTGTATCTCGAGCGGGTGGTGTACTGGGAGGTTTGCTAGTTCCTCGATCCTGGTCTTGGTCTCTGCCTCTTCGCGCGGTGTTTGGGGGGGTTTGCTCGTGGCCACTAGTAGGTCGAGGTCGCTTGACGCGGTATAGTTGCCCTCAGCGATGCTGCCTATTACGTAGATTTCTGCATCAGGGTATAGCTGCTTAATGGCTTCTACTACTCCCTGTATCCATTCTCTCCATTCACGTAGCATTCTAGCCCTTTCCGCTAGCAGGCTCACGGCTTTCGCCTCCCTCTACCCTCTCTATGAGCGAGAGTGTTTTCTCGGCTATTGTTATGAGTGCTTCGGAGTCTTCGCGGTCATACTGCTTGGGGGCGTATCTTGCAATAAGGTAGGCGTCTTCTAGCTCTGATAGGAGGGACCGGTGCTCCCTAATGAACTCCTCTATTCTATCCCCGGTTTCTTTCCCACTTATCCTTCGCAGCTCTCCTAGTAGCAGTCGGATTCCATGGATTCTTGGATGGTACCCTGCTAGGTGGAGAAGTGCTGCTTTTATGCGAAGCTGGACTGCCTGCTCAGCTAGGAACACCGCTATGTCGTATCGTTGCTTCTGATGGGCTTCTCTGGCCAGCTCCAGGAACCACTTGCTCCTCGTAACCATTAACCTGTATTCCTCTATGCGTCTCACGCCTCAGAGCACCCCCTGCAGGGGGTCCTTGGGGGAAAAGTGCCCCTAGGAGACTTGGGGCCGTGGTTTCCTGGGCTTGTGTGTGGTGTGCCTGCTTATTCTATGGCCTATGGTGCTTGGCGGGATTGTATTACTCACCGGGTCTCTGGGAGCCAGGATGTATTAGCTGGTGGGGGGACAGCAAGCGAGGGAGATGAAGCACCGAGCAATGCTGTATGCTATGGTTCATTGTCCTTCACAGGCTAGTGACGGGGATGATGTTACTTGGATTTCAGTATTTAGCTTCATTATCCTCTCAAACATGTCTCCTGTACCCCTTGAGAATCTATGAGGTCCCGCCGTGCGGGGGTCCGCCTGCTGGATAAATATGGGGATAGGTCTTCGCCGAGTATCTTCAAAATAATCTTATATTTATCCTGAGTCTCTCTGCCTCGGGGTTCAGGTCATATGATGTGGTAATCAATATGTCTAGGCTGCCTGCCGTAGCGGACTTGTTCTCGGCAGCACTGCCTAGTTACATAGGCCTTAACTCGGGAATAAGGCTTCTGGCCGCGCGTGCAATTGTATCCGCTGCTTCTCGCCAAGTATCACGCGGCCTCCGGAGGCCACTTAGCCATCATACGTCTATCGTTACTAGCCACTTCTAGCCACGGGCGTCTTCTCAGCGATCTCAGGGAATGCCTTGTTCTCCAAGTCTTCTCTTACCTCGGCGTGTAGGTTATGTTTCTGAAGCTGATCTAGTATTTGGCCTCCCGCCGCCGTCTATAAGGGCGTGCCTGGCCTCGTAGTGCGTGGGCGCGGGGTAAATGTAATACGTTACCTCTGTGCTGTATGTGCTACGGGCTGGAGGGTGGCTTGTTCCCTTGAGTGTGGTTATTAGTGTTAGGGTGCCGAGGAGGCTTAGGGAGGAGATGAGGAGGCTGGGTGGCGATGTTAACTGGAGCGAGGAGATTAGGAGGTTCCTTGAGGAGAGGGTTAGGGAGCTGCGTAGGAAGCGTGTGTTGGAGGAGGCTAGGAGGGTTATAGAGAGGCTTCCGGAGGCTCTGCGCGGCACTGCGGCCGGGTATGTGAGGGAGGATCGTGATAGTGGTTGATGCTTCCGCGCTGGCAAAGTACCTGCTTCGCGAAGAGGGGTGGCGTAGTGTTGAGAGGTATTTGGAGCGTGGAGTGTACTCGGTGAGCTATGTCGTCAAGGAGGTTGCGAACGCTGTTTGGAAACACTCCGTAGTGCATGGCAGGATAGATGCTAGCCTAGCCTTAGAGCTCTATAGGGTGTTGAAGATGCTTATAGGCGATGTAGTGGTATTAGAGCCCCAGGAAAACTACCTGGATGAGGCTGTAAGAATAGCTTTCGAGAACAGTGTGACAGTGTACGATGCACTATACATAGCGCAGGCGCTAAGCAAGGGAGAGCTCCTAACCGCCGACACCCGGCAAGCCAGGGTTGCTAGAATGCTAGGAGTGGTGGTCCACGAGGTGTGTAGAGTTAATCAAGCTACATGGACGCCATCCAACATCACAACACGAGGAGAGTCTTGGAAGCCCTTGGAGAGAGAACACATAGGAGGGGCTCACGCCTCTAGGCAGGCTACTAGGAAGAGAGACGAAGACACGTCGAAGGGTTGCCTGGAGGTCGCGGAGTGCATAGGACTAAAAAGCACCATAAGTGGGGTTCGAGCGTGTTGACCCATTGTAGCCCCATGTTGTAGGAGTATGCCGTGAGACTTTAATCGGTGTAACAACATTGCAGTATAGCCTAGCCGTATCAGCCCACGCAAACTTCAGACAAAACTGCTAGTCATAGACGTGTATCATGGCATGATACCTGGAGCATGCATTTTCAGCTGAGGGTTTTCCAGAGAAGCGTCGTGTAGGGGGTTGACTAGCCTTCTATGGTCTTTTGGCTTCGGGTGTGATTGGGTTCTCTGTTGGTGTTGCGTGCGCCAAGGTAGAGTATTCTTGATTTCCTCGTGTCTATATAGTAGCTGAGTATTCTCCTGTCTCCCTGTATCGTGAGGGTGGGTGTGGAACCGTCCATTATGGCCTCTAGTATCTCGGCTCCTAGGACTGCTACTTCTCCTGGCGTGCTGGCTACGGAGCATTTTGAGTCGAGAAGCCTGCAGATCCTCTTGCCCCACCAGCCTGGCGGGGCCACTACCCCGTCGAGCTCGTGTGCTAGTACCAGGGCTTCTGCGAGCTCGCTGACCAGGCTGGCTCCGCGTATGGGGGAGGCTACCCTGTAGGGTTCTGGTAGGGCTAGGCCGAGCATGTGTTGGGGAGCGGGCTTTAGGGGTTCCAAGAGCCCACCACTCTATCATAGTGGAGGAGCGCGGTGGCTGCTTATAAGCGTGGGGGTTTTAGGCTATGCCACTCCAAAAACCCCTCTGAATCGTTGGTGGGTCGGGAGCCTGGCTTCGCTCATCCCCCTTTTCCTCTTCTACGCGCTAACCGGCGTGATGGTGGTCTGCCGCTTTTAACCCTCCTCATCCCCTCCGCCGGCTATGCTTGCAATGTGTAGGTTTATGTAGCTTATTACTGATGTTGTGAGGTAGGCGTGGCAGCCTATGCTTGCAACGTGGTCTGCGTGGTGTGCTGCATGGATTGGCGGATCTTCTCGTGTGCCTATAATGAATAATATCTTCTCTCTGCCCCATATCTTTTTCAGCGTGTGTAGGGGTTTTGCACCTTCTTTTAGGAGGATCCTGGTGTAGCCGTGTTGTTTCATGCAGATTAGTATTCGGGATAGTGTCGCATGTGTTACGGGGCACTTGTTTTTTCTTAGCGCGTTGAGGAGTAGCTGTGATGATTCATGCTCGTAGTGCATTGTCTCGGGCAGGCATTGTTTATTGAAGATTATTGTGGCCTGCTCTCCTCCACCACCCGTGTCTATGTGGAGGAGTAGGGCGCTGCCGTTGTATCTGCCTGTAGGATAGAGGGCGGCGAGGAGGCCTCGGGCCGCAATGTCCAGTCTCCCGTAGTTGACTAGGCCACTCCACCTACGCGGCAGCTGCTGGGCTGGCGGTAGTGTAGCGTAGAGGAGCCATGTTATCCTCGGGAGGGATGAGAGGACCGTGCATACGCTGCCTCCCATCCTATGAGCGTTCATTCCCGCGTCTACCGCTGCCCAAGGCTCCTCCGAAAAGAGGCTTGCGCCTTGGGAGTCTCCCCTCGCAGACACTACTGGTTGCTGCTTAGATTACCGGGCCCTTGATCACTTTCCTCTCCTCTTCAGGCCTCACCTTTACTATGCCATAGTGTACTGCGCAGCTCACACAGTAGCATTTCTCGACCGGGTACCTCATTATTATTGCTCCCTTCTTCTCCAGCTCCCTGGCCAGCTGGGGGTCTATTGGCGTGTACCACCTGGTTACACATATTGCTTTATCCCTCGGTATTAACCTGCCACAGTTGTCGCATTGGACTGTTTTCGTGTGGCCTTTAGCCCCCTTGTGCCTACCCCTATTCTGCCTCTTCTTAGGCATAGCCTTTGCCCCGGGATGAGCGTAGGGGTTTAAGTGGCCATATTTTAAGCTAAGCCCCGGGCCCTTCTGACCCCCCGGGGAGTGTCTTGGGCTTTGGCTCGAATACACTGCGGGCGTGTTAAGAGCTTTAAGGACCCCGTGCACGGCTACTGCGACCTCTGTGACTCCGTGGCCAGCATGGTTGACGTGTGGGTTGTCCAGAGGCTTAGATGGATCCGGCAGACAGCGTTCGCCAACCTTGTCTACCATGGGATGGAGCACTCTAGGTTTAACCATAGTCTAGGCGTCGCCCATCTAGCCCGCGAGGTGTTATCGTTTGTTGCCGGAAACACTAGGCTCTACTATAGCCATGCACCCGGCATGGATCTCGCCGAGGCTCTTTTAAACTCTGTCGAAATGTTTCAGCTGGCTTCGCTCATACATGACATAGGCCATTTGCCCTTCAGCCACGCGTCCGAGGCTGGTATTCTTGAGGCGCGCAGCGTGTTTGAGGTTGAAGGCTTTGAGCGTGTTCCCCCACGCCACGAAGAGTACACCTATAGCTTAATCCCGCTCGTAGCCAGTATCGCTGAGGATTACGGCATTGAGCCTGTTTTCACAAGCAGTGTTGCAGACGACCTGTCGCTCATTCTACGGGGAGTCTCAGGCGGCAAGGGTATTAGCGTGTTTGCCACCAGCTGGTGTGTGACGAGTATCCTTAACAGGCTTTTAGCCGGTGGCCTTGACATAGATCGTGTCGACTACCTGCTGCGCGACAGCATCTACGCGGGCGTCCGCTACGGTGTATTTGATGCTGACCGCTTGATTAGAGTGATCCTGGCCACGCCGATGGAGATCGAGTATAGGGAGGATAATGGAGGCGGGTATAGTATAGGAGTTAGCCCCGAGTACTCGTGCAGTATAGCAGTGATGGATAAAGGGCTTAGCATTGTTGAGAGCTTCCTCCTGGCAAGGTTTTACATGCATAGAGAGGTCTATCAGCATAGAGTTGTAGAAGCCTACAACTCCCTTTACGCCCGCCTCTTCGGCCTAATGGCACGCGACGGCATTATCAGTGTGGGGGATGAGACCGGCTCCTCCACGATAGCCATCCCCTTGCCTGTAGATCTGGAAAGGATGCGCAGGGATGCCTTAGACCTATGGGCTAGACTGGATGATATAGAAGTGCTTAATGTGCTGAGGAGCATAGTCCACGGTGTCCTAGGGGCAGGTGAAGATACCAGGCTTCTGGCTGAAATGCTGCTGGGGAGGAGGCATCCAAGAGTAGTCTCTGTGATCGAGGATCGAAGGCTGTGGTCAGCTTATCGTGCCGTGCTTCAGGGCGCCAGGGTTGCGGGCAATGTTGACGAGTTGTTGAGGGATGTTGTCGAGTTTCAGAGGGAGAACCCACTTGTGATCGTCAGGCCCCTGGAGACTGATGTTGTAAGCTTCGGCCAAGTGAACATGTTCTATAGGAAGGAGGGGAGAATTAAGCCTCTAGGCCAAGGCCCTGAATCATCCAGGGTGGCTAAGCTGGCTGAGCTCGGCCTCTGGAGGGTTGCGGTCTACGCCGTAAAGGGCTATGAGGGTAAAGCCGAGAAGGTTGTAGACTTGCTTAGCGAAGCTAAAAGAGAGCTGGGTAGTGTTGAAAGGAGCTAGCCAGGCTTACGCTGAGGCTCGGGAGAAAAGGTTTTGTAGAAGTAAGCCCTGCAAGGCTACCCTACTTGACAAGGAGAAGATGGAAGTTCCATAGCTCCCTTAGGCTTTAGGGCGAGGGGATGGCTAATGGCTGAGATAAGGGAGGTTAAGCCGGCCGAGCAGGAGATGAAGAGGGTGAGTGCTCACAGCCACATAACGGGTCTCGGGCTTGACGAGAAGGGGAGAGCGAAGTTTGTTGGAGACGGGCTTGTGGGGCAGGTGGAGGCTAGGGAGGCTGCCGGGATCGTTGTGAAGATGATTCGTGACGGCAAGATGGCTGGGCGTGGAGTCCTTATCGTTGGGCCGAGCGGTACCGGGAAGACTGCTATAGCTGTCGGCATGGCTCGTGAGCTGGGCGAAGACACGCCCTTCGTGGCTATGGCGGGCTCGGAGATATATAGCTCTGAGATTAAGAAGACGGAGTTGCTCAAGCAGGCTATACGTAGAGCTATAGGTGTCAGGTTCCGCGAGGTGAAACTGGTCTATGAGGGTGTTGTGAGAAAGATCAAGGTTGGGTTCGTCAAGCATCCATTCAACCCATATGCGAGGCTGCCCAGGGAGGCCGAGCTAGTATTAGAGACTAAGGATGATAGGGTAACGCTGAGAGTAGGCGAGGAAGTAGCCGTACAGCTCCTGCAGCAGAGGGTTAGGAGAGGCGATGTAATATGGATTGACGCTAAAACGGGGGAGGTGCATAAGTCTGGGAGGGCTTGCGGCAAGGAAGAGAGGAGGTATGACGTCGAGGTTTACAAGTGCGTTGACATACCAAGTGGCCCGGTCAAGAAGGACAAGGAGATCGTGTACACATTGTCTCTCCACGCGCTTGACCTGAGCCAGGCTGCGCAACAAGCTGCTGTGCTAAGCCTCTTCGGCGTACCCGCATCAAAGGAGATACCTGACGAGGTGAGACAGCACGTCGATAAGAGCGTGAAGAAGCTGCTTTCGGAGCGTAGAGCAGAGCTCGTGCCCGGCGTCTTATTCATAGATGACGCACACATGCTTGACATAGAGGCCTACAGCTTTCTCACGAGAACACTTGAGGAGAGCGAGTTCGTCCCTATTCTAGTACTGGCAACGAACAGGGGCTTCACCAAGATAAGGGGCACCGACATAGAGGCTCCGCACGGCATGCCCCTTGACCTTCTTGATAGACTACTCATAATAAGAACAAGACCGTACACTGCAGAGGAGATAAGGGAGATACTCCGTATAAGAGCTGATGAAGAGGAGGTGCCCTTGACCGAGGAGGCTCTGGAGCTTCTAACGAAGATAGGCGAGGAGCGCAGCCTGCGCTATGCTATGCAGCTCATGGAGCCTGCCAGGATCATTGCAGAAAGGGAGGGAAGAACCAAGGTGTTAGCCGAGGACGTTAAGAAGGCTGCAGAATACTTCGTTGACGTGAGAGAGAGTACACGCTACGTGCAGGAGATGGAGGAGAAGTTTCTACGCTAGGAGCCCCGGGGCAACCCCTCTTTTAATTCGAGCTGGTATGGCCTTCACTCCACTGGAGGCTGAAATTGCAAGCTTCACAGGGCTCTTCGAGCGTTAGCAAGCTCTCAAGATTCCTCTATAGCGTGGTTTCCTCTCTACGCTCAGAGGAGCTTGATAATGTAGTTAGACTAGTAGAGCTTGGCGTGTACAGGGATCTAGCGGTAGTCTATGCTGCCTCTATCGTTAACGTAGTGTTCTCCTGGATTAGATGGGAGGAGGAGTGCAGGGTTAGGAGGCTTAGTTCATTCTGCAGCGAGGTTGAGGAGGAGGTGAGGTCGCATGACAAGAGTTTGGGCATCGTCACCTACTTTAATACCAGGCTGAAAGAGTTGATGGTTAAGATGTACTTAGACATCTCTCCTCCACTTCTCATACCGCAATGGATAATAACGTACTCCCTGCGTATAGGTGAGAGACTCGTTGATAAGCTGACTGATCTTCCTCCTACAGAGCAGCTAGCGCGGCTTCCCCACTTGACCTCTACAATCAATTCTATAAACCTGCTACTCAAGAAATACATTAGGACGAGGGAGAGGGGTCTCGACGAATTCGCCAAAACGACATACCAGTACATCGCGTATGAGCTCCTGGAGCCTTGTATGAGCATAGTAAACGCCTATCACAAGCTCGCCTCGATCAAGCCAGCTATCATAGAGGAGTTTCTCCCGGCCGAGCGGAAGGTAGACTGGGAGAGGCCAGGCAGGATCGTGAGCGTGCTGCTCAGAAGCCTCTACGACGCCTACGCTAAGCCTCTCCTAAAAATGATATCGGCGATAAGGCAACATAACATTAGCAGCCAAGAACTATACCAGGGTGTTCAGCCTTAAGGTCTACGGAGGATAGGATTGGCCGCGAGAAGTTCGCCATGTAAAAACAAGTAGTGTTGCTGCGGCAGCGTTTAACGCTTTCAGCGCTGCGGGGCCCGCTAGAAGCCGAAGAGGCTTTCGAGGCCTGCTGCGAGCTGTTCCTCGCTCACCTCCTCCTTCTTTTCCTCCTCCTTCTTCTCCTCTTCCTCCTCTTTCCTCTCTTCAGCCGCTGCTGGTGCAGCCGCTGCCGGCACGGCCGCTGGTGCTACTGGCATTGCTGTGGCTGACTTGACCACCTCGTCTATGTCTATGTTCTTTAGTGCCGCGACAACGGCTTTGACCCGTGCCTCGTCAACCTCTATGCCAGCTGCCTCCAATACTTTCCTCAGCTTTTCCTCTGAGAGCTCCTTTCCGGCCGAGTGGAGTAGGAGGCTCGCGTAGATGTACTCCATCGCGCTACAACCTCCATCCTTCCTTCCTATCCCGGTGGAGGTGTCTCGGGGGCGGCGAGGCTTCTTTATTTTTTCACTCTGCCTTCAGGGGGATGAGGGGGCTAGGATTGTGGCTGTAGGTGCTGTGGAGGAGCCTGCGTAGGCTATGGGCATTGACTCCGCGTTTGTTGCTGCTGCAGCGTAGCCTTTGTGGTCGATTGCTATGATGCCTATGGTGTTTGGCCCGTAGTCTGATGTGTGCCTTTTCACTATCTCCTTTACGGCTTCTACTACTGGTAATCCTCTACTCATTAAGTTTATTACTCGGCTGCAGGCCTGGCTTAACAGTATTGTTTCTCCTATCCCTGTAGCCGAGCATGCGCCAACATTGTCTAGGGCGTAGAAGCCGGAGCCTGGTATAGGCGTGTCTCCTATCCTGCCCGGATGCTTCAGCGGTAATCCTCCCGTGCTTGCCGCTGCTGCTGTCTCGCCTCCTACTACAGCTGCCGCTCCCACGGTGTCTCCATAGAGTTCTAGTAGTTGGCTGGGTATCTTTTTCTTCTCCTTTAGCCTCCTCCACATGTTTAAAGCCCTCTCTGTAGGTCCTGGATGCTTCTCCATTCCCAGTGCCGCGGCTAGCCTGTCTGCTTCAATGCCGACAAGCAGTATGTGGCTGAGGTTGTGTGCTATCCATGCAGCCAATCTTATTGGGTTGCGTGGATAGCTTACGGCTGCAACAGCCCCCGCCCTGGTCTCCCATCGTCCCCCGCCAGACATCACGCCAGCATCCATTAGTATTCTGCCATCAATGCTTAGTGTGCTGCCGAGGCCCGCGTTTAGTACTCCGCTATCTTCCATCAGCCTAACAGCTTCTACGACTGCTGTGAAGGGGTTGTTGAGGTTAGTCTGCGACACAGCCTTCCTTACAGCATCTAGCACCTCATTAACCTTAGCTATTCCCCTCCAGCCGCCGACACCGCCGTGCACGATTATTCCTTCCTCGCCTAGGTATAGGGGGCCTATGGTCACTGTATCCAAGGCCTCGCCACCCTGCTCTCCGACTTAAGCCTCTCCACCTCAGCCCTTACAAGACCTACGATCTCCTTCATGTCACTCTCGCCGAGTCTCACGTACCATTCATGCTCTACTCCAGCTCCCTTCCCCTTTAGAAGGGTTGATGCGATCACAGCTACCCTGCCGACGTTGTAGGAGTCGTTGACGGCTTCTTTGCTTTCAAGCACGTCTCCCCTTCCATGATAGTAGGCTGTGCCCCATGCCGGTATATGGACTCCCATCATGTTGAAGGTCAATGCGAGCCACGAGAGGGCTGCTGCTGCTCCTGCTTCTTCGCCAGCGGCCATGAGGCCGGCTACTTTACCTTCAAGCAGGCTTCTCCCAGTGTGATGGATCATGTTCTCTAGCGCTGTAAGCCTATCTATGAGTGTTTTAAGGTGGCCGGATACATTGAACCAGTATACGGGAGTAGAGACCAGTATTACGTCGCTTGAGAGTATGGCTTCTGCAAGCCTTTTGAACTCGTCTTCGCCGCGCAGTATAGGACAGCCGTGTTTTGGGAAGTAACACTCCAAGGGGCTATCGGAGTAGCAGCCCTGGCAGGGTGCAATCTTGTAGTCATAGAGGTGTATGATTGTGGTTGAGGCGCCGAGGCGCCTGGCCGCGTGAAGGGCAACTAGTAGCATCCGCGCAGAGTTACCGTACTTGCGGGGGGAACCGTTTATGCCGAGGACCCTCACTCTCATCTTCTAGCCACCATTCCCCAGATCAACCATTATTAGGAATGATCATGGAGGCTCGAACCAGCGCAAGCTGGCCGTGTCGGCTGGCCTGCTTGCATCACGGTTCATATAATAACCGGGAGCCGGGCTTTCTAGACGCTTGTAGCGGGGAGTAGAGTGTTTTGAGGCCGCGGAGAATAACTCTTGACGAGCTTCCTAGGGGTGTTAGGGCACGCGTGGTAGGGCTTGAGGCTGGCACCAGGGCTTTGAGGAGGCTCGCCGAAATGGGGTTGACTCCGGGCACGCTGGTAGAGGTTGTGATGGATTATGGTGGCCCCATACTGGTCAGGGTTAGGGGGACTATAATAGCTATTGGCAGGGGGATGGCGAGGAAGGTTATAGTTGAGCCCTTGTGGGAGGGCTAGGAGACGGGGCACTAGGACTTTCCCCGGGGTTAGAGTGTTGTGAAGATTCTCTTGGTAGGCGGTGTAGGCTACCTGGGACTTAACGGTGTAGTTTACCACTCGCGCCACAATGATGAAGTATATGTTGTAACGCGCCGCGCCAGTATTGGGAAGAGGCCGAGAATATACAGAATAGTAGTTGACAGAGCTAGAAAGGTAATTGTTCTGCCCAGGCTTGATGAGGAAAGGTATGTGAAGGAGCTTGTTGCAGACATTGGATGTCCTCGTTTAGCCTACCTTCTGGTAGGAAGGTTGACGGGCACACCTAGCCAGCTATACGAGTCCAACACCTATATCCCAGAGGTTTGGGGCGAGGGCCTAATGGAGAGTTGCAGCGAAACTACCATAGTATTTGCTAGTAGCGTGCTCGCACTGGGAGACCCGCAGCGATGCGCGGCTGATGGCATTGTTTATGAGGAGGAGTTTCACCTGGCTGGTTGCAGGCAGTTAAGTGATGCAGGCAGGTCTAAGGCTGAGGGAGAGCGCAGGCTTCTAAGGCTCTGCAGGGATTATGGGGGTAGGGTAGCGCTGTTTAGGCTAGGACTCCTTGCGGGTAGGGGCGCGTATCATAGGGAGTGGGGCATCCTCTATAAGCTGGCGAGGAGAAGGATCCTGCTAAACAGCGGGCTTAACATCCACCTTACCCCAGCATCTGACGTTTTCGGGTTTGCAAGGAGCTTTATAAGAGGTTCACGCTCAAGTGGCGAGCTTCCTGCGTGTGGCTGGTTTAACATAGCTCCATGGCGTCTTCAGCTTAAGAAACTACACATGCTGGTTGCCGATTCACTCTCGAAAACCAAGTATATGCTCAGGCTGCCTCTTCCAGAGGCGCTAGCCGCCAAGGCCTTTCCTCCCGAGATCAGCGTTCAGTCAAGATACACTATTAGGAGCAGGTATGTGAGTGTTAACGCTTACCCCTGGCGTGAACCCGGCGAGGCTATTAGAGAGGTCGTGGAATGGTGTATTAGTCATGGTGGCTGCCTCCCCTAAAGGGCGTGGACGTCACTGGGGCTAGCTGACCTGGGCATTGCCGTAGGGGGTGGCTTGCTTGAAGTCTGTTAAGCCTAGTGAGCTCGGCTTTAAGGATGCTAGCTTTCTTGTTAGGATTGCGCGGAAAGCTGTGGAGTACTATTTTGATCATGGAAGACCCCTACCCGCCCCCTCTGATGCGCCTAGCATAGTGTTTAGGCCGGGTGCAGCATTCGTAACCATAACCACCTTCCATAGCTATGAACATAGGGAGCTTAGGGGCTGTATAGGCCATGTGACCCCCATAAAGCCCCTTATCGACTCCGTCATCGAGGTTGCTATTGAAGCAGCATTTAGGGATCCAAGGTTCCCGCCCCTCACCCGCCAGGAGCTCGGGAGAGTGACCTTTGAGGTGACTGTGCTAGGTCCTTTAGAGAAGCTGCCAAAGGAGCCCGCCCTGAGGATACGCTCCTTCACAATAGGATTGCATGGGCTCGTTGCTAGGAAGGGGTATTTGCAGGGTCTCCTCCTCCCTGACGTACCCCTAGAGTACTTGTGGGATGAGGAGACCTTTCTGGCAGAAACATGTGTGAAAGCTGGGCTGCCTCCCTCATGCTGGCTTGATCCCAGTGTTGAGTTCTTCCGGTTTGAGGGGCGTGCGTGGCGTGAAAAAGAGCCTTTAGGCGAGATTGAGGAGAGGGATTTAGTGGAGGAGTACCGTTTAATGCTCTCTAGGCTTGCTGGGTAGAAGCCTCCTCTTTCTCGCCCTTCTTGCTGCCGTACTCAACGTGGTCTATGAAGTCTATCTTGTCTACTTCGGGCCTCATGTACTTTGCTATCTCACCCACCACTATGCGTCTTATAGTCTGCATTTCCGGCACCAGCAACGATTTCTCGTTGAATACTATGCGCGCGTACTTCTCCTTGGCATCATACTCTACCTTTACGTCGTCAACGCCTATCTGGGAGGGTAGTCTTCTCAGCAGTAGGTGCTGTAGTTTTTCTGGGGGTGTTTTCAGTATTTTGACTAGTTTCACTCTTGCCCATAGGGTCTTACCGGAGAGGGGGTGGTTGAAGTCTACTATGACTCTTCCGCCGGTGATTGCCCTAATTGTTGCTAGTTTCCCATTTATTTCGACTATTTTGCCTGGCTCTGGCACTATGCCGTTTTTGATGAACTGTGTTTTTGGAATGATCTTTATTTTCTGCTGGTCTCTTTTCCCGAATCCCTTCTCGGGGGGTATGACCACTTCTTTTTCTTCTCCTTCATTGAGCTGTCTTATAGCCTCCTCTATCCCCGGTATTACACGTTTCTCGCCTACGATGATTAGTCTCGGCCCGTACCTTTCTTTTTCATCGTAAATATTTGCTTTCTTTGCTTCATCTCTGTCCGTTGTTTCTATAATCTCTCCTGTCTCCTTTACCTTGAGTGTGTATTCGACAAGCGCAAACTCGCCCTCTTGCAGGGTCATGCCGGTTTCTACACCCCGCTTCTGAGGTACCATCCTATGTCTAGGCTGTTCCGGATTAATACTCCTTGATCAGTGGGTTGTATATGGCCATAGCCTATGGGCTCCCATTCTCTCGTCAGTACTATGACTGGTTTATCCTTACACTTCTCGTTTATGTTTAGCTCTATTATTGAGCTTGGTAGTATGTCTCTTCCATAGGTGTATAGGGTGGCTGCTTTATCTGAGACTCTTGCATAGTGTTTTATTGGTTTTATTTCGGCTTTCCTCAGTATTGATAGTAGCCCTAGTGCTGGGATTAGCTTGTTACCTGCCGGGTTTATTGCTACCTGTATCCCTATTGTAACTACGTTGTTTGTCTCTAGGCTGGCTAGTAGTTGTGGTATTTGTTTTATTCTCGCAGCCTCTATGGTCATTACGAAGATGTAGGAGTATGGTTGTGTTGTTTTCCTTGCCGTGCACGTTATTGTTTTTTCTTTTAGCTTGCCTATGTTCTCCTTTGTAGTGTAGCATTGGAGTAGTGTGGCTAGTGGTTCTGTGAGGCCTATTGTGCATTTTATTTTTTCCTTAGTATGCATACTGTGAAGCCCTCTGTGTGGTGTATGTGTGGGTAGAATCTCTTGCAGGCGTTTTTTACTCGTGGATCTATTGGTAGGTTTGCGTAGTCTTCCACTCCGGGCTCACCGGGGAGGGGGTTGTGTGATGCTTCGATGTCACTGTTTTTTATTGCTAGGCTAATTACATATTCGTTTTCCTCTACTGCAAGGCTGCATGTTGAGTAGACTAGTGTGCCCTCCTCTGTGAGTGCTTTTACTGCTGCTTCGAGTAGGCTGTATTGGATTTTTGTTCTCGATATTATGTCGTTGAAGCTTCTCTTTCTTCTGCGGGCTGGGAAGGGTAGTAGGCCTTCTCCGCTACAGGGCGCGTCTAGGAGTATTTTTTCTGCCTTTATGTGTTCTGGTGTTTTTCGTGCATCCATGTTTACGGCTATGATGTTTGCTGCTGCTAGTCTTGATGCATTGTTTTTTAGTGCTGCTAGTTTTCTGCGGTTTGTGTCTAGCGCTATTATGGTGTGGTGGGGGTTGTGCTGGGATATCTGTGTTGTTTTTATTCCTGCTCCCGCGCACATGTCTACTATGGGCTTTTCTTTCGCCTCTTCGGGTTTTAGTGCTGGTACTGCTAGCATTGATGCTGGACCTTGTATCGTGTAGTATCCTAGCAGGTACTCTATTGTTGCTCCTGGAGAGTATGGCTGCTCCACCACTACTATGCCGTAGGAGATGTATGGGTGTGGGCGTGTTCTGAAGCCTTTCTCTCTGAGTCTTTTTTCCAGTCTGCTTGGTGTTGTTAACAGTGTGTTTACTCTTATGGTTTTCATTATTTCTTTCTCTGTTGTCGAAAATAGTTCTTCTGCTTCGTCTCCTAGGAGTGTAAGGTATCTAGCTGCTTGGTGTGGGTGTAGCCAGGGGTGTTTCGATAGTGTTTTCTCAAGCTTTTCCTGTTTAATTGTGTTTTCTATATGTTTATATGCTTTGTTTAGCTCTAGCTCTATTAGCTTAGGCATGGTGGTCAAGGGCTTCATCCCTTATCTTATGATGACTACCGCCTCTATAGCCTCTTCCTACTGCTTGGGATGTAGGGCGTCTCGGTTTTCTAGTCTTTTGGTTAGGGGCTAGCGGATGTCTGGGGTTATGGGTTGAGGGGCGTGTTTGTAGGCAGGTTTCAACCGCCGCATTTTGGCCATTTTAGCGTGGTTAAATGGGCTTTGGGCGAGGGGGGTTTTGAGGAGGTTATTGTGGTTATTGGGTCTGCCCAGGAGAGCCATACTGTTAGGAACCCTTTTACTGCTGGCGAGAGGTTTGAGATGATTGTGCGTGGTCTTAGGGAGATGGGTATCGATCTTAGGAGGGTTTTTATTGTTCCTGTTAGCGATATCGCTATGAATCATGTGTGGGTAAGGTATCTTGAGCTCTTGCTGCCTCGTTTTGATGCTGTAATCTCCCGGAATCCTCTTGTTGTGAGGTTGTTCCGTGAGTATGGGTATCGTGTTGTCATGCCACCCTTGTTTAATAGGGGCCTTTATAGTGCTACAAGGCTTCGTGAGCTTATGTTGAGGGGTGGTGACTGGAAGGCGTTGGTTCCTAGGAGTGTTGCCGAGTTTATTGAGAGTATTAGGGGCGTGGAGAGGTTAAGGGAGGTTGCGTTGGGTGATTAGTTATGGGTTTGGTCGAGGTTGATGGGAGTATCGGTGAGGGTGGTGGCCAGATTTTAAGGACTGTTATTTCGCTATCAGCTCTTCTCGGGAAGCCTGTGAGGGTGTTTAATATTAGGGCTAAGCGTCCTCGCCCTGGGCTTCAGCGCCAGCATATGACTGCTGTGAGGGCTGTCGCTGAGCTTAGTTCTGCGCGCGTTAAGGGATTGGCTCTCGGCTCTACGGTTCTAGAGTTTTATCCTGGCAGGCTTCGTTCGGGGAGTTTCTCGTTTAATGTGGGCACGGCTGGTAGTGTTACGCTCGTGCTGCAGGCTGCCTTGCCGGTGCTTGCTTTCATGGATTCTGGCGTTGAGGTTGAAGTGCGCGGTGGCACTGATGTTCCCTGGAGTCCTCCCGTCGACTATTTTCGCCACGTCTTGTCTAGGCTCTTGTCCCGCATGGGTTTTGTGTTCACCTTGACTGTTAAGAGGAGGGGACACTATCCTCGTGGAGGAGGAATTGTTAGGGTTAGGGTCGAGAAGCCTCCGCGCATGTTTAGGAGCGTTGCATTGCGTGAGCGTGGTAGGTTAAGGTTTATTGAGGGGATTAGTCATGCTGTGCGTCTACCTAAGCATGTGGCTGAGAGACAGGCGAGAGCGGCTAGGGATGTGTTGGCGGCTTCCCTGAATGTTCCTGTCGACATTGCTCTTGAGTGGTATGAGCCGGGCCGTGATCCCCATCTCGGGCCTGGGAGTGGTATAGTATTGTGGGCTGTGGCCGAGAACAGTGTTTTAGGTAGTGACTCCCTGGGAGCTAGGGGGAAGCCTGCTGAGGAAGTAGGCAGAGAGGCTGCGAACAAGCTTGTCGAAGATATTAGGACGGGTATGGCGTTGGATAGACATGCCTCAGACATGCTTATACCCTATGCAGCCCTGGCGTGCGGTGAAAGCATCTTGGGAGGGGCCTCTCTTTCGCTTCACGCTGAAACCAGTATTAAGGTTGTGGAGCTTATGGTTCCAGAGGCCAAGCTGGAGTTTGTCGAGGGCGGTGTAAGAGGTAAGCCTTTCGTGTTGAGGGTTAGGGGTGTGTGCTTTAAGAGGTAGTTGGGGGCTGCTAGGCGAAGATCCAGGGGGTTGTAGCCCGTAAGCACTCTAGAATGTGGTCTATTAGCTGTTCCAGCCCTACTCCTTTGAGCGCAGAAATTCTCGTGGCTTCTCTTCTACAGAGTCTGCTACTACTTACGCCCTCTAACTCTTTTACTAGCACGTCCTCCGCTTTTTTTACGACAGCCTGGGGGGCTAGGTCTATCTTGTTTATGGCGATCATGAGTCTCGTAAATTTCTTGTCTACTAGTTCTGCTATCTCACTTGCGAGTCTGGCTTGCTCCCGTATGCCGCTTGCCGGGCTGGGTGAGGCATCTACCAGGAAGAGTATTATGTCTGGTAGGCTCTTTAGTGCTGCTATGGCCTTCTTCTCTATGGGCGTGTACTTGCTAGGTGCTTTCTCCAGTATTCCCGGCGTGTCTACTATGTAGAAGTGGGGTGTTCTCGTCGTTACTTTGCCTACTATTATTTGCTTTGTTGTGAAGGGGTATTCTGCGATCTCTGGCTTGGCTGTTGAGAGTTTCGAGACCAGGGTTGATTTTCCGGCGTTGGGTATGCCGGCTACAACTACTATGGGTAGGCCCTCGGCTATTACATGGGTTTTTGCGAGTTCCCGTCTAACCTCGGAGAGTAGTTTCAGGTGCTTGTTGAGCCTCCTTACCACTGAGAGTATTCTGCCGCAGCCCTCCTTCCTAAATCTCGCTGCTTCCCTTGGATTGTTTGAGGTGGTTATGAGTAGCTTGTACTCGTCCCAGAATTTCTTTACAAGTCCCACTCCCTTCTTGAGTTGTCTTAGTGCTCTGCTGTATGCGTCTATTCCTATAAAGGCTTCCAGTAGGGCTTTATGGTAGTCTCCCATCTCCTTTATGCTGGGCATTCTCGCTGCCTCCTTGAGCTTGGAGTACGCGATGGTGTATACTGTTTCGAGCCTTCTAAGCTCGAGCTCTATTTTTCCCCTACTACCTCTCCTACGTTGCCGAAGCTTTCTGTAACGTTTCCCAGCCATCTCTACTATCTCGTCACTAGTTGCTACATGTATGGATTGGATTCTTTTAGCTAGTGCTGCCAGGCGTTGTAGCTCTATGTGTCTTTCAAGCCAAGGGACCCTTAAGGATAGGTCCCCCTCCCCGCTCATAGCCTTACCCGGTTATGGTTTTCAGAGCGGGAGCTTGATATTGTTGCTGTTGAAGACTCTTAGCCAGGAGTTCGCGGAATGACTCTATTCCGAGGCACTTCCTGATCCTCGATAAAAGTCTTCTAACCTCTTTCTTTTCCACTCCATAGGTCTCGGCTATTTCGGAGAGGAGGGGATAATCGTTATTGGCCAGGGTGATGGCGACATGCAGTGCTGCGGCTGCCTCCAACTTACTCCTCTTAGCCAGGAGCTTTCTCAAGCACTTGTTCTTGGAGAGTATGCTCAACGCCTCCCTTATATAGTAGTCCTCGCTGAAGACATCAAAGAACGGGTTTTGCTCGCCCAGTGATGAAGCCAGCTTGTACTCGGATCTCACAAGCACCAGTCTCGCTCTGCTTCTCCTCTCCTCGAACAAGTTGTTTATATACCGAAAAGTCCTCCCTTCTCTCGACGGCCCACCTTTACGCACGGCTGGTGATATGTCGAATAGGGTGTCTTCGATCACGTATCCGCAACTCCTACACACAACCTGGCCATGAGCATAGTCTACCACAATGTTGCTGGAGCCGCAAAAAGGACATGTGTATACGTCACGCGAAGCAACTTCTAACACTTGTCCCCTGGCCCTCATAGGCTCCTACACCTACCCTACCCGCGTCGCCTCCGCCCATGCACCCTTCCTGGGCATCCTCATCAAAAACATAACTATGTGTGTGAGTTGGCTGAAAGTGTTGTAGTACTGGCAGCCCAGTATTACAATAATGAGTACTACAAGGGAAGGGCTAGGCGAGAAGATAATAACCGCTATGGGGTAGCCCGCCAGCGCGAGGCGGGTGTGCTTTGAGCTATGGTGTCGGGGCTACGGCTGTCGGCATAAGGGGAGAGGGTTTTGTCGTGCTTGCCGCCGAGAGGAGGGTAAGCTATGGCGGCTTTATAGTGAGCAGGAGCGGGAAAAAAATATATAAGATAACTAATTATTTAGGCATAGCCCTAGCCGGGCTCTTCGCAGACATACAAGCTTTAGCAAAGATCCTCGCAGCCGAACTATCCTACCACGAGATAACCGTTGGCCAGAGAATGAGTGTGAAAGCAGCATCAAAACTACTCGCATCCATACTCTACTCGTACAAATACTATCCATTCCTCTCAGAGATACTCATAGGAGGTATAGAGGAGAGCGGAGAGGCAAAGCTATACGTAATGGACCCCCTAGGATCCCTAATAGAAGACGATTACGCCGCAATAGGCTCCGGAGCACCTATAGCCATAGGAGTAATAGAGAACGGGTACAAAGACTCGTTGAAAGTTGAGGAGGCAAAAGAACTGGCCCTCTCAGCTGTGAGAGCTGCGATAGAAAGAGACGCTATGTCCGGAGACGGGATAGACCTGCTGGTATTAGAGAGGAGGGGAGAAGCTATTACAGCCCAAGAGGAGAGCATAAAATTGTGAGAAAACCCATGGAGAGGAATACTCTAAGGAACATACTCCTCCGAGCGCAATACAGAATAGGCACACTAGCATTAGACTCCCTCAACAAGCCCTCCCTCACCGAGAGGCCGGAATGCTTCATAGGCTTAGACGCATCCTACTCCAAGAAGTACGGTGCAGTAGCTGTTGCAGCTCTCACAGACGCCTATGGAAACATAAAGTCTTATAGCATAGCCGTAGGCCAGCCCCCAATAGAATACATACCAGGGCTTCTAGCGTTTAGAGAAGCACCAATCCTCTACACAGCCTACCAAGAGCTTAGAGAGAAATGTGAAAACCAGGTAGTACTAGTGGACGGCCACGGAATAGCCCACCCAAGATATGCTGGCATAGCATCGCACCTAGGCCTAGCCCTACGCAAACCCTCCATAGGCGCAGCAAAGCGTAGACTCTATGGAGTAGAATATAGCTTATCAAGAGGCTGCAGACAATATCCCTGCATAGCCGGCGAGCTCATAGACCCAAAAGCAAGCAGAAAACTCGCAACCATAATCTTCGCGTCAAAAAGAAACAAGATATACGTGAGTCCAGGAGCATATATATCACTTCAGAAAGCCACAAAAATAATCTTATCTCTCCTACAACCACAAATTAGTCCAAGAATGCCTACACCCATATATTATGCAGATAAGATATCAAGAAACATAGCACGATGCCTAGATAGAGGAGATTGCAACCCCACAGCCATAAGGAGAGGGGTGCTAGACTCCATCAACTTGATCGATAACACCAGTATTTAATGCAAGCCGCAGCGCAGCCTCCCTCGTTAAACCACTATCTCCAAGAATAGTATACCTCTCTGGTCTAATCCTATGCGCCATAACCAGCGCATCAACTATAACCCTCCCGGGAATACCCAGCTCCTTAGCCGAGGAAGGTAATCCAACAAGCTTCAGTGTCCTCTTAACACGCAGCCAATTACCACCGTGAAGATACATCATCATAACAGTGCCGAGAGCCACTTGCTCCCCATGAAGAGCTGCTCCAGGAACAAGCATGTCAAGAGCATGGCTAAACAAGTGCTCAGAGCCGCTCGCTGGCCTAGTAGAGCCAGCAATACACATCGCAACACCACTGCTAATCAACCCCTCAACCAAAACCCTCACACCAGCCTTACTCCCCCTACCAATCTCCGAAGCATACTCGATAACATGCTTAGCAGACAATAAGGCAAGCTTAGCAGCATACTCGCCGTAATACTCGCCTTTAAGCTTATGAGCAAGCTTCCAATCACGAACAGCCGTAAGCTTAGCAATAAGGTCGCCAGCACCAGCCCTAATAAGCCTCAAAGGAGCAGAAGACAACACGTTAACATCAGCAACCAACGCAGCAGGCGCGGAAGCCTTAATGGAATACGGCTTATCAGAACCCTTAAGAGAAACAAAGGGAGAAGATATACCGTCATGCGAGGGGCTAGTAGGCACACTGACAACAGGTTTGGAAAGCACATGACCAACATACTTAGCTACGTCAATAGATTTACCTCCACCAAAACCTACAATAACACTAACATCACGCCCTCTAACACCATCAGCAACCCTCTCAGCAACAGCAATAGAAGCCTCAGAAACCTCAACAACCTTAACAACACCAACCCCCTCAACCACATCCATAAACCTGCCACCATACCTAGCCCACACATTAGGACCAGTAACAACCAGAACTAAACCATCACTTCCAGCCCTAACAAGCTTAATAATGTCTTGTAATTCTTCAAGAGCATCCTCACCAATAACAATACGCCTAGGCAGCTCAATGCCATGAATCAATACTCCCCAAACCCTTAACGCCAACAGAGGCACATACACTGTTATTAACTCCAACTATACCCGCACATGCAGCGGTGAACACACCACAATGCTGAGCTACCCCTATCAGAGCAGACCGGAGCCAGAAACACTCAAGCCGCTCAAGGGAACAACCACAGTAGGCTTCATAACCAGAGACTACGTAGTACTAGCAGCAGACAGAAGAGCTACAAGCGGCTACTACGTAGCACACAAAAAGACCAAGAAAATAATAAAAATAGTAGACTACATGGCACTAACCACTGCAGGACTGGTAGCAGACGCACAAGTACTGGCTGAGTGGCTATCCAACCACCTACGATACCACAGCTACGTAGCAAAGCGCCCCCTCTCAGTAAGAGCAGCAGCAGAATATCTATCAGCAATACTCCACGCTTCACGCCTCTACCCCTACATCGTACAACTACTCCTAGGAGGCTTCGACACAAAACCAAGACTCTACAACATAGACTGGTTCGGCAGCGTCACCGAAGAAAAATACGTAGCCACGGGCTCCGGCTCCCCCATAGCAATAGGCGTAATAGAGGACCAGTACAGGGACGACCTAAGCATAGACGAAGCCGTAAAACTAGCATACAGGGCAGTCTACGCAGCAACAAAAAGAGACACATTCTCCGGAAACGGAGTAGACATCGTAGTAATAGGTAAAAACATTATGAAATGGTACACCATAAATGGAGAGCAGACAACAAAAAACATATAAGGGCCCAAGAGACCAGACGACACATGACAAAAGCCTGGTAAGTAGAATGAACAAACCTCCCTCAAACAAACGCTAACCAACGAGAAAACCACGAACCATAATAATGCTTCACCTTTTTACCCTCCATAGAGGGGAGGGGGCCACGGCAAGCCCCCATACACCCTAGGCACACACCACTACCTCCCCGGGCCAAGTCCCCAGATACTACATAATGGAGAGCACTCGGCCCAAACTCCACTATAGTCCGGAGACCATTGGGATGGAGGAATGGTGGAGAAACGATCCCCGGAAACTTCATTCTAGCCCCCGAGCCAGAAGACATGTTCACCCTAAGGTCTCACTGATAGGTTCAAGGGGAATGTGGGGTGCAATTGTAAGCCTTGTATAAGCGTAGTGAAATGAGAAAGTTAATACTATTCATAGCAGGCCAGCTCATGCCACGTGACGTGCAGATAACAAGAATAGAAGTTCGAAGGACCGGAAATAGCCGTCTATGTGAAAAATCCTAAAGTGCTTGTGGAAAAACCTGACCTGGCAAAAGAGATAGCCAAGAAGCTCAAGAAGAGGATCGTCATACGTACTGACCCTTCAGTTAGAAGGAGTATAAAGGAGACTAAAGAGATAATAATGCAGCTTGTACCCAAAGAGGCTGGAATAGAAGATATCTTGTTCGATACAGTGCTAGGAGAGGTGATAATAAAGGCGCGCAAGGTAGGCCTGGTATATGGTAAGGGAAGGCAAGTATACAATAAGATTATCGCAGAGACTGGGTGGAGGCCGAGTGTAGTAAGGGTTCCTCCCGTAAAACCCCAGGACCTAAACACGATAAACAAGATCATAGACTACATGCTGTCACAGAACAACTATCGACTCGAAATGCTGCGCGCCGCGGGAGAGCGCATACACCGTGGCGTCATATTCGAAAACCGCTATGTGAGGATAACAGGTCTTGGCGGATTCATGGAGGTAGGCAGGTCAGCAATACTAGTTGAGACGAGTGAAAGCAGGGTACTAATGGACGTGGGCATAAACCCGGGCGGCAGCGGCTATAGCGAGTTCCCACGCCTGGACATAGATCAGCTTAGAATAGACGAGATAGACGCCGTAATAGTTACACATGCACACCTAGACCACATGGGCCTGGTGCCGTACCTTTTCAAGTACGGTTACCGGGGACCAGTCTATGCTACAAGGCCTACGAGAGACCTCATGGTGCTTAGCCAGCTGGACCTATTAGATATAGCGCAGCGCAGCAACCAGAGGCCACCCTACAGTCAGCTGGAAGTAAAGAAGATGGTCTTGCACACCATCCCCTTAGAATACGAGGAGGTGACAGATATAGCTCCGGACATCAAGCTAACCTTCTACAATGCTGGCCACATACTAGGCTCAGCCATGGTGCACTTACATATAGGCGAGGGCTTACACAACATCGTATACACTGGCGACTTCAAGTTCGGGCGCACCCGCCTCCTAGACAAGGCGAGCACAGTATTCCCCCGCGTAGAGACTTTGATCATGGAGAGCACCTATGGTAACAAAGATCAACCACGCCGCGACATAGCAGAGCTAGAGCTCATAAGCACAATAAGCCGGACAATAGCGCGTAAAGGGAAAGCACTCATACCAGTAATGGCTGTGGGCAGGGCGCAGGAGATACTCCTCGTTCTGGTAGACGCGCTAAAGAGGAAGCTGTTGCCGCAAGACACTATGGTATACATAGATGGAAGTATAAAGGAGGTCACAGCAATACACCTAACATACCCCGAGCTACTATCAACCCATGTGAGAGCAAAGATACTAAACGATGAGAACCCCTTCGAACACGAGAACGTGATACGTGTAGACAGGAAGCAGGATAGGGAGGAGATAGCCAAAAGCAACGAGCCAGCAGTAATCCTGGCCACCTCTGGAATGCTTAACGGAGGCCCCTCTGTCGAATACTTGAGAATGCTGGCCAAAGACCCAAAGAACACACTAATATTTGTAGCCTACCAGGCCAAGGGCACGCTTGGAAGACGTATACTTGACGGTGAGAGAGAGGTAACCATGGTTACCGAGGAGGGAAAAGTAGAAATAACAAGGATAAACATGGAGGTAGTCGACATAGACGGCTTCTCCGGCCACTCGGATCGGAGACAGTTGCTCGCATTCCTAGCTAACATGAAGCCAAAGCCCAGGAATATTATATTAAACCATGGCGAGCCTCAGGCAATAGCAGCCCTAGCCAACACTATAAGGCACCGCGCGGGACACCTAGGCCTACCCCCCGACGTGAGAGTCTACACGCCCAGCATACTCGAATCAATACACCTGGCAGGAGTGGCTTAAGCGTTCACAACAACCCTCTATGCCTCATCAAGCGCGAAAACAACAACCACTAAAGCCCCCCAGCAACCGCCCAGAAACGATCGCCGACATGGTGAAGACTCTCAGCAACCCTTCCCCTACTCATAGCAATCATGTCTCTGGAAGCGTAGAGAGAGCGGTGAACAGCCAGCGGAACACCCTTGGAGCCCTCAACAATAACCAGAATAGCCCCTGCCGGAAAATCCCCCCTAACCTCGACAACGCCGGGCCTCATAAGATCAGCGCCCCTAGCAATAGGAGCCACAGCACCCTCATCAACAACCACAACAGGCAACCATTCCTCAAAGTTCCCAGTAGAGAGGAGATACTTAAGGTGAGGTATTAATAGTCCCCTCTCACCCGCCTCTATGAATGCTGGAATAGAATCAAACACGTATATCCTGAAGTCCTCGGCAACAAGGATCTCAACCCTACAATCCCTACCGGGCAGGCTAAGCCGGGGATAAGCATCCATAAGCCTGGCAAACAGCCTTCTCCTATCACGCTTCGATAAAACCCATCTCCGCATGAACCCTACACTCACCCTGCTCAGTTCACCTAAGGCCGGGAGGGCCATAAAACTAAAACCCTCCTAGACTAGGGGGCATGCATGGGTGTAATCCGGAATGGCTGAGACAACCCACCGTGTTCTCGGAGACAGTGTAGGCAGCATTGTGCTAGTCAAACTCCGCGGAAGCAACGAGGTACGTGGCAGACTAAAGAGCTATGACCAACACCTCAACCTTGTGCTAGAGGATGCCGAGGAAATACTCGAAGAGGGAACCACAAGAAAACTAGGAACAATCGTCATAAGAGGAGACACCGTGCTCCTAGTCTCGCCAGCAAAACCCTAGCTGAGAAAGAGAGAAGGCTCCTCCCAACAACCACAACGCCCCGAAAACCCTCAATTCTAGAGGAGCACTAAGGCCGCTGGGAGGGGAAGCATAATATAACACCCTTACACTAGCACCGCTGTGCAAAGGGGTGACGGGAAAGCATTGAGTAAAGGAACACCATCATTCGGTAAAATGAGCAAAAACTATACTCACATACGCTGCCCACGCTGCGGCAGACACTCTTACCATGCAGCTAAAGGCTACTGTGCGGCCTGCGGATACGGTAGGAGTAGAAGGCTTAGAAGGTACTCGTGGATGAACAAGAAGGTTAACCGTAAACGAATACGGTAATATCAGCCTCCCAGGATCCCCCTAGGGCCATCCTCTGGGGTGCAAGCGTATTGCCTAAACAGAGAAAGTTTAACATACTAGAGCACGAGCTCGTCCCGAAACACGAGGTCCTTCCCCCCGAGGAGGCTGCGAGAATACTAAAGGAACTGGGTGTAACACCACAGCAGCTTCCTTGGCTGCGCGTGACAGATCCCGTTGCACGCGCTATAGGCGCAAAGCCCGGAGATATTGTACGCATATACCGCAAGAGCCCAACATCGGGAGAGACCATAGCCTACCGTTACGTTGTAGGATACTAGGGATCCGCCTCCCCTTAACCCCGGGAGTCCTCTAGACAAGCCTTATCCGCAAGGTGGTATGGTTGGGTAATGGTTTCCCCTCACCAGAGGATAGATGGCTCATTATAAGCTCGTTTATAGAAGAGTATGGTCTCGTGAGGCAGCATATAGATTCGTTCAACAGGTTTGTGGAAAAGGATCTTAAGAGAATAGTGAAGGAATTCGGCACGATCGCAACCCCGAGGAGAGAGTACGAGGTGAGGATAGTTGACGTCGAGCTAGGCACGCCATCGGTTATAGAAAGCGATGGAAGCGAGCATACCGTGACACCCATGGAGTGCCGTATAAGAGACTTGACCTACTGGGCTCCCATAAAAGCCAAGGTAGTCATAGTAGAGGGTGGCATAGAGAGGGAGCCGGAGGAGACAGTGCTAGGCTATCTTCCAATAATGCTGCGCTCTAAGGCAGACCCTCTCGCAAAGTGCTTCTATGAGCCCTATACTAACAGGGAGGAGTGTATCGAGAAGCTCATTGAAGCAGGCGAAGATCCCCGCGACCCCGGAGGCTACTTTATAATAAATGGGTCGGAGAGGGTAGTAGTTATCCAGGAGGATCAAGCCCTTAACCGCATACTCGTTGGAAGGGCAAGGGCTGGTACAAGTGCCCTATACACAGCCAAGGTTATCTCGTCGCACGCCGGGGTTAGGTACCAGCTAATACTCGACATGCATAAGGACGGTACACTACACGTGTCAATGAGCAGGGCATTGAGCAAGATACCTTTCGTCATAGTTATGCGTGCACTGGGCTTGGAGAAGGATAGAGACATTGTCCTTGCCGTGAGCTCTGACCCGCAAATACAGCAGATGCTCATTCCATCACTGGAGCAGGCTAGGGCCATAAACACTGTAGAGGACGCGTTAGACTTCATGGGGAGCAGGTTTAGGGAGGGCATAGGAAAGCCCAGGGAGCAGAGGATAAGAGTTGCCGAGCGTATAATAGACCATATCCTCCTCCCCCACATAGGTGTAAAGCCGGAGGATAGGATACGAAAGGCTCTCTTCCTAGGCCAGATGGCTGCAAGGCTACTGGAATATGTCACTGGTAGGAGGGAGGAGGATGATAAGGACCATTACTCGAACAAGAGGCTGTTGCTGGCTGGAGACCTCATAGCAATGGTGTTCCGTATAGCGATGCGATCCCTAGCGCATGATATTAGGCAGCAGCTGGAAAAGCTTAGGGTGAGGGGAAGGAGGATTAGTGCAAGCCTCATTATACGCTCAGATATAATAACGAACAGGCTGCGTGAGGCGCTAGCTACGGGTAACTGGCCTGGCCAGAGGACCGGTGTCAGCCAGATACTCGATAGAACAAACTGGATATCTACGTTGAGCCACCTACGCAGAGTGGTCTCCCAGCTAAGCCGGAGCCAACCCCACTTCGAGGCACGAGACGTCCACGGCACACAGTGGGGAAGGATATGTCCCTTCGAAACCCCAGAGGGGCCGAACTGTGGGCTGGTCAAAAACCTTGCATTAATGGCTTACGTGTCCCCCGGCGTTGACGACACTGAGATCGAGAAGCTCGCCTACAGCCTAGGCGTACGCGATGCCGTAGAGGTGTTTGAGGACACGAGGAGGAAGGGCTATCCGCCAGAGGAACTGCAGAAATGGAGCAAGGTATTCCTAAACGGCCGGCTCCTAGGCTACCACCCAGACGGTAAAAAGCTGGCCGAGGAGTTGAGGTCGCTGCGGAGACAAGGCAAGATCTCACCCTTCGTTAACGTAGCCCTCTACGAGAACAAGTACGTTACAGAAGTATACATAAACACTGATGCTGGCCGCCTCCTCCGACCAGTCTTTGTTGTTGAGGAAGGAAAGCTCCGCTATACTCCCGAACACGCCGAGAAGCTTAGGAGGGGAGAATGGAAGTTCAGCGACCTACTACGCAACGGCATTGTGGAAATGCTTGACGCAGACGAGGAGGAGAACGCTTACATAGCATTGAACCCTGACGAGCTAACCAGCGAGCACACACACATGGAGATATGGCCGGCAGCCATAATGGGCGTGTCGGCTTCAACCATACCCTACACGGAACACAACCAGTCACCACGCAACACTTACCAGGCTGCAATGGCTAAGCAGGCACTCGGCCTCTATGCCGCCAACTTCCAGCTAAGAGTAGATACGAGGTCCCACCTCCTCCACTACCCAGAGAAGCCTCTAGTGCAGACACGCGCGCTCGACGTAATAGGCTTCAACGATAGGCCAGCTGGACAGAATATGATAGTGGCCGTGATGTCGTTTACCGGGTACAACATAGAGGACGCCATAATAATGAATAAGTCTTCAATAGAGAGGGGGCTAGCACGGTCAACATTCTTCCGTCTATACGCTACAGAGGAGAGACGCTACCCTGGCGGCCTAAGCGATAGGATTGAGAAACCTGAGATAAAAGTGGAGGGCTCCAAGCCCCCTGAAATGTACGCGAAACTCGACGTAGACGGTATAATAAGCCCGGAGGTCGAGGTGAAGGGAGGAGAGGTGCTCGTAGGCAAGACCAGCCCCCCACGCTTCATGGAAGAGTACCGTGAGTTTGGAACGGTGTCGGTTAGGAGGAGGGACACCTCTGTCACGATGCGTCACGGAGAGAGGGGGTTCGTGGATACAGTGATACTGACCGAGAACATTGAGGGCTTCAAACTGGTTAAGGTTAGGGTTAGGGATCAGCGCATACCGGAGCTGGGAGACAAGTTTGCATCGAGACATGGACAGAAGGGAGTAATCGGCATGCTTATACCACAGTACGACATGCCTTTCACAGAGGATGGAGTGACGCCAGACCTAATAATAAACCCTCACGCCTTCCCCTCGAGGATGACCCTCGGACAACTATTCGAGACCATAGCAGGCAAGGCTGCTGCAATCAAGGCAAGATTCATCGACGCTACTCCCTTCTCGAAGGAGGACCTCAGCAATATAAGGATAGAGCTCTTGAAGCAGGGCTATGCGCCCGATGGGACGGAGCTCCTCTACGATGGTAGGACGGGAGAGCTGCTCAGAAACCCGATACTGATAGGCATAGTCTACTACCAGAAGCTGCACCACATGGTAGCAGACAAGATGCATGCAAGAGCACGGGGCCCGGTGCAGGTGCTTACGAGACAGCCAACAGAGGGTAGGGCGCGTGAGGGTGGATTAAGGTTTGGCGAGATGGAGAGGGACTGCCTAGTAGGCCATGGAGCGGCCATGCTGCTTAAGGAGAGGATGCTTGAGAGCAGTGATAAGTACGTGCTCCATGTCTGCGAGCTCTGCGGCAGCATAGCATGGTTTGACAGGAACAAGAGGAGGTACGTGTGTCCTATACATGGAGATAGAGGGAAAATAGCCACCACCGTGGTACCCTACGCGTTTAAGCTGCTCCTCCAGGAGCTCATGAGTATGTGCATAATGCCTCGCATACAGCTGGGCGAGAAGCATGAATGGAAGCCCGGCCAGCCAAGCCCGTAATGGGAGATTCACCCTATCTTTATCATAATCCTGCAGTAGCGCATGCACATAGTGTAGGGGTAGGGTCATGATCCCCGAGGAGAAGTTCATAAAGGGCATAAAATTCGGGATACTCTCCCCCGACTACATAAGGAAGATGTCAGTGACTGCAATTGTTACAAGCGATCTCTACGACGAGGATGGAAGACCTATTCAGGGAGGCTTGATGGATCCCAGGCTTGGCGCTATAGCACCCGGCCAGGTATGCCCCACCTGCGGTAATGACGCAAAGACTTGCCCGGGGCACTTCGGCCACATAGAGTTAGCTAGGCCCGTCATCCACGTCGGGTTCGCTAAGCACATCTATGACGTGCTTAGGACGACATGTAGGCGTTGTGGCAGGCTACTGCTACCCGAGCAGGAGCTCGCCAGGTATGTTAGGCTGCTGGAGAGACTGAGGGATAAGTGGCCTCTTCTAGCCAACATGCTCACCATAGTAGTCAAGAGGAAGGCAAGCAAGATAATGGAGTGTCCGCACTGCGGCGAGAAACAGTTTAGGATAATCTTCGAGAAACCCTACACTTTCTACGAGGAGAGGCCCGAGGGGAGAATCCAGCTCAACCCCTTCGAGATAAGGGAGAGGCTGGCGAGAGTGCCCGATGACGACGCCATACTATTGGGCTTCGACCCTCAGGCTGCGAGGCCAGAGTGGATGGTACTAACCGTGCTCCCCGTGCCTCCCATACAGGTTAGGCCTTCAATAGTGTTGGAGTCCGGTATAAGGGCCGAGGATGACTTAACACACAAGCTTGCAGATATTGTAAGGACTAATGAGAGGCTGAGAGAGCTTCTCGATAGCGGTGCGCCTCAAAAGCTCATAGACGACCACTGGTTCCTGCTACAATACCATGTGGCAACCTATATAGACAACGAGCTTCCACGAATACCAGTAGCCAGGCATCGCGGAGGCAGACCTCTTAAAGGCGTGGCCCAGAGGCTTAAGGGGAAGGAGGGCAGGTTTAGAGGAAACCTTAGCGGTAAAAGGGTCGACTACTCAGCCCGTACCGTGATCTCGCCCGACCCCAACATAAGTATAAACGAGGTCGGGGTTCCCGAAGAGATAGCTAAGATCCTTACGGTACGCGTGCCGGTAACCCCCTGGAACATTGAGGAGATGAGACGCTATGTTCTCAACGGCCCTAACAAGTGGCCTGGGGCAAACTATGTAATAAGCCCTGATGGAAGAAAGATGGATCTACGCTACGCCGACCGCAAACGCATCGCCGAGCTCCTAGCCCCCGGATGGCAGGTCGAGAGGCACCTAAGAGACGGGGACATAGTGCTCTTCAATAGGCAGCCAAGCCTGCACCGTATGTCAATAATGGCTCACGTGGTTAAGGTGCTGCCCGGGCGCACGTTTAGGCTAAACCTGCTCGTGTGCCCGCCCTACAACGCTGACTTCGACGGGGACGAGATGAACCTTCACGTGCCTAGAACGGAGGAGGCACAGGCTGAGGCAAGGGAGCTGATGCTGGTACAGTACCACATACTGTCTCCAAGATACGGTGGCCCGATAATAGGGGGTGTACAGGACTATGTTAGCGGCGCCTACCTGTTGACGAGTAAGGCCACGCTCCTAAGCCTAGAGGATGTAGTGGACCTGCTCTCGGCTGCCGGCTATAAGGGTGAAATACCCGAGCCCGCCATTCTCTCCCCAAAGAAGAGGTGGACGGGTAAGCAGCTGATAAGCCTCTTCCTGCCAAAAACCTTCAACTTCCGCGGAAAGGCAAGAGTCTCCGCCGGCATCTTCGCATGCGATAGCGAATGGTGCTGGAATGACTCCTTCATACTAATCAAGAGGGGAGAGCTTCTCACCGGGGTATTAGACAAGAAGGCTGTTGGAGCAGAGCAGCCAGAGAACATGATGCACTGGCTGATCAAGGAATACGGCAGCGACTACGCTAAGTACGTTTACGACCACATGTTCAAAATGTTCATAAGGTTCATAGAGAAGAGGGGGTTCACGATGACCGTGGACGATGTAGCGTTGCCTCCGGAGGCGAAGGAGAAGGTCAAGAGCATACTCGCTGAGGCAGAGGAAAAGGTGAGGGAGACAATAAGGAAGTACCGTGAGGGCGGTCTTGAGCCGGTGCCGGGCAGAACTCTTGAGGAAACACTGGAGCTCGAAATACTTGACGTACTGTCTCAGGCGCGTAAGAAGGTAGAGGATGTGGTTGTCAACTATCTTGACCCCTTCAACAACGTGTTCATAATGGCCCGTACGGGTGCGAGAGGGAACGAGCTCAACATAACTCAAATGGCCGCGCTACTCGGCCAGCAGTCTGTTAGGGGGGAGAGGATTCATAGAGGCTACCGTGGCAGGTATCTACCACACTTCCGCAAGGGAGACCTGAGCGCTGCGCCACGAGGCTTCGTGTACTCCAACTTCTACGATGGCCTCTCCCCAATAGAAGTGTTCTTCCACGCCGCAGGAGGCAGAGAGGGCTTGGTTGACACTGCTGTACGCACCTCTCAGAGCGGCTATATGCAGCGTAGGCTCATAAACGCTCTCCAGGACTTGAGAGTCGAGTACGATGGAACCGTACGCACACCTTACGGTGAGCTAATACAGATACGTTACGGAGAAGACGGCGTCGACCCCATGAAGAGCTCTCACGGGAAGGCAGTTAATATTGAGAGGGCGATCGAGCGCGTAATAGGCTGGAGGATATAGCTGGTAGCAGATACCAGTCATAACCCTAGGAGTGGGCGGGGGTGCGGGGTAGGAGTGGGCGAGTACATTTACAGCTGGGAGGAACTATCAAAGTATATTAGCGACAGCCTAGACAACGCCAGAAGGATCCTTCCAAAACGAATATACGATGACCTTGAGAGCAAGCTTAGGGAGGTTGTCGAGGATAAGGGGCTTTCACCCGAAGAAGCGAGAGAGATCATTGACAGCGTGGTGAAGGACTACGAGTATAGTATGATCGAGCCGGGAGAACCCGTGGGGACGGTGGCCGCACAGTCTATAGGTGAGCCGGGAACACAGATGACCCTACGCACCTTCCACTACGCTGGCATGAGAGAATTCAACGTAACCCTCGGCCTACCCAGGTTCATCGAGATAGTCGACGCTAGACGTGAGCCCTCGACACCAGTCATGTACATCTACCTCGACGATGAACACAAGCATAGCGAGGCTGAAGCGAAAAAGGTTGCACGCAGCATAGAGTTCACCCGCGTAATCAACGTTACATCCGAGATAGATATCGACCTGGTTAACATGAGGATCGTGCTGCGCCTCGACCCAGTAATGCTTGAGGACAAGGGCGTCACAGTAGAGCAGGTAAAGAAGGTGTTGGAGAAGCTTAAGCTAGGCAGGGTTGAGGCTGAGCCCTCGGATCCCCTGGTCCTCTACGTGTACATTGAGCCGGGCGAGACGTTCAGTCTAATTGACCTGCAGAAGAAGAAGGAGAAGATACTGAATGCTAAGATAAAGGGGCTGAAGAAGATAAGGAGGGTGATCCTGCAGTCAACCATCTCTCCCGACGGTACCACAGAGTACTTCTTGGTCACAGAGGGGAGTAACCTCAAGGACATATTCGAGGTGCCCGGCATCGATCCTAGGAGGGTCTATACCAACGATATACATGAAGTAGAAGAGGTTCTGGGCATAGAGGCTGCAAGGATAGCTCTCATAAGGGAGATGAAGAACGTGCTGGAGGAGCAGGGCCTGGACGTAGACATAAGGCATATAATGCTGGTGGCCGACATGATGACGTGGACGGGTAAGGTTAGACAGATAGGTAGGCATGGCGTGAGCGGCGAGAAATATAGTCCCTTAGCCCGGGCAGCATTTGAAATGACCACGCAGAACTTGTTCGAGGCCGCGATACATGGCGAGGAGGATAGGCTCCTCGGGATTACCGAGACAGTTATAGCCGGCGGTGTTATCAGGATGGGGACTGGCATGGTCGAGGTTTCAATGAACCCGGCCGCCCTGGTGAAGCCGCGGGAGGTTTCTGAAGGAGAGAAGTGATCGAGGGGAAGGGTGAGAGCGGAGTGGTGCAGGTGAGTGACATAGAGAGGGAGCTTGTTAACGCTCTCAAAACCGGAAGGGTTGTTTTAGGTAGTAGGCGAACCCTCCGCTACGTTAAAGTAGGCAAGGCCCGTGCAGTCATTGTCGCCTCGAACGCGCCCCCAGAGATTAGGGAGGATATACTTTACTATGCCAGGCTGGGAGGAATACCGGTCTACATCTACCCGGGTACGAGCGTGGAGCTTGGAGCCGTCTGCGGGAAGCCCTTCACCGTAGCGAGCCTCGCAGTACTCGACCCCGGCTCATCAAGGCTGGTGGAATTCATTGAGGCTGCCTCGTCACATAGCACTGCAGGTGCCTAGCTGAGGTGGCCACGGGGGTGTCGTGATGGCGGATATTAGGCTTACGGCTGAGGAAATGAGGTACATAGCCCTGCTCCAGGACATTACGGGGGCCATTGCGAGGGACTGTGTGGTCGACCAGGATAGCAACAAGATCATATTCGTGGTGAGGCCTGGCGATGCTGGGAAAGCTATAGGGAGGAGGGGATCAAATATAAACAAGCTGCGCAGAATACTCAACAAGGACATAGAGGTTGTCGAGCACGCCGAGAACCTTGAGACAATGGTCAAGAACATTTTCTCGCCCGCACGGATACTAAGCATTAGGCTAACCAATAGGAACGGTAAGAAAATACTCTACGTCACCGTAGACCCCAGCGACAAGGGCAGAGCCATCGGGAGGGGAGGGAGAAAAGTCTACACTGCCAGGCTCCTATTGAAGAGGTACTTCGACGTAGACGACATAAAAATAAGATAGAGGACCCTGGAGCCCGCGGGGTGCTGGGTGAGGAAGAGGTGACGGGGAAGAAGTCTCCCCAGGGGTTCTTTGCCGCGAGAAAGCTTAGGAGGAAGAGGCTCAAGTTTAAGTGGAGTGAGAGGGAGTTCAAGATTAGAATGCTGGGCTTGAAGAGGAAGTATGACCCCCTTGAAGGAGCACCTATGGCTCGGGGCATAGTGTTGGAGAAGGTTGGCGTGGAGGCTAGGCAGCCTAATTCGGCTGTGAGAAAATGCGTTAGGGTGCAGTTGATCAAGAATGGCAGGGTAGTTACAGCGTTCGTCCCAGGTGACGGTGGGCTTCTGGTGGTTGATGAGCATGACGAGGTGCTTATAGAGGGTATTGGAGGCCCTAGGGGTAGATCAATGGGTGATATTCCAGGTGTTAGGTATAGGGTTGTCACAGTTAATGGTGTATCGCTCAAAGCGATCTTAGAAGGGCGTAAGCAGAAGCCTCAGAGATGACTCCTGGGAGAAGGGCTGGCTAAGGGAGGGGAGTGTTTTCGAGCATCTTATTAGCTGTTTTCCCGCGCACCGTTCCCCTGGGGGTTGTCTTGTGCCTCCACCTAAGGATGCTGATGTCATGCTTGAGGCGCGTCATGTAACGGCCATGCTGCTTCCCGGCGGGGCTGGTCTTCCTCCCGTCCCCGTAATTGTGCTAGAGCTTGAGGATGGGCGAGAGTTCACCCTCTACAATGTCCCCTACGATATTGTGCGTGCTGTTAATAGGCTGCAGAGCAAGGAAAGCTATGGGTTTGGTGATAGGGAGAGTGTTTTCGAAATAGTAGTCGACATGAGAGACAGTATTGCTGGCCTCGGCAGACTCCTTGAATACGTAGTGATAGATGAAATGGATTACACCACCTCCCTCTACACCGCCAAGGCCCGCTTCAACCTCGGCGGGATATATATGACCAGGAGGATGATACCTAGCCATGCAGTGTTTCTAGCATTGTTGTTCAGTAAGCCTATATACGTGTCGAAGAGGCTTGTCGACCAGCAGGAGGCCTTCAGCAGGCAGCAGTACGAGGAGGAAGTCGAGGAGGAGTAGGCGGGCTAGCTGGCGGTGGGAGGATAAAGCTTCTAGTACACTCCCTGAGCACTCCCTACCAGCACCGGGCAGGGTGAAGGATAGGTGACGGAGCAGGTTGGGATAGACCCCGTGGATATTAGGCTCTTCGGCAAATGGAGTTTTGAGAACGTGGAGGTTAGGGATCCTAGTCTAAAGAAGTACGTGAGCCTCAAGCCAGTATTCCTGCCACATACCGGGGGCAGGCACGAGCACAGGCGCTTCGGCAAGGCCGAGGTACCTATCGTGGAGAGGCTGATAAATAAGCTCATGAGGCCCGGTAGGAACATGGGCAAGAAGCATCTAGCCTACAATATCGTGAAGCAGGCCTTCGAGATCATACACCTACGTACCGGCGAGAACCCCATCCAGGTGCTTGTAAGGGCTATTGAGAACGCTGCACCGCGTGAGGATGTTACACGGATAATGTATGGAGGCATCACTTACTTCGTTGCCGTCGACGTATCCCCCCAGCATCGTGTCGATGTAGCGTTGAAGCACTTGACTGAAGGCGCTAGGATGTGTGCCTTCAACAATCCAAAGCCTATTGAGGAGTGCCTTGCAGACGAGATCATTGCTGCAGCCGCTGGAGATACCAGGAGCTATGCTGTGAGGAGGAAGGAGGAGATTGAGAGAATAGCTTTGAGCAGCAGGTAAACAGGGAACTCTATTACTAAAGCTTTATTAGGGTAGGGGGTGTGTCGTAGCCTCGGCATAAGAGATGGGGGTATAGTGTTATCGGGACTGTGAGGTGGAGGTTGCCGTGAGCCAGCAGAAGACGCACATAAACCTGGTGGTTATAGGCCATGTTGATCACGGTAAGAGCACGCTCGTAGGCCACCTGCTCTTCCGCCTTGGCTTCGTCGATGAGAAGACGCTGCGGCAGCTTGAGGACGAGGCTAAGAAGAAGGGGAAGGAGTCGTTTAAGTTCGCGTGGCTCATGGATAAGCTCAAGGAGGAGCGTGAGCGCGGAGTAACAATAGATCTTAGCTTCGTGAAGTTCGAGACAAAGAAGTACTACTTCACTATAATTGACGCGCCCGGGCACAGAGACTTCATAAAGAACATGATAACGGGTGCAAGCCAGGCTGATGCAGCAATACTAGTAGTGTCTGCTAGGAAGGGTGAGTTCGAGGCTGGTATGAGTGCTGAGGGTCAGACGCGCGAGCACCTAATACTTGCTAAGACAATGGGTATAGACCAGATGATTGTTGCTATAAACAAGATGGATGCCTCAGACGTCAACTATAGTAAGCAGAGGTACGAGCAGATCGTTGCCGTGCTCAAAAAATTCATGAAGGGACTGGGCTACAAGGTTGACGCAATACCCTTCATACCAGTATCGGCGTGGACCGGGGAGAACCTTATCGAGAGGAGCCCCAACACTCCATGGTATAATGGGCCTACCCTCGTAGAGGCCCTCGACAACTACATAAGGCCGCCTAAGAAGCCTGTTGACAAGCCGTTGAGGATACCAATACAGAACGTGTACACCATACCCGGAGTCGGTACCGTGCCCGTAGGCCGTGTTGAAACCGGTGTAATGAAGGTTGGAGACAAGATAGTGTTCATGCCGCCTGGTGTGACGGGAGAGGTGCGCAGCATAGAGATGCACCACCAGCCCATCCAGCAGGCTGAGCCCGGAGACAACATAGGCTTCAACGTGCGTGGAGTATCAAAGAAGGATATAAAACGCGGAGACGTTGCAAGCCACGTCAACACGCCGCCGACGGTGGTCGACGAGTTTACGGCTAGAATATTCGTCATATGGCATCCTAGCGCGATCACGGTAGGCTACAGCCCAGTAATCCACGCCCACACCGCCAGCATAGCTGCAAGAATCCTTGAGATACAGGCAAAACTCGACCCCAGGACTGGACAGGTGGTAGAGAAGAACCCACAGTTCCTAAAGGCTGGAGAGGCCGCGATAGTAAAGTTCAAGCCTATAAAGCCAATGGTCATAGAGAAGTACAGTGAGTTCCCGCAGCTAGGAAGGTTCGCGATGAGAGACATGGGTAAGACCGTGGGCATTGGCGTGGTAATAGACGTTAAGCCGGCCAAAGTAGAGATAAAGAAGAAGTAGCCGTAAACAGGGAGGGAAAAGCCCCTACATGCAACAATAACATCATATTTTAGCCTCAAAACAAACCTCCTCAACCCCTTACTAGACGCAGGTTCATTCTTAGCTTCTGGGAGAGGGGTATCTTCCTGGCTGCGAGGAGGGAGTCGAGAAGTCCCCTTAGGAAATGGTGCATGCGAAAACAATATACCATAGCCTCTCCGCCCTCCCCCTGAAGGGTGTCAGGGTATGGTGCAGAGGGCTGAGATAAAGCTCTGGAGCACTAATGTTGACAACCTGAACACTATTGTGAACGAGATTAAGAGGATAGCGCAGAGGGCCGGGATAAGGGTGAGGGGGCCTATACCGCTACCCACTAAGAGGCTTATCGTGCCAACTCTTAAGCTTCCTCATGGTGAGGGCTCTAAGAAGTGGGATAAGTGGGAGTTGAGGATACATAAGAGGCTGATAATACTTGACGCTGATGAGAGGGTTATGAGGCAGATCATGAGGGTTAGGGTTCCCGAGGACGTGTATATTGAGATAAGGCTGCGCTAGGTTTTCTTGGTTTTCTTGGAGAGGAGGAGTTCCAGGTAGGATTTTGTTATCCTGGGTTTCCCACTCAGCCCCAGCGCCTCCACTATCTCTTCGAGCCTTCTCCTAGCCTCCTCGACGCCTCCCTCCCCCCTGTATTCTATCTCGATGAAGCAGCCTAGATCCTCCACCCTGTCGAGGGCTACTATTGCGTCTCTGAGCCGATAGTATGTCCTCTGCTTCTTCACCGTAAGCACTCGCTTGAACCCTAGAGTGTTCAGGAGCTTTAGCAGCTGCTGGGCTCTACCTGGCTCGAAGACTATTGTGATCTCTGTCCTCGACTTCACACCGCCCACGAGCTTCTTAGGACCCTTGTATGTTAGTTCCATTCTCCCGTTCACCGACCTGACACGTAGGGCTTCATCGGTTAAGGCAAAGTCTCTGCATGGATGCTGCAGGTAGATGTCCTCCTCGACTACATCCTCCTCCTTCACTGCTCCCTGAACCTCTACGAGAAGTCTCTCGACTCTATCGATCTCACCGCAGCCTCCCAGCTGAAGCTTGACCTCGATCTCGATCAAGCCCGGGCATCCCCCACCGGGAAGGCTCTCCTGATGAAGGGCTTGCTGGTGTTAGGGTATTGGTACCGGTACTTCTTGGAGGAGCCTCTCAACCACGCTCTCACCCGTTACTCCCTCTGCCTCAGCCTCGGGTGTTAGTACTATGCGGTGCGGGAGGGTGTAGCGTGCTGCTGTTTTGACGTCGTCTGGGATCACGTAGTTTCTTCCGTCGAGTGCTGCAAGGGCTCTTGAGAGCTGTAGTAGCGCTATCGCTGCACGGGGGCTTGCCCCCAGCCTTACTCCCTCAACCCGCCTGCTGGCTTCGACAAGCTCTATTATATAGTCTATAACGGGGTCCTTGACCTCGATGCTCCATATGCTGTTTCTCGCCTCAAGTATGTCTTTGGCTGTTGCAACAGCTCTAATAGGCCAGTTCATGATCCTCTTCACGTCCCTGAGAATCCTCCTCATAACCTCCTTTGACGGGTACCCTATACGTATTCTTACAAGAAACCTGTCAAGCTGCGCTTCGGGGAGCGGGAAGGTTCCCTCGAGCTCTATGGGGTTTTGGGTGGCTATCACCATGAAGGGTTCGGGAAGCCTATAGGTGGCGCCCTCTATTGTAACCTGCCTCTCCTGCATAGCCTCCAGCAGCGCGCTCTGGGTTCTCGGCGATGCACGATTGATCTCGTCTGCTAGCAGTATGTTAGTGAATATTGGCCCCTTTTTCACCCTAAACTCTCCCGACCCCTGATCAAACACTACAGTGCCTATGATGTCGCTTGGGAGAAGATCCGGGGTAAACTGGACTCGCTTAAAGCCCAGCTCAAGGGAGGCTGCGAGAGCCCTGGCAATAGTTGTTTTCGCGACACCCGGCACACCCTCAAGCAGCACGTGGCCCTCGACGAGAAGAGCGGCAACAAGCACAGTAACCTCTTCATCCAGCCCGTAAACAACCTTACCCACCTCACCGACGATGAGCCTGCCCAGCTTCGCAATAACCCCAGCATTCAAGCAGCCTCACCAGCGCCCAGAGAAGGTCCCGCGATAGAGCAGCCTAGTCCATGTTAATGAGGATTAGCCCCTCCCATAACGCCGCCCTTCATAGTTTAAGCGCCGGGACCGGGCAAGACGCCTCCCTTACACGCTTTGTGCGCTGGCTTGGTCTCCGAGTTTAACGCTCCTACCCTAGACCTATTGCGTTGATCGGCATCAAACTGTAGTGCGTAATGTTTTTATTACTAGTATGCTCCTGCTATACTTGTGGTGGGAGGGGCTGTGCAGAGAGCTGGAGGAGCTGGCGCTTCTTCTGGACGCGCTATCTCACCCGTTGAGGCTCCGTATCGTAGCGTTGTTGTGGAGTCGTGGAGAGCTCTACCTGGCGGAGATAGCGTCGATCCTGGGCGTGTCGAGAGCGCTTGCAAAGATCCACTTGAAGAAGCTGGAGGCTGCTGGGATCGTGGAGTCAAGGGTTGTCGTGGAGGAGGAGAGGGCTGTCGCTCGACGCTTCTATAGGCTCAGGTGGGGTGGGGAGCTGTGCATCTCCCCGGGCAAGGTGGCCCGTCTACTGGAGTCGTGTAAAGGGTGAGGGGTGTTGTCGGAGCTGAGGGAGATCGTGAGGGAGATGGTGTGGAAGACTGATCGTACGCTGATACTGGTTTCAGCCATAGTGTGGGTCTCCCTCACAGTGTACTCCGCGCTGCTAGTAGCTAATGCGAGTGTTGCGGGCGGCGGAATAGCGTTCATAGTGTACGTGCTAGCCCTCCTAGTCTGGGGCAAGCTGGTTAAAGACTGGCTGGACGAGAGAAAACAGCTCCTAAACAGGCTGTTGAACGCGAGCCATGCAGACGCTGGCAATGAGCTTCGGAGGCTACGTGAAGCCATAGAGAGGCTGCGGGAGAGCCTGGAATCGTAGAGGAGGGGGTGGCCTTCTCCCCTTGG
>QNYQ01000022.1 GCA_003978665.1 Hyperthermus sp.
GTGAGAGCCCAGCAAGCCGGACGCGACAACATTAAAGTGTTTTTGGACGTGCGCTAGTACTCCTCATAGTGTACGTCCGTGTCGTCGAGAGAGGAGTCACTATCGGAACCTAGGGAGTCGTCGTACAAGTCTCCGCCAGCACCATCATCGTGTATGGCTACGCCAGCCAGGAGATCCGATAGGAGGAGAGCCTCCACAAGCGGAGTCAGTGTGAGAGTGGTGAGGGCAGAGAACGGTATGGCGTCACTAGAGTGCAGCGGAGCCTCCCCTCCGCCCCGGCTTTGAGACGTGTTCCTCTCGAGAGTCTTGGCCGCCCTGACCGTGTGGACTACAAGTCTTTGAGCCTCCGGTAAGAGTTCAAGGCCTCTCTCCGTGAGAACTAGCCTCCTCCTAAGAAACTTCCTTTCCTCAGCCAGAAGTCCATGCCTCTTGAGCCGCGCTATAATACTGTCTACAACCCTCTTTGAAGCATTGAAGAAGCCGGCTATTTTACCCGGCGTATCCACGCCCCGTGCCACGGCTAGGAGAACCAGTGCCTCTCCGGCGTCCAGTCCACCTCTCTTTTCAAGCTCGGGCATGGCTCGTTCCCTCACCCGGGGCGCTGGCTCCACAATTCTCCCTGGCAGCGTCAAGCTATATCCTACGCCCTCTTAAACACATGTTATATAAATCTCTCCTCGCCAAAAGCCTCCGAGAGAGGGGGCCAGCATGGCTGAGGCCGTCGAGTGGATTATATGGATCATAACTGGCGCATGCAACCTCCACTGCCCCTACTGTTACGCGTCAAGATACCTGCAGGAGAAACCCCTCGGTTTCAGAGAGGTCTCCAGGATCCTCTCCGAGGCCTCAGAGCTTGGCGTAAAACACGTAAACTATACTGGAGGCGAGCCCCTCCTCAGACGCGACATCGTAGACATTATACGTGAAACCATAGATAGAGGCATGGAGGCCAGCATATTCACCAATCTAACCCTGGCAAACACTGAGATCATAAGAAGCTTTTCAAGGCTTGATGTACTAGTTTATACTAGCCTCGACGGCCCCCGAGAGGTCTACGAGAAGGCTAAAGGCGAAGGTACCTGGGCAAGGTTTGTTCATGGCGTGAAGCTTCTACGAGAACAGGGTGTAAGCTTCCACGTAAACATACCAGTGTCAAGGATAAACTACAACAGGGTATACGACGCCGTTAGGCTCGCAGTAGACCTTGGAGCCTCAAGCATCTCCATAATACCAGCAATGCCTGCGGGAAGAGCCCTCGCAACCGGTACTTGGGTATCCCGGAGAGAGTTTATTGAAGCGTTAAAGGCTGCTGAAAAGGCCGCTGAAGAGCTTGGAATAACTATTGCAGCATGGTGTTCCCCCTTCATACCATCCCTCGACTGGGCCAAGCACATTTCATCAAGCAACTGCAGGGACTGGAAGGTAGTCGACCTAACACCCAGCGGTAAACTGGTCTTATGTGACGTGCTCGGATTGGTTGTAGCCGACGTGGTAAAGGAAGGCCTAAGAAACGCTGCCCGGAAAATGGAGGAGCACCCGCTCCTTAAACGCGCCAGGAAGATACCGGGCGAGTGCATGAAATGCCCCCTAGCCAGCTTTTGCAGGGGGGGCTGCTATGCTAGAGCACTACATGCCTGGGGGCGGCTCCCCTCCCCAGACCCCCTATGCCCCCTAGCACCACCTGCACCCTCTGGGAGACTGTAGTAGAGTGCGCAGCAAATCCTCCTCTGAGCCTTCTCCCTGGGGCGGCATTAGGGTTAAAGTGCTTGTTGTGCTGAAAGTCTTTAATTCTGTCCACGACCCTATATTGGAGGAGATAATACACGTTTATATGGGAGCCTGTAGCCTTGAGTGATGTGCTTGAAGAGGTTTTCGAGAGCGTAATCGGAGGCAGGATCTTCCGGAACCGCGACATATTGAGCCCCGACTATATCCCGGAGCGTCTTCTCCACCGTGATTCTGAGATAAGGCGTGTAGGCAGTGTTTTAGCACAGGCTTTGAAGGAGAGTAGGCCAAACAACCTCTTCATATACGGGCTGACTGGGACAGGTAAGACCGCTGTCACCCTCTACGTGTTAACCAGGCTTACGGCGAAGGCTAGGAGGCTTGGCGTTAGCGTTGACTATGTTTACGTTAATGCTAGGCAGCGTGATACACCATATAAGGTGCTTGCAGACATAGCTGAAGGAATAGGAATACATGTACCGTTTACCGGGCTCTCAACGGCAGAGGTCTACTCCAGGGTTGTGAGGGGGCTCTCCAAGAGGAGGGGAGTACTCATAGTAGTTCTCGACGAGATCGACTGGCTTGTCAGGAGGAAGGGCGATGACCTGCTCTACAAGCTGACCAGAATAGGCTACGAGTTACCCTACGACGCGGCAAAAGTGTCAATAATCGGTATAACCAACGATGTAAGGTTTGTCGAGATGCTTGATGCAAGAGTTAGGAGCAGTCTCGGCGAGGAGGAGGTAGTATTCCCTCCTTACAATGCTGAGCAACTGGAGGATATTCTCCGCGACAGGGCGAAAGAAGCATTCCAGCCGGACGCACTGGAGCCAGGGGTAATACCTTACTGTGCAGCTCTAGCAGCCAGGGACCACGGTGACGCGAGAAGAGCCCTTGACCTACTAAGGCTTGCAGGCGAGCTCGCAGAGAGGGAAGGAGCGCAAAGGGTTTCGACAGTTCACGTGAAGAAGGCCTGGAACAAGATAGAGTACGATAGGGTTGTTGAGGTCGCATCCACCCTCCCATTGCATGCCCGCCTAGTACTGCTTGCAGCCCTCCATGCAACCAGACTCCAGCCATACACTACCACGGGGGAGCTATACTCGCTCTACCAGGACTATGCAGAGATGATAGGAATCGAAGCTGTAACCCAGAGAAGGATCAGCGACATAATCAACGAGCTCGACATGCTAGGCCTACTAACAGCACGCGTTATCAGCAGGGGGAGATATGGCAAGACAAGAATGATAACCATACCAGTCAAGAGAGAGGCCCTAGTACAGGCGCTCCTAAAAGACTCCAGACTCCAGGAAGTGATAGAAAATCAGCACATCAGCTAGGAAGCCCTGTAGCCGGGCTCAAACAAGTATCTCTTTTCAGGATTAGTATGCGCCACCAGCCTAGCCGCCTCCCCCAGCCCCCTTCGAGCCAGGTCAGCAGCCATCCTTCTCCGAAGAAGCTCCATTACCCTCGCCTCAACCCTCGTATAAGCGTCCACAATATCTATCGGATAGGGGAGGCCGGTGGCTGGATTGGTCAGCGAGCTTAACGAGCCCAGCAAGTCACCCGGACTCATATACGGTGCATAGATCTCAACCTTTACAGCATAACTCCCCCTTCGAGGCTGTGGAGGCTTATAAAAAGCAACCACCACGTCACCATAAGCCTCACAAGAGCTTATCCTCTCCTCCACAATCCTCCTATACCTATCCGGGTCCATACGCTTCTCAGCAGCCATAATCTCAGCATAGCGGGGGAGAACCTCCCCGTAGCTACCTATGACAGCGTACTCGCCCGGCGAGAGGTAAACACTCATCACAGCCTTATCGTTTAACGGTAAAGGCTCACCCAGTCTAGCAGAGAGTAGGCGCGAGTAGCTCCTCTTAACCACGCCAGCCACGCTGAGGCCCAGCTCCCTAATCCTCGTAAGCATGCTGCATGACTGTTTATGAAGCCTTGACAACAGGCTACTCCCGCTAACCCTGGCGCTGGGCTTGAACAGCAGCTGGTAGGGGATCACCTCGCCGTCAAGGAGGAAAAGCCTAGCGTTCAATGCACCGCTCTCCACATCCCTTAGCAAGCGCAGTGTAAGAGCTTTCTCAAGAACCTTAGCCGCTAAAGGAACACTCCTACGGTGCTCCTCACTCTCAACGAGCCAAGCCCTCGTGAAAGAATCCCTACACGGCAGCGTTGAATGCCTCGCGCCAGCGAAGCAGACGTAGCCTGCCACGACTACAATCAATCTGCCCCCAATAAGCTCTAAGCCGCCCTCCGGGGGGAAGGTAGAGTCTATGGCAACACCCGGTAGGGGCTCGCGCTCACTGAGCCTAGCCTTAATGCTTTCCAGTACGCCACGGCTACCAGACTCGTGGAGCCTAGCTATCTTGTCAGCAATAATGCCGGCAAGCTCACGGCTCATCTCCAAGACCTTTAGCGTGGCGGGAGTAAGCTCAACATCCTCATAGTCTTCAGCGTTGCGTATCCAATAATCCATGCTCAACCCGCTGAACCCTCGGCTATGTTGGCCAGCCTCGCACAGAACAGTCGGACAGTATTACTATATTATCATTGTCACCGTCACAGCCTCAAACAAGCCTAGTGGCCTAAGAGCGCTAGCTCAACAATCTTCCTAACCTCCACCTGCACATCGAGAGGCAACTTGTGCACCACTGGATTGAAGAAACCGTTGACAACCATCCACGTAGCCTCCTCCTCACTAAACCCCATCAAAGCCATGTAGTAAAGCTTATTGTAGCTTATCCTACCAACACTAGCTTCATGGCTGAGCTCAGCATTCTTCTCCTCGCTCTCCACGGCTGGAACAGTAATGCTCCTAGCCCTCTCGCCCAACATGAGAGTATTACAGCTCATGTAGCCCACAGCTCCCACAGCGCCTTTAACAGCCCTTATCCTGCCATAAAACTCCTCGAAAGCCTCATCCTTCACCACAGTACGGTTAAGCACTTGTCCAGAAGCCCGTGGCGCGTGGAGAGTGAGAAGGGGGCTTCCCCTAACCCTCTGCTCGCCCTGATATAGTCCAATGTTCTGTATGGTAGCCTTAGACCCCTCCCCATAGACGTCTATGCGGGGGGCTGTGTTAGAGGTTGTTGAACGAAATGCCACAGATGTGAGCTCGGCATAGGCTTGCTTGCCTCTGACAATAACTCTTTTAACCGGCATGTGGTGGACCTCGCCGAGCCAGTTGTTTATGCTGGTAACGTATAGTTTCGCGCCACTCATCACGAAGGCTTCGAGACCACCAAGGTGAACAGCATACCTCAAAGCTATAGGTGTCGTACATCCTTCAATCCAGTGCAGCTCGGCACCATTCTCAAGCACTATCAAAGTATGCTCAGTCTGCCCCAACCCCTCACGGCCAATTATGAACACACCCTGAAGAGGCTGGGGGAGCCTCACGCCCCTCGGCAGGTAAATGAAGGGTCCCCCAGACCACAACATGACGTGATACGCTGTCTTACGGTTAAGGGTAGGGTTCAACCCCCTAAACGCGTAGTCCTTGACTAGAGGGTATCTTTTCACAGCATCATCCATGCTCGTGAACACTACACCCCTACTCTTAAGATACTTTAGTGTGGTCTTCACCATTACATTATCGATGTCGACGCTGAAGCCACTATAAATGATCTCTATCTCCTCCGGTCTCACACCAAGCCTCCTGGCAGCCTCCACGGCCTCGCTCACAGAGAGGATAGGGTTTTCAAGACCCTCAATGAACACCCTATACGTGACCTTCTCCAGGAGGCCATCAATCAGGGGCTCCCGTGGGGACGATTTGAGATACTCGTAGGCTTCAAGCCTTCTACGCATAACCCACTCGGGCTCCCCCCTCTTCCTGCTGAACTCGACAATATCGTCTCGGCTAAGATCGGTTAGAGGCTTATCCATCCCAGCCTCCTTCACGCTTAACCCTCTCCCAGCCACTTCCCTCCCCTCCCACTGCTATGGAGCCCCAGCGCTCCTAGCTAGTTGAGCAGCCCACCCGTAGCCCTCATTCTCTATTCTCTCAACAAGCTCGTAGCCTCCCACAGCAACTACCCGGCCGTTATACATTACGTAAACCTCGCTGGGCTCTAAGTAGTGGAGGAGGCGTGGCTGATGCGTAATCAACACCACTATAGAGCCTTCATCCACGAGCCTACCAACAGCATTAGCCACAAGCCTCAAACTCTCCACGTCAACACCGCTATCGGGCTCGTCTAGTAGCGCCACTTTGGGCTTCTGTGCGAGGACGCGTGCAAGTTCGAGCTTCTTCCTCTCACCCCCACTCATGCCGACCATGTATTCCCTGTTAAGCATTGAGGCGGGAAGCCCCAAGGTCTCCAGCAGCTCCCTGGCCAGCCCAAGGGCCTCCGCAGTACTCTCAACTCCCCGGAACCGTTTTATGATCCTGGCAAACACCTCTGAGACCCTCACCCCCTCTATCTCCTCCGGGTTCTGAGAAGCTAGCGTCAACCCCCTAAGCGCCCTCTCAGCAGTGCTTAGCCCGGTAATGTCCTGGCCGTCTAGTAGTATTCTGCCCTCAACACGGTAGGCCTCATGCCCCATGACAGCGTTGGCTAGGCTACTCTTACCTGCACCGTTAGGCCCCATCACTATGTAGATCCCCGGCTTCGTCAGCCTCGCTGTGACACCATGAACTATCCTGCGCCCGGTCTCCTTCACGCTAACCTTGACATCGTATAGTTCAAGCAAATCGACGCACCTTACCTGAGGAGCCAGTGATGCCAAGTAATGTAAACACATGTTAATAAACACTTCCTCGTCGACAACAATCAATACCAGAATCAAACAGGAGCAATGTTAGCCACGCTCACCCCTCCCCTCAAGCTCCCTAATCCTCCTATCCAGCAACCTCAACTGCTCATCCACAAGCTCCCTAAGAGCCTCAAGCCAACGCTTCTGGATGCGAAGAAACTCAAGCTCTAAATCCTCCGGTATAGGAGGCCAGAAGAAGGGAGGCCAGGGCTGTGGGGGGACTGGGGGCGGGACAAAGGGAGGCCAGTTCGGCGGGGGATTAGCCTCCTCCTCAACAGCCTCCTCCCCACCACCCCTCCGCTGCCTTCTCCTGCCCCATCCATAACCATAGCCGGGAGGCCACCAGCCCAAAACCTAAACCCCTCCACATAGCCTGGAGGAGGGTCAGACATGTAAGTAGGTTACGCTAGCTCTTTTCCCCGCCGAAAACCAGGGACTATGGTACAAATTAAAGGTAGGGCTAGAAGCTGATAAGACATGGTTGGAGATGATGGAGATTGGCCTTTGCTGAGCCTCCGGGGAACGTTCCTGCCCGGGGCTATGAGCGTAGAACCCCTAGCTGATCACTATCCAAGGGCTGAGTAAGCTCTCCGCGGCCTGCAAGTTTTCTCCCTAAAGGTTTGCCATGCTTCACTGTAACCGTTATACTTTTTTAGTACTCGTAAGCTTTCCGTACAAGCTTTCGGGAAAAGACCGTGGGCGCCGAGCGCTCTGCCGGCGATGTTGCCGTAGGCTTGCTGGCGCTTGCTGCAATGTATATACCACCTTACCTCTTACTGAAGAATGGTGGCTGGCTCCTCTACGCATACTGGGTGTGTATAGCGCTCTGCTATATGCTGTATTCTCTCAGGAGGATGAAGCCTGGGGGTTGAATGATAGTATGGGTGTGCTGCTTAACACTGTAGTGATGGCCTCCTACATTCTCGTTGGCAGCTTGCTTGCAGTGGGCTATAGGAGGGGGATCCGAGCGGACAGGGACTATTACGTGGCTGGGTACGGGCTTAGCGGCCTCCTGTCGGCCCTAACCTACGCTGCCACGACTTATAGCGCGTTCATGATCGTTGGGCTTGTAGGCTTCACCTACGCTACGGGTGTTGGAGCCTTAGGCTTCGAGCTCTCCTATTTCGTCGCAACCCTCTTCCTCCTAACACTCTTCGCGCCTAGAGTGTGGAGGATGGCTAGAGAGAGGGGGTGGATTAGTCCGGGTGAGATGCTTGCAGACCTTTACGGCTCACGTCGCCTAGCCCTTGCGGCCTCACTGATCTACCTCTACGCGCTCGTACCATACATGGCTGCACAAGTCAAGGGTATTGCAGAAGCCGTCAAGGCAGCAGTTGGCGGGGGAATGGGATACAGCCTCGGCGTTGCAGTGGGCTTGGGATTAATGGCGTTCTGGACGATTATTGCCGGAGTCTGGAGCGTCGCCGTGACGGATGCTATGCAGGGCCTATGGATGATTGCCTCATCGCTACTACTACTCGGCTGGCTCCTAGCCCACGTATCCGCGAGCATGGGCCTGGAGGAGGCTTCTAGAGCGCTTGAGGCTAAGGGCCTTCTCGGAATAACAGGCTTCTGGAAGCCCCACGTCTTCCTCGGCTTCACAATACCATGGGTGTTCTTCGCGGTCACAAACCCGCAGGTGGTTCAGAGGCTTTACATGCCCAGGGACGAGAGAGCCTTAAAGACTATGGTTAAGTGGTTTGCCGTGTTCGGGATCTCATACACCGTCATAGTAACCATGATAGGCTTGTTTACCCGTAGCCTAAGCGAGCTCGGAGAACTACCCCTCATCCATGAGAAAGACGCTGTCACACCCACGCTGCTAGGCCAAGCCCCCAGCCTGCTTGCAGCAATGGTGTTCACAAGCATAGTTGCGGCAGCAGTCTCCACGGCAGACTCTATAGCGTTGAGCGTGGCGAGCAGTGTCGTGAGAGACCTTCTCGCAGGCAGGCCAGCCGCCGGGAGCCTGGCAGTAGGCAGGGCTGTAACGTTTGCCCTAATACTCGCAGCGGGAGCCCTATCCTACGCCCGCGTAGGCTTCATAGTGGCCTTGTCGGTCCTCTCATCATACATCCTGCTCTCGCTAGCACCTCCCACAATCCTGGCATGGATAAGTCCGGGCAGAGCCAGAGAGAGCGGGGGCAGGGCAGTAGTCTCGGTCATAGTCTCAGCAGCGCTGCTGACAGCCATAGCACTCGCCTATGGTGTTAAGGCGTTAACTGCCACGTTCATGAAACTCCCGGTTTCCGCGTGGATCCTCATAGTGTCAACCCTCATACTACTAGCCCCCAATCCCTCTGGTAGGCGTTGAGGGTAAGGGGATAGAGCGCTTAAAGCAGGACCACTAGTGGCCCAGAGTGAGGGAATGGTGTAGGAGGAGGCGTGCAGGACGCTTTATGGCGCAGCCTACTGCTAGTATTCTCGGCAGCCTATATCGTATTGGCTTTTAAAGCGGCCGTTACAGCTGGAGTGCAAGGCCTCCCTCTACTCCTATACAGGAGTGTGAGCGTTGCGGGCGTCGAGGAGTCACTGTTCAACCTATCTACCAACATGCCATGCAACCTAACGCTCCAGGAGCATGTGAGGATTGACTTTGTAAGGCTTGAGCTACTGCCCAATAATAGCCTGCTACTAGAGCTCCGGGTGAACGTGTCCACGAAGCCCCCGACGGGCAATGTGAGCGTGATGAAGCTCTTAGAGAAGTGTACCGGTGGCGGTGTGCTGGAGGGATCCACTATCCCCCCTGGCTCCATAAGCCTAGAACTCCAGGTGGGAGGTAAGCTCTTCAAGCTGCCTGTCCTGCAAGCTCCCGCCAAGACTTTTGTCACACACATACTACTGGACTCCTGGAGCGTCCTTGACGAGAAATCCAGCCTCTACCCCTTCCTCACGGGCTTTCTCGCTCTAGGAGCCAGCCTCGCTCGGGAACCAATACTCAATGCTACTGGGCCTCGTGGAATGGGCTGGCTTAATGTGACCCTAGTGTTCAATGCTAGCAGCGTCAAGTCTAGCTCGCTCACACTCACACCATTCCTCTGCTGGGGAAAGACTGCGGAGAGGGAGGTGAATGGCTTCTTCTGTTTCAAGGGACTTGCCAGAACCAGTTACATGCATTATCTCTGGCTGACAATAGTCGCCTTGCTTGCAGCCCTATTCTCGTTCACGCTTCTAATTGTAGCCTACGCGTTTAACACCTCCATAAAAGAGTCCTACGCGCACGCGTACCGTGCCCTGGCCTTCACCTACCTGGCTACTGGGCTCCTAGTCTACGTCCATAGCCTGAGGGCCCCAGGCGGTGTACATAGTGCTGCATCAATAGTCTCACCCTTCTACGCGAGCATGGGAGCAGGCCTTCTCCTCGCACTAGCGCCGCTAAGGGAGGGGCTTCTCGCCGGGAGGCTAGCCGAGCTGTTGAGAGCAATGCCTCCAGCAGTGGTGCCGCTGGCTTACGCGATGCTTCTACTAGCCGGGGTAATGCTTCCAGGCAGCCCTCTGGGAGGGCTCGGTAAGCCTCCAGGCCCGGGGATCGTGAAGCTAGCCTTCATCTCAACCCTCATCTCATGGATGCTTGAAACGGCACCACTCATGCTAGCATACGCGTACTCGCGGAGGCCTCAGGATGAAGGCTTGGTTGACGTACTACTCGTAATCGACATAGCTGTCGCCGTAATGCTCGCCCTACTCTAGCCTCCTAGTGTTTTCCTTTCCGGGGGGCTAGCGGATAGCCACGATCTCTCCATCAATCCCTTCAAATCCTACATCAGCCACCAGTATGCTACGCATCCTCCTAACAAGATCCGGGACATCTATGAGTGCTGGACACGCTCTAACGCAGCTTCCACATAGAAGGCAACTGAAGATAGAGGATACAAGCTCTCTGCTAGCACTACCCTTATCCAGATAATACTTTATGAGAGCTATCCTGCCCCGAGGCCCATAGCCCCTATGAGGGCCGACACGTATCGTAGGGCATAGGGCCTCGCAGAACCCACAGTATAGGCATTTCTCAACAGCATCCAACAAGCTCTCCAAAGCCCCTCCGCGACCCCCAGTCCTCAATGGGCCCCCTCTACCCCCCACGCTCCAAAACCCCCGCCCCACTCTCGGCGGCCAGCGGAGCTGGGAGCCACGATCTTATGCGGGTTTAGGATGTTCTTGGGATCGAACACCGACTTTATCTTAGCCATGAGCTCTAAAGCCTTTGCAGCCCCCTTCTCCTCAAGCTCCATGCGCAGCCCCTCCCTCTTAAGCACCCCTATGCCGTGCTCAGCGCTTACAGTGCCTCCTAGCTTCACTGCAAGCCTCATGACGTCCTCGAAGAAGGATAGCGCCCTCTCAGCCTCTCCCCGATCCCTAGGGTTGAAGGCTACTATAGGATGGAGGTTACCGTCCCCGATATGGCCTCCCAGCATTAGGTCAAAACCGTAGTGGCTGGCGAGCTGCCGTATACCCCTCACGGCATCCAGCAGCTTTGAGGGCGGAACAGCTATGTCCTCCACGTATACGAGGGCGCCTACACCCTTCCTCTCCCAAGACAGTTTTACATGGGAGGGGTACATTGCCCTTCTAAGCGCCAGCAAACCCCTCTCCTCGGCCTCCTTCATGCTTATAGCAGTGTAGACGCTGTGGGCGCCACTAGTCTTGAGCATCGATGCCAAGGACTCAAGCCTCTCAGCGGCAGCCTCCCTGCAGGTCTCCAGCGCAACCAGGAGTAGGTGGCCCCTAGCCTCCAGCCCCCCTCCACTAGCCTTCACCATCACTGCCGCAGCCCGAACACTAGGCTCGTCCATAAACTCCAGCATCAACGGCTGCAGCCCCCTCTCCCTAAGCTCCACCGATGCCTCAACAAGATCCTCAAGCCTCTCATAGAAGGCGGCAGCCACGACAACGTGCTCTGGTAGAGGGGTTATTCGGAGAACGGCAGCAGTGACGGCTGCAAGAGTCCCCTCACTGCCAACTATGAGCCTCGTGAGATCATAGCCCTGCCTGCACTTAACAAGCCTACAGCCAAGCCTCAACACTGTGCCGTGCTCATCGGGTAGTACAGCCTCAACACCCAGCACCCAGTCACGCATAGTACCATACTTCGCTCCTCGAAGACCCCCAGCACCAGTATTTACCGCGCCACCCACCGTGGCCACGCTGGCACTCGCAGGATCGACCGGGAACATGTAGCCTTTCGCAGCAAGCACGTCATTAAGCTCCCCAAGCCTAACACCAGCCTCAGCCTCAACAAACCCGTCAACAACACTCAACTCCCTAATAGAGCTCATCCTCTCAAAACTAACGACAATACCCTCTTCGAGAGGCACAGCAGAGCCCGAGAGAGAAGAGCCCGAGCCATGAAGGTAGAGAGGAGTCTCTGCACGATAAGCCTCCCTAACTATGAAGGAAACCTCCTCAGTAGACTCCGGGAACACTACAGCATAAGGAGCAACACCCCGGAGACCGCTCGGCTCACGGGCATAGAGCAGTGTGATAGCCTCGTCAGAATAGACCTTATGGGGGCCCAGACGCGACTTCAACCTCTCAACAAGCATGCTCGAAGACGTCAACCCTCCAACACTCCCACAAGAGGCCCAGAGGAAGAGAACCCTCCCCCTTCAGCCCCAGGCGCCGGGATAAAGGCCCCGGGCAGCTGCCGGGAGACGGCCCCGTATTAAGGCCTTAGCATCCCTAACACTCTACCATTATCATTAGGGTAGCTGGCAGCCCAAGGAGCGAGAGAGGTATGCTGTGTAGCTGTAAGGGGTGGTGGAAGCATACATAGTATTATCGGGAGGCCCACGTACGGGCTTAGAGTACTGGGTAGAGTGTCTTGGCCGAGGGGTTTCAGCGCGCTACTATTGATAGGGACTACTTACTTAAGGTAGTGAAAGAACTCATATCGATACCCACGGTTAATCCTCCAGGAGAAAGATACGAGGAGGTAAGCACGTATCTTCGAGACTCTATGAGGGAGCTGGGCCTCCGGGTCGAGGTCGTAAAGGTGCCGGACAACATTGTTGAGCAATACTATTCCTGGGCAAGGGGCTACCCGAGATTCATAGTAATAGGCCGCCTCGGCAAAGGAGGCCCGGTACTACACTTCAACGGCCACTATGACGTCGTCCCTCCCGGGCAAGGCTGGAGCTTCGACCCCTTCAAGCCCCGCCTCCTTGAGGGGAGGGTTTATGGTAGAGGTGCAAGCGACATGAAGGGGGGCATAGCGGCTATACTGGCAGCGTTAAAGGCCCTAGCCGAGTACGACGCCCTCCCCGGTAACGGTACTGTAGAAGCGGCATTTACTCCCGACGAGGAGGTTGGAGGAGAGACTGGAGTAAAATACATGCTTGACACTGGGCTTGCTAAACCGGATTACGTAGTAGTGGCTGAGCCAAGCACGTCCGAGAAAATATGGATAGGTAATCGTGGAGCAGTATGGGGCGTCGTGAAGATAAGGGGGAGGCAGGCGCACGGATCCTATCCCTGGCTCGGCCTCAACGCCTTTGAAGCGATGAGCGAGATAGCTGTGTGGCTCAAGAAGAACTATGTGCCATCACTCTCCAGGAAGAGGACAAGCCTACCCCTAGACGACCCCAGAGCCTCATCCCCCACCCTAACCATGGGTGGAGAAGTGAGGGGAGGAGCCAAGACGAACATTGTACCCGGCTACTACGAGTTCAGCATCGACCGCAGAGTAGTGCCTGGAGAAAGGCTCACGGATGTTGAAGAGGAGCTGAAGAGGGCAGTAGAGGCGGCTGCACGGGAGACCGGGCTATTGTCGCAGGGATTCCAGGTAGCGTATGAGACGACGGGTAAAGCGGAGGCAGCATGGATACCCCAAAACCACCCCTTCGTAGAGCTGGCGGCCTCCGCGATAAGGGACACACTCGGCATCGAACCGAAGCGCACCATCTGCGTTGGAGGCTTAGATACGCGCTACTACCAGGAGAGAGGAATCCCTGCCATAACCTATGGGCCAGGCGCTCCCGGGGCCGCACACATGCCCGACGAGTATGTGCCCGTGGCTGAGATGGAGAAGACGGCAAGAGTCTATGTAGCCCTAGCCTTAAGGATCCTTGAACGCGCTGGCAGCGGGCCAGCAGGACTCCATGAGGGTTCAAGCGTAGTTTAGCATGAGAGCATAGAGGAATATCAATGTGGAAATAGCCTCCACAGCCAGGTTGGCAAGCCTACTAGTAGACCTAAGCCTGGCATACCTAAACCTACGCCTGCTAAGTGGATAAAAGAGGGCAACCCCCTGAAACGTAGCCATATCCAAGAAGATATGCGAGGCAAAACCCAGAGGAAGACCCCACAGCATAGACGCTGGAAACACTGGGAGAAAAACCCCGGCAAGAAGAGGCAAACCCGCAAGAGCAGCACCAATAAACACGTTGTGAAGAAGCATCCTATGGCGAAAACCCAGGTCAAAGTCGGGTATCAAGGCGCCCAGAAGAGACATGGCCGTAAACAAGGGGAGCAAATCCCTGGCCCCCAGCACCCCAGCCGTCAAAGCAGCAAGGGCAGCCGCAAACAATAGATGACTCCTCCTCTCCACACCCACCACCAGTACCCCCGCCAAGGGCTAAGAGCAGGACAATAGGGTCCCCCTAAACCCGAGGGAGGAGGCCACGCGCTCCACAAAAATACTATCCTAATGGTTTTCCAGGATAATCGGAAAGTAATATATCCAGCTCCTACGAGACACCCCTCACACAGCCCCTCCTCCAGTAAAAGCACGTGCCTCCTCCCGGAATCATGTGAGGGGCATGGTGCCCGTAGCCTGGAGGTTTGGGGTGTAGAAGGAAAGGGTAGAGAGTTGGCCCGGGCCTCGAAGGGTAGGGGGTTGGGAACTACTGCATCACGGCTACTAATGCTGGTGGCTGCTGAGCCCGGGGTCTCGGTGTCCGAGGCGGCATTGAAGCTGGGCCTCGCGAAGAGCACGGTGTCGGAGACGTCTAGGCTACTTGAGCTGCGGGGGCTTATTCGCAGGGTGAGGCGCGGGCCCCTGGTCCTCCTCTACCCCTCAACAGCCATTGGAGGCCAGGGTGCAGGGGGCGGCGGTGAAGCCTCCAGGAAGACTCTTACGCTGGGTGTTGTGAGGGCGTCAGAGTACCTCTTCCTGCCCCATTTTATCAAGCTCCTGCGGGAGCATGGGGTGGTGGTTAGGGTTAGGGTATACGATAACGGTATCGAGGCCACGCACGACCTGGCTGATGGCAGGATAGATCTAGCTATCTCACCGCTGCTAACCCAGCTCTTGTTCTACGCGCTAACCGACAGCTTCAAGGTGATTGGGGGAGGAGCCTATGGTGGAGCCTTCGTGATCAGGCTGGGCGTTGAGACTGGTATAGCATACACGACTAAAGCGTCCACAATGGAGCTCTGCCTCAACGTGAGCGGTGTAGATGTGGGCGAGAGGGTTTATGCAAGCTCTGGGAGGGAGATCTATGAGGCGGCGCTGCGGGGTAAGGCCAGTGTGGTAGCGCTGTGGGAGCCCTATGCGAGCCTGCTGAAGTCATCGGTGAAGAGCACCGTTAGGGAGATAGTCTCCTGCAGCGAGCTGGGGATAGTGAATTGCTGTACGCTAGCAGCGCATAGGAGCCTAGCCAGCCTCTACACGCTCCTCTCCAGCCTCTACGCGCGCGCTCTGGAAGAGTACTCTAGGAGGCCGTGGGCCATGATAGCGTGGTACAGTAGAGTGATGGGCTTAAACGAGGACCTCGTCAAGAAAACAGCGTCAAGCTACGTGCTAAACCCCACAGTCAACGAGAAGGCGGCTGCACGGCTGCTGGAGAAGGCAGGCTTCTACTCCTCGATGCTCTCAGAGGCGTTAAGGAAAGCGCTCCGGGTAGAGGATGCCTCCTAGTAGTCATCCCCCAGCAGCCACGCATTACCTATGTACACTTCCCTAACACCCTCCTCAACAGCAGCCTCCCTCGCCTCAAGGGCATGCCTTCTACTCGTAACCGGGAGATCCCTAGCCAAGTAGTCTGGGTGGAACCCGAGCAATACCAGGGGGATATTCACAGAGTACTCCTCCATGAGCCCGGCCAGATACCTGGCTATACCCCTAACCTCCTTCACGTCAACATAGCCCGGCACTAGGAGGACGCTGACAACAAGCAGCGGCGGCTCCCCCCTCTCCGAGGCAATACTGGCCAGCATCCTAGTATTCTCCCTAAGCCTCTCCAACGCCCTCTCCCCGTTAACGCCAGTCAACGCCTCGTAGACGCTCGGGCTCCAGGCCTTCCAGTCAACCTTAACTATCCCGCCAGACTCCAGGCTCTGGAGCGCAGCAGCCCTCAGCAGCCCCGGGCTCGCAAGCCCATTAGTCTCCCAGCAAATCCTCTTAGGCCACTGCCCCCTCCTCTCAGCCTCACGGACAATAATCCTGTTAGCCCGGAGCACTAGCGGCAGCTGTGGTGTGGGATCACCACCGAAATAACATATGCATGTCACCCTCGGGTTCAAAGCCTCCTCAACAAGCTCTCCAACACTTTTGACGTGGCTTGGAGGAGGAGCTCCGGACACAACCACCTTATGCTGCCAGTTCTGGCAGTAAACACAGTCAAGCGGGCAGCCTCCAAGAAAAACGGCCAGGTTATAGTAGCCTCTCTCCACCCCCCGGGTAAACGTGAACCTGGGATAACCCCTGCCAGTAGCCCCCGGGCAGACGGGCTCTGCAACACAGTTCGTGGGGTGAGGGTCAAGGTAGGTATAAGCTATCAGCCTCCCATAACCCACGATGGACGCAAGCCTCCCTCTCTCCGCAGCCCAGACCCCACAATACCCCCTCCCCCCCTCCCCTATGAAGCACGAGTTCACACAAATCCCACAGGGAACCCCCCTCTCCTTCTCCCTGGGAGGAATCGGGGGAAGGCCGAGCCTAGCCCGCCACTTCCTCCTCCTCTCAGCCACCAGGGCCAGGGCCCTCCTAGGCCTCTCCCTCAAACAGTCAACACACACGCCTAGAGAGCCAGCCACAAGCCCCTCTCGCCCACAGATAGCGCATGAAGCTATGCCACTACCACCCCTCCCCAGCCTACGGCACAGCCCTCTCCAGTCACCGATCCTATCCAAGCGTGGCCAGAGAATATTACTGTCCCCTCATACAATCCCTAGCCCCCAGAGGCCACTTAGGGAGGACTAAAGCTGGAGGGAGAGGGGAAAGGGAGGCCTACTTGCCGCGGGAGAGGCCCCTCCTCATACTCCTGGCCGGAATGCCTGGCAGCGGTAAGAGCCTGGTTGCCAGTGTGGCACGCGGACTAGGCATCAAAGTCTACACTATGGGGGACGTGGTTAGAGAGGAGGCCAGGCGCAGGGGCGTGGAACCCACGCCCTCAAACCTAAATAGGCTCGCAAGGCTTCTACGCGAAGAACAGGGCGAGGATGTTATCGCGAGAAAAATACTCGAGTCCATAACACGCGACACGCCGAGAATAGCCGTGGTCGATGGCGTACGCAGCCTCCAAGAGGTGAAGACACTCCAGGGCTATGGGAGAACAATTATAGTTGCGGTCCACGCGTCGCCGGCAACAAGGTACGAGAGGCTGCGGAGTAGGGGTAGGCCAGGAGACCCAGAGAGCTGGGAGGAGTTCGCTCAGAGAGACCTTACAGAACTCGCATTCGGCCTAGGCTCCGTAATAGCGCTGGCAGACTACATGCTGGTCAACGAGCTAGACAAGAAACACCTGGAGAGAGAGGCAAAACACCTATTATCAACAATAGTCGAGAGCCTGGCACGAGACGATAGTGTAGGGAGGAAGAACTAAAACAAGATGGGAACACAATCACGTAGAGCAGCCCAAGCCCGGCAACACTAGCGCCATACGCCGGGAAAACAAGGCAGCCACCCCGCCCCCTCACGGAGGCAGGTGAAGCGTTGAGGGTAAGCTACGTTGACGGCTACGTCGCATTCTCACCCATGCCCAGCCAAGACGAGATACCAGAGCTTACAAGAATATTCGACACTATAATAGCACTGGTAGAAGACTGGGAGCTACAATACAAGCCTCCCCCAGCCCAGGCAGGGTTCATGAGAATACCCATCCCCGAGTCAACTATACCACCACTACACGTAGTACACGGGATAACATCACACATACTAGCCCCCAACACCCGGAGAAAGAAGAGGAGCCTAATCCACTGCCGCCAAGGACTCGACAGGAGCGCGGCAATAGCAGCAGCCCACCTAATACACTACCACGGCCTCCCGGCCCAGAAAGCAATAGAGAAAACACGCTCACTACGGCCAAGAGCCATAGGCAACCCCGGCTACATAGGCCTCCTAAGAGCCTATGAACTAGCCCTAGCACTCCCCGAGAGAGAAAAGAGGCTAATCCTAGAGGGGGAATGCAGCAAACAGTGCAGCGAGAAAGCCAGGATCACCGCTATGTTGGCCTGGTCCCTCATAAACACGGGGCTCGCGGGAATACACTACTCCCTAAACCTCCTCGCCAGAACACTCACAGGCAAGCCAATAGACGAGGCCGCCAGGCTCCTCGAAGAACTCGGCCGTGAAGGAGACAAGATAGCACTCATAGAGCTCAACCCCCAAAACAGCCACAACTATACCCTAAAAGCAGTCCTAACATCCTACAGCGAGACAGCAGAAGCCAACATATACGAGCTAGCAGCCAGCCTAGCCAGAAAACTAGCGGCCACACCAACAGTAGACGTGGAGATAGAGTACTGGTAGAGAATAAGGCCTCCTCAACCCCTCCAGAGGAAAAGAGCCCGAGGGGAAAGAGCATCAAACAAAAACAGCTACGGCCAATAACACGAGCCCAGCACCCATCACGAGGAGAGCCTCCTAGAGCTGAACCTCTAACACCTGTATAATCGTCCTCGCCAAGTGCTCCGGCTTAGTATACCATTTATCGTAAGTGTACTTCTTGCCCTTGAAGCTCAACTCTACGACCTCACCCCTATCAGCAACATTCATCACAGTCTGCCCCTCCCTAAGCAGCTTCATAGTCGACCCCGCCACCAGTATCTTAAGCCCCTTCTCCCTAGCCTTCTCCCTAACCAAGTCCCTAAGCTGGGAGAGGTACTCGCTCGGCACCCCTAATCCACCACCCTCCAGCCTTCTCCGCGAACCCCCAAGGACACGGCTTGTATTAAACTATTATTTTCCCCAGGACACGCCGACAAACAATTCCCGGCCCCCTACCTTCTAGGAGCGGTTCCAAGCCTCCTCATGAGCAGCCTGGCAGCAACAATCAGGGGATCCCAGACGGGCGCTACAAGAGGCATATAGCCTATGTCGACCGCGAAGAGGTCCCAGACAGTAGCCTTGGAGGCTAGGAGGGCAGCAACCACGTTAACCCTCCAGAACGCGGTGTCATCGCCCACAGCCTGTGCTCCGAGAAGCCGCCCCGTGGAAGAGTCGGCAATAACCTTCAGCAACACCCTCCTCCCTCCTCCCTCAACATAGTGGGCCCTGGTCCTCGACTCAACTCTCACAGCCTCGACATCATAGCCCAGCTTCACAGCCTCCCTCTCAG
>QNYQ01000041.1 GCA_003978665.1 Hyperthermus sp.
CTGTCTCCCCTCTTTCTTTCCGGGCTTCTTTTTGTCTTCTTGCTGCTCGGGTTGTTGGCTGGGCGGGTTGGGGTATTTATCTGGTTTGTTTCCTTGCGGTGTTGGTGGCTTAGTATGTTAGTTTCCCGTATATTGTCTCTAGTGTTATTGTTTTCGTGGTGTGCTGTCTGACTTCTCCTAGTATGGTTGTTTTCAGATTGTGTTTTCGTGCTAGCTTTTCTAGCTGCTTCGTGTTGTCTGGGTTTGTTGTTAGTAGTAGTCCGTAGCCCATGTTCCATACTCGGTGTGCTTCCCAGGGGTCTACGTTTCCCGCCTCCAGTAGGGCCCTGAATATCTTCGGTGGCTCTGGAAGTGTTAGTTTCATTTCTGCCTTGTCCGGCAGCACCCGCTTGGCTTTCGTGTAGGCTCCTCCGGTGACGTGTACTGCCGCGTTTATGAGCTTGTTCCTCCAGGCTTCTAGGAGGAATCCGGCATAGTTTATTGTTGGGGTTGAGAGTATATCTGCTAGTCTCCTGCCATCGATCCTCGTATCGTAGCCCCCCATGTACTCCTCCACTATCTTTCTCGCCAGACTGTAGCCGTTTGCGTGTAGCCCGCTACTTTCAACGCCTACGACCACGTCGCCTACGTGTGCCCGGTTCCCGCTCCAGCCCCTCCCCCTCACAGCGAGAACCGTGCAGACCACGTCTATGCCCCGGGATATCCCCGGGAGTATTGCAGTCTCTCCACCGAGCAGTATGCTGCCAGTCTCCCTCGCAGCCTTCCTAACCCCCTCGATGATGCTCTTGAACGCGTTCTCGTCCGTGCTCGGCATGGCTATGTAATCTACCAGCGCCACCGGCCGCGCAGAGTCGCATGCAACATCGTTAGTGTTCATGACCACGCAATCCCAGCCTGCAACCCACAGCCTCCCAGAAGCCTGGAGGACAAGCGTCTTAGTCCCCACGCCGTCAACGTGGAGCACGAGCTCGCTGCCAGCAATCTCCACAGCACTCGTGAAGGCATCCCTACGCCCCGAGAGGATGCGGGAAGCATAATCATGCAGCAGGCTACTGGCATCCAAGTCCACTCCAGCATCACGATAGGAGAGGCGCCGGGCCGACGCCACCGCCTAAAACACCCTCTCTCTTCATCCCTCAAGCCACTATGTGCCCCAGGCCCCCTCTTTTAACCCCGGGGGCGCCGCGTGGAACAATGTCTCCTAGGAGGGGCTGCCCGCCTTGTGTAGGCTTGTTGCCGGCCGCTCGTGGGGTAGGGAGGGCTCTAGGCTTCTTGGCGAGCTTGTTGGGCTTGTGGCCGAAGCGGCTGCCGGAGACCCTTATCTCAAGGCTGTGACGGGGGGTGAGGACAGGCATTGTCACGGCTATGGCTTTATTGTGGTCTACCGGTCTCCCAGCGGCGGCTGGAGACTGGTCTACGAGAGATTTGACGCGTTGAGTGGGGGTTTGGGTGAGGAGGAGGCCTGCAGGGCTAACCTAGAGGCTTCTAGGGGTGCTGCTGAGAGGCTTCGGGGGCTTCTGGCCACTGTTGATGAAGCCCTAGTAGTATTCCATGTTAGGCGTGCCGGCCGCGGCGAGCCTCGGGGAAGCCTTAACGCTCACCCTTACCGTGTTGAAGCATTCCCTCCCGGAGGCTATGTTGAAGCTTACCTGGCCCATAATGGTGGCCTGGTTAAGGAGGGGCTTGCGAGAGAGCTCGGGGTGAACGCCCCGGCTTACACAGACTCCCATCTCCTAGCGATACGCATCGCACGCAGGCTTGCAGCCGGCGTCGACGCCTCCACGGCGCTCGCCGAGGGGTTTGCCCACGCTAAAAGCGGCTACGACGTCGCGTTGGTCGTCGTCGAGGATAAGCTTAGGGGGATTAACGCTTCCCTATGGCTTGCAGCAGGCATGGCCGGAGGGCTTGACGAGGCCCGCAGGAAATACTATGAGCCAGTCCTCTTCCACGCGGCTGCTGCAGCAGGCTATGTTTCCTCGACCGTGAGGGATCTAGCGGTTGAGAGGGGGGTTAACGCCTCCTTTGAGGAGGCCCGGCCAGGCGTCTATAGGGTTGATGGGGGGCGCGGCGCAGTGTTTGTGAGGGGTTTCTAGCCGCGGAACCTCTCGTTCCACTTGACGTAAAGCTCTATCATCTCCCTCGTTATACTCGGCTTCCTGCTCTTGATGGCTTCAAGGAAATCCCTCATCTCTATAGGCCTCGGCTCCCCCTGCCCATTCCCCGACTCGAACAGCTCCCTTATTGTCCGCAGGTGCGCCTCCATCACTATGTCTCTTATATCGCTTGCACTATAGCCCTCCGTGAGCTCGGCTAGTTTTTCGAGGTCGACATCACCCGCCAGGCTAAGCTTTCTCGTGTAGAGCTTAAACACCTCTAGCCTCGCCTTCCTATTCGGCGGCGGGATGTAGATGCGTTTCTGAAACCTTCTTATAAATGGCTCGTCGAGCTTCCACGGCTTGTTCGTAGCACCTATAACGTACACGTGGATCCTACTACTCTTATCCTGTAGGCCGTCCATCTCCTTGAGGAACTGGTTTCTAACCCTAACCTCCCCGCCCACCTCGCTCTCGTGCACGCCTAGGAGAGCATCTATCTCGTCAATGAATATTATGGCTGGCTTACCCCTTGACGCAGCCTGCCTAGCCTTGTCAAAGAGCATTTTAACCTTCCTCTCAGCCTCGCCCAGCCACTTGCTCATAACACTTGCAGCGTCAACGTTGAAGAAGAAGCCGTCTATCTCGTTCGCTACCGCAGCAGCAAGCATGGTCTTGCCGCAGCCCGGGGGGCCGTAGAGGAGTATTCCCCGCGGCCAGCCCAGGGGGAAGAGGTCTGGCCTCTTTACAGGATAGATTATCGCCTCTCTTATCGCCTGCTTAGCGTGCTCCAGGTCGGCTATATCGCTGAATGTCACCCGCGGCTTCTCCGTCACAACCCACTCCTCAAGCTGCTCCGCCTCCCTCGGGGTCGCCGGGACACCTATCTTCTCCAGCTGCTGAAGCCTACGCTCATACTGGGCCATGATGTTCTGGTACACTCCTACAAGGGGGTTGTCGGGGTAGAGGCGCACGATCTTACGCAGCACCTCGATAGCTCTCCGATAGTTGGCCACAGCCTCATCAATCCTCCCCTCACGGTCAGCCTTCACCGCTGCAACAGCATAGCCTCTCGCGAGCAGTTCTAGGCGCTGGAGGCCCGCGGGCATAGGTAATCCCTACGTGTGATTATTCCCGACTATGTCCCCCCAAGCCTATATAAGCTAAAGGGGTGAAGCGCTACCCCGGCTTCAATGCATATATGCAGACAAAGCCTCCACTAGCCCCCGGCCTAGGCTCCTCTAAGCGTGGCTCTTCACCGGGGTTGAAGTGGAGGGTAGAATAGTGGCCTTCAACAACCAGGCCGGCGCCAGTCATCATTGACTCTACCTCGCCCACAGTATAGAACCTGGCCACGCGGTAGAAGGGGCTAGTCTCCCTACGCGCCTCGTAGTACCTGCCCCAAGGACTATCACGAGGCACTATACACGCCACCAGCCTCCCACCCCGCTTCAACACTCTAGCAGACTCGCCGACAACCCTCCAGGGATCATCGACAAAGCAGAGGGTCACTATTAGGAGCACATAGTCGAACACCCCGCTCCTAAAGGGCAGCCGCTCACCCACAGCCTGTACAGCCTCCACCCCCCTCCTCCAAGCAACCCTCAGCATGTTAATGCTCGGGTCAACACCAAAGCCTACGCCCAGCCTGGAAGCAAACCAGCCGGTTCCAACACCAACCTCCAGCCCCAGCCCCCTCAACCCAATGCTTCTCACAGTCCTCAGCTCGTTTAGGGCTATTACACGGTTCCTCGAATACCATTCATCATACCTGCCCCAATACTTGTCGAACACGGCTACAGTAGCCATTGCGGCCACGCTCTCTACATGCCTCCACCACGATAACACCCCAGCCAGCGAGACAATAAAGTAGTGTTACCAGTAGCCTTAGACTGCAGCAATAACTCTACCTGTCAGGCTAGGAGGCTAGCCGTTTCTAAGCCTCCAGCCTCCTCCAGCTCTTGTCTGGGGCTGAGCGTTTTGAGGAGGGTGCTTGTAGCTGTAGCGTTGAGCGAGGAGGAGGCGAGGAGGCTGGAGGAGATAGCGAGGAGAAGAGGCTACCCAAGCATCGGCAAGGTGCTGGAGAGGGCGCTACGCCTATACCTGTCCCTCAATACTTCTTCGCAAGCCTTACGCTCGTCACCGCGGGCCTCCCGCAGACTGGACACCGCTTACCCTTAATCCACTCGGGCTTCTCAAGCGGGGAGCCGAGAACCCCGGCGTCAACGAGCTCCTCGAGCTTTTTGCCGCAGTCCTCCATCCCGCACCACGGAAGCTCCACGATCCCCCTCCTCTCCCCGATCAGCCTCCTCGCCTCCTCCACGCTCTCAGCCCGGTGAACCATGCTGCTAAGCCACTTCCACGCCCTCTCCCTCAGATTGTTGAATATGTCCGTGAAGAGACTGGGAAGCCTATCCCTTAGCTCATCCAACCCAATACTATCCTTGGTCAGCGTGTCCCGTCTAGCAACAACGAGAGTATTGCTCTCAGCCTCTCTGGGCCCTACCTCGATCCTAACAGGCACCCCCCGAGCCTCCCACTCATAGAACTTCCTGCCCGGCCTAACATCGTCGCGCCAGTCAACCCTATACCTCACCCGCAGCTCCTTCAACACCTCCTCTACACGCGCCACATAGCTCTTCACCCTACCCCACTCCTCCTCGCTCCTAGCCGGTATAGGCACTATCACAACCTGCACGGGAGCTATATGCGGGGGGATCACTGCACCCCTATCGTCGCCGTGCACGGCTATGAGCGTGGCAACTATCCTATCACTTATCCCGTAGCTGGTCTGCCACGCATAGTCCAGGCTCTCGTCCCTCAACTGGAGCTTCACGTCGAAGGGTATTGTGAAGTTCTGCCCCAAGTGGTGGGCTGTGCCTATCTGGAGTACTCTTCCATCGGGCATAACCGTGTCGAAGGCCACTGTGTATAGGGCTCCAGCAAACTTGTCCCACTCGGGCCTCTTACTGATAACATAAGGTATGCCGAGCTCGTCAAATATCCTCTTATAGAGCTCTATGGCTTCAGCAACCTGCCTGTCAGCATCCTCGAAGCTTTCATGAACAGTATGTGCCTCCTTGAAAGTAGTAACCTCCCTAAGCCTTATGAGAGGCCTAGTAGCCTTGGTCTCATACCGGAAAATACTCACTATCTGATAGAACTTGCGCGGCAACTCCCTATAGCTCTTGATCCAGAAACTCTCCATGTAGGATATACTCGTCTCGCTAGTAGGCCTTAAGGCAAGCTTAACGTCGAGCTGCTCGCTGCCACCCATAGTAACCCAGTAGACCTCCGACTCAAAGCCACGAATATGCTCACTCTCCTTCCTAAGCAGAGTCTCGGGTATTAGCAGGGGGAAGAGAACCTCCTCATGGCCGCTCGAATCCAGCACATCACGTATAAGCTCTATAACCCTCCTCCTTATCTGGAAGCCATAAGGAAGCCAGACACCCATACCCTTAACAGGATACCGGCCGTAATCATAGATACCCGCCTCAGCCAACACCCAGTCAAACCATCTCGGAAACTCACTAGCCCAACGACTCCTCAACAACCACAACCACCCTGCAGCCGAAAAGCGGGCAGCGAGGGATAAATTAGGAGTAGCCGCGGCGCCAAGTCTCCTGCTGCCAGAATAGGCGTAAGGCTAGACGTAGATGGAAGGGCAGTGCAGGAGTCGGAGGAACCGCAAGTAGACCATGGCTTCCGGGAGGTAACGGCCAGCAGACACGGCAGCCCCTGGGGTCAAGAGGCACCCTAAAAAACATTGCTAGGGTATTTAGAGGCTACCTGGGCACAACCCCCCAACCTCCTCACTTTATGGCGAATATAACCAGTATTGATATCAGCAGCCCATAAATGGCTATACCCTCGCCGAGCACCAGGTAGATTAGAAGCCTACCCATGATCTCCGGCTTCTCTGCTGTAGCAGCGCTTGCCGCAGCGCCGGCATTACCGACGGCATAGCCCGCGCCTATAGCGCTCAAGCCTATGGCGAGCGCTGCAGCTATAGCCTTGCCAGCAGTCGCGGTGGCTGCTGACTCGTCACCACCAGCAGCATGTGCCGGCAGTGCTAGCAGGAATAGTGCAGCTATCAATCCGATCCAAGAGAGACGCGCCGCAATCATGACCGCTCTTCACCAGGGCACCGGAGGCAGTGGCCACGGATAAAAAAGATTACCAGCATTAAGCACAACTAACATGTAGTTAGCCATACAACATCGGCATTGAGAGACAGTAGGCTTTATACCAAGATAGCCGGGAGTCCTCCCGAACACCAGCAGCCTCCACGAGCCATGATAGGCGTGGAGGGAGGAGATTGAGCTGGGTTCTCCTAGCCTACTCTCTAGGCGACCCTGCAGGCAAGGGTGCAGCAGACGCGATAAGAGAGCTCAAGGGCTCAGGCAGCCCATGCAGCATTAAGGGAGCCGTTGACTGCAACAGTTATAGGGAGATGAGAGCTTACCTTGCAGGCTTCCGGGAAGACAACATCTACTTCGAGTTCCTGGACGAGGCCGCGCCAGATAACGTGGCAGCCTACATAATACTGAGCAGGCACAGCGGCGGTAAACCCTCACTAACACTACACTACCCAGGCAACCCCGGCAGCAAGGCACCCTACGGTGGTAGGCCACGCGAACTCGCCATTGCATGGCCTCGTTTAATGGCGGCACTAGCACGCACATACCATGACACAGCTGCCGGGAAAGGACTACTCCAACGCTATACCTTCACGCTAGAGGCAACCCACCATGGCCCCACATCGCTAAGGAAGCCAATAGTCTTCATCGAGATAGGGAGCTCGCCGAGCGAGTGGAGAGACCCGGAAGCCTGGACGGCCATGGCGGAGGCGGTAGTGGAGGTTCTAGAGCATGGATGGAGCAGAGAGCAGTGCTCGGGCATCGTTGTCGGCGTAGGCGATACACACTACCCGGTAAAACATACCAGGGCCCTGCTTGAGGAGGAGCTATGCTACTCCCACATATTCTCCAGGCACGTCCTACCAGAGCTAACCCCCAGCATTGTGAAGCAGGCTGTGGAGAAAACAATCGAGACCGTAGACGCCATAGTACACACTAAGATACCCGGCAGCACCCGCAGAATGCTAGCAGACACTGCCAGGGAGCTCGGCCTAAAGCTGGAGAAACTATAGCGTAATAGCCAGATGGGCCAGAAACTCTTGCAGCGCCAGCCGCCCCTCCATTTAAGCGAGCCCTTCAGCCCCCCTCATTCTCGCAAGCTTCCTCTTCAACCCCTTAAGCCTCGTAATATCCTCCCTCAGCCTATCGTCAAGTATAAGCTTTATGTACTTTATGTTCTCCTCGTAGGAGGGTATGATATTGTAGTCTAGAGCGTTGAGGAGCCTCTGAGTATCCTTTAGCTCAGCCAGAAGCTTCTCTATAGCAGCCTCAGCCTCCACCACCTTCAAAAGGCTCTTGAATGCCTCAAGCAGCTTAGTCCTAGCAATGATCACGGCCGGTGCGAGACGGGCTGCCGCGAGGGGAGGGGGAGGAAGCGTCTCCTCTAGCAGCCGATATGCTGGCGTCTTCACCGCGAATAGTATACGGGTGGCAACATCAACCTGCCCCGTCTGAGGCAGGGAGTCTAGAACGGGCTTGGCAGCCTCTAATCCACCGCTGCTCATGAGGGCTTTGAAGAAGTCCTGGTATGCCTCGTTGAGCGTGTCTGAAACCTTCTCGTACTCTCTCCTATACTCGTCGCCAAGCTGCCTGATATACAGTAGTATTACATCCCTCTTCTCCTCTATAACCTTACGTATCCTTTTCATTCCCTGAAGCTCACGCCTAAGACGGATAAGGTTTATCTTGGTTGGTAGAACCCTTGAGCCTCCGCCGAACGTGGTAACCATGACTCTGCCACCGCTGTCTTCTCGGAGAGAAGGGGGAGTGCTATGGGGGCCTAGCGTTTACGGTACTTGGGGTGGTACTTTTTCACGTAGACGTCCTTGATCCTAAACAGCTCCTCCTCGGGGAGTATCGACAGTATCTCCCAGGCCAGGTCCAGGGTCTCCTCTATGCTGCGGTTCTCGTAGAAGTCTTGTCTAAGGAACCTGTTCTCGAAGGCCTCGCCGAAGCGTAGGTATTTCCTATCGACGGGGCTTAGGCTCTCCTCCCCGACTATTGCGGCGAGGCTCCTCAGCTCGACTGCACGGCTATAGGCTGCGTAGAGCTGGTCGGAGACGTTGGCGTGGTCCTCCCTCGTCTTCCCCTCCCCTATACCCTCCTTCATTAGCCTTGACAGGCTCATCAAGACGTTTATGGGCGGGTATATGCCTCTATTGTGCAGCTCCCTGCTGAGAACTATCTGGCCCTCGGTGATATAGCCTGTTAGGTCGGGTATGGGGTGGGTTATGTCGTCGTTGGGCATTGAGAGTATTGGCATCTGCGTTATACTCCCCTTCTTCCCCCTGGCTCTGCCAGCCCTCTCATAGATGCTCGCAAGGTCACTATACATGTATCCGGGATACCCCTGCCTCCCTGGAACCTCTTCGCGTGCAGCACTTATCTCTCGCAGGGCCTCGGCATAATTGGTCATATCGGTTAGTATTACCAGCACGTGCATCCCCAGGTCGAAGGCCAAGTGCTCTGCAAGCGTCAACGCTATACGCGGGGTTATGAGGCGCACTGAGGCAGGCTCGTCGGCAAGGTTTATGAAGAGGGCAGCCCTCTTTATTGCCCCTGTCTCCTCGAAGAACTTCTTGAAGAACAGTGCGTCATCATGCATCACGCCTATGGCGGCAAATACTACAGCGAACTCCTCTCCACCCCTTACGGTAGCCTGCCTGGCTATTTGTACGGCCAGCTTGTTGTGGGGGAGGCCAGCCCCGCTGAATATTGGTAGCTTCTGCCCCCTCACCATAGTGTTCATTCCATCTATCGCCGAGACACCCGTCTGTATGAAGTCCTCGGGGTAAGCCCTGGCGGCAGGGTTGAGGGGGTCGCCGTTAATGTCGCGCCACACTCCACTGGTAATAGGGGGTCCGCCGTCTATTGGGTCTCCGAGCCCATTGAATACGCGGCCAAGCATTTCATCAGACACTTTAACCTCGAGAGTCCTCGCGAGAAACCTAACCTTAGAGCCTACAACAGAGACGCCGGTAGTCCCCTCAAAGATCTGCACGACAGAATAGCCCTGCGCGGTCTCCAGCACACGCCCCCTCCTCTTCTCTCCCGTAGGAAGCTCAACCTCAACGATCTCGTCGTAAGCAGCATCACTTATACCTTCAACCACGAGGAGGGGGCCCCTGATCTCACGTATATTCTCGTATTCACGTATAACCCTCGTCTCAGCCACAGCCAAGAACCACACCCCCCATCCACTTCTCCTCAATAAACCCTGTAACCTCTGCACGACACCGGGCCTGGGTAGATAAGGGGAAAAACGATCATGCAGTGGCGGCTTGTTCCTCGCGTGCCGTGGCGGCTGCGGCGGCCTCACCCTTAACTATGGCCTCTAGTGATGCGAGCAGCTCCTGCTTCAGCTTGTCGAGTGCCTCAAGCCTATCGTTGGGCACATTGTATCTCGCCATAACCAGCTCTCTTATCTTGTCGGCTAGCTTACTCCTTATATCCCTAACCATCACGCCCTGCTCTATGGCTGTGAGGGCTGCCTGGTAGAAGCTTATTATTGTCTCAAGCTGCTTCCACTGTTTCTGCGGTGTAGCGAACGCGTCCACCTCGTCGAACGCGTTCTGCTGGAGGAAGGCCTCTCTTATGATCCTTGCCACTTCGAGTATGAGCTTGTCCTTTTCGCTTAGCCCTTCGGTTCCCACAAGCCTTACTATGTCTTTTAGCTCGTCTTCGCGGAGGAGGATCTCGTAGGCTATGTCGCGGTACTCGCGCCACTTAGGGTTCACGTTCTCGTGCCACCACTTGGCCACCGTCTCAACGTAGGCTGAGTAGCTCATGAGCCAGTTTATTGCAGGATAATGCCTGCTATAGGCTAGTCTAGCGTCCAGGGCCCAGAAGACTCTTATGAACCTCTTGGTGTTAGCCGTCACAGGCTCCGTGAAGTCGCCGCCCGGCGGAGAGACTGCGCCCACAACTGTTACACTGCCCACGCGCTCCGGCCTCCCTGGCACGCGTACACGGCCGGCTCTACTATAGAACTCTGCCAGTCTCGATGCGAGATAGCTCGGGTACCCCTCCTCGGCAGGCATCTCTTCTAGTCTTCCAGCAATCTCTCTCAAGGCCTCAGCCCATCTGCTCGTGGAATCCGCTACCAGGAGCACGTCGTACCCCATATCCCTATAGTACTCTGCTATGGTTATCCCAGTGTATATGCTGGCCTCTCTAGCTGCAACAGGCATGTTACTGGTGTTGGCTATTAGCACTGTACGCTCCATCATAGGCCTCCCGGTCCAGGGGTCCTTCAGCTCCGGGAAAGTCTCGAGAACCTCGGTCATCTCGTTGCCGCGCTCGCCACAGCCAATATAGATGACTACTTTAGCCGAGCTCCACTTCGCCAGGCTCTGCAGCGTCACGGTCTTGCCGCTGCCGAAGGGGCCGGGAATAGCCCCCGTACCCCCCTTAGCCATTGGGAACATGGTGTCTATGATCCTTAGCCCGGTGATCAATGGCTCAACAGGCTCGAACTTCTCGAGTATCGGCCTGGGCTTCCTTACGGGCCAGCGATGATAAAGTTTTACCTCAACCTTCCCCTTACCCGGAACCTCAACCTCCGCTATAGTGTCTTCGACAGTGTACTCGCCCTCGGACGCTATCCACCTCAATACACCGTGCACGTCGGGGGGTACTAGGACACGGTGCGTTATCAGGGGGGTCTCGGCAACCTCCCCCAGAATGTCCCCGCCCGAGACCTTGTCGCCAACCCTAAGGCCCGAGGGCTTGAAAGACCACTTGACCTCCCGGCTGATAGATGGAACCTTTACCCCACGGCGTATGAACACGCTCCCCGTCTTCTTCTGTATAACGTCTAGGGGCCTCTGAATGCCATCATATATCTTGCCTATTATCCCGGGGCCGAGCTCTACGCTGAGGGGGCCGCCAGTACCGTAGACGGGCTCTCCAGGCTTAAGCCCCGTGGTTGTCTCGTAAACCTGGATGTAGGCTTTATCGCCGACTATCCTGTTTACCTCGCCGACCAGCCTCTCCTCGCCGACCTCAACCATCTCGTACATCTGTACTCCGCTCATGCCCTCCGCTACCACGAGGGGGCCAGCCACACGTATTATGGTGCCCTTAACAGCCATGGGGGATCATCCTCCCATCGAGTAAGGCCTACAACCTACTCTTTAAAAAGTAGGCTAGCCACCCGGTACCTGGCCTCCTCTATCACGGTTGAGAGGAGAACCTCAAGCCTATAGTCCAGGGATAGGCCCGTGTCCGTTCTAACAATGAAGCCTCCCAGGCCCCTGGCAGCCTCCTCTGAAACACTCACGGAGACCCCTCTCGGCTTGGCTATCCTGCGGGCGGCGCTGCGCACTATCTGCGCGTCGCCTTCAACCGGCACTATAACTATGCTCTTTGCGGTCGCAGCTACAGTCTTAACGGCCTCTTCCAGCCTCCTTTCAATAAACCTGGCGTACGCCTCCTCGCCGACCCTCGACTTCAGCTTAGCCAGGGCCTCGTTGACCACGCTTTCAACAGCCTCAGCTTTTATCGACGCTAGCCTCTTACGAAGCTCCACATCACGCTTAGCGGCGTAGGATTCGAGCTGTTCTCGGGCAAGCCTAAGCGCACGCGTCACCTCCTCCCTAACGATCCTGTCGGCCTCGGAGTACGCCTTCTCGATTATCTTCCTCGAAGCCTCTATAGCAGATGACACCTTGTTTTCAAGCGACTCCTTAACCTTACTGGTAACCTCCTCGGCAAGCCTCTCCGGGTCCCCGAAGACTCTGAGTTGCGAGGACACTCTTGCTCACCCCATTCCAAGAGCTCTCAAGAGCTCCCTCTGCACATCCATGGGCTTGCCGGGCTCCCGGATGGTGGGGAGCCGTGCTATGATGGCGTCGAGCCTAGTGCTCTTAAACTGCTCTATAGCCTCTGCTACCAGAGGCTCGCTGAAATACTCTGAGGCGACGAGCACGAGGCCCACATCCTCCCTGGGTATTAGGGACTCCACAGCCCTCCTGGCCTCCTCGGGAGAGGATACGGCATGGCCCTCGAAGCCTAGGAGGCGAAAGGCGTACACGGTGTAGGGGTCTGCTACTATCGCCACATGCTTCGCGGGCAAGAGGAGTATCCCGGGGCAACGCGAATGGCCACTATATTTAAGCTTTAAACGTGGCATTTTTAATTCAGGCTCCAGCAGCCCCTGGCCGGCGGGAGGCAACTAGGATTTATTAGGAGGCTTCGCCGGCATGGCGGCCCTGAAGCCCCTCTTAATAGCACACGGCACTACTCGCGCTGCCATACTAGTTCCCCGCGATAGGCTTGTTGAAGTTGTTAGGGCTCTGGCGAAGTGCGGCTGCATACACCCGGAGCCCGTGGCAGTGCAGGAGCCGGTCATCGCCAGGATTAGGCACTTGAAGAATGAGCTCGACATGATAGAGCAGCAGCTGCTCGAGATGCTTGAGTCTGTAGAGAAGTCCGGCGTGGGTGTTGAGGGGGCTGTTGAAAGGCAGGTTATCAGTGTTACTAGGGACGTGGACCTCGGCGCTGCACGCATAATGGAGGAGCTTACGGGTGCTGTTAGGAGTGTTGAGAGGCTTGTGGAGAGGCTTGCCGAGGCTAGGAACCCGGAGTCTGAGGTGTCACTGCTACTTAGGCTCCTGGAGGCCTACGGCTTCGTCAACGTTGATCTGAGAAGAGCCGGCGGGGGCAGGCATGTTAGGGCCAGGATTTACCGTGTTCCGAGGGAGCGTGCCGCCGAGTTCACGGCCAACCTCTCTAAGCTTAATGTTGTTGGCGTGGTTGTTGATGATGTTGAGGAAGACTTTGTCGGAGTAGCCGTCGCCTACCCCGCCTGGCTCGAAGAGGATGTGAGGAAGACTGCTGTCCGCGTGAGGGCCTCTCCCCTGGAGGTTCCGGGCGAGCTTCCGCCGCTACCCCTAGAGGCCCTCCGCAGGATCCGGGAGGAGCTGGAGAAGCTGCCGGGAATGGTTAGGCAGCAGGTGCCCGTCATACTCAAGTCCCTTGAAGCTGTCCGTGCACTGAAAAGCCTGTTCTCGATACTTGAGGCCACAAGGCTTACCCGCTTCACGGCCCTAATACACGGCTATGTTTCAGCCGATAACGAGAGGAAGTTGAAGAGGATACTGGAGGGTCTCGGGGCAGCGTATGTGGCAGCTACGGTTGAGGAGGAGGCTCATGAAAAGGAGGAGCCGGCGCCCAGCTATTTCAGGATACCCTCACTCCTTAGGCCTTTCTCCAACCTTGTCGAGATGGCGGGCTACCCGAGGCCGGGCGAGTTTGTGCCAGCCCTCCTCGTCTCCATAACGCTTCCCATAATATATGGTTTGATGTTCCCGGATCTCGGCCACGGGCTAGTGCTCCTATTGGCCGGCTACTACCTGTTCTATAGGAGGCTTGGAGACAGGAGCCTAGGCAGGCTGGTGATGATCTTCGGGTTATCGGCCACGATAGTGGGCTTTCTCGCCGGCGAGTTCTTCGGCCCCCACCCCGCGGTTGCCGGGTGGCTTGACAAGCTATGGCACGGCCACCCTCCCCTCGCAAGCCCCCTACACCCCTTCGTAAAGGGGCTCGTGGAGGGAGGGGGGCATGCCGAGGGCTTCGCCGAGGAGGCTAAGCTCCTCATTTACCAGGCGATCTATGTTTCGCTGTCGATAGGCGCAGTGCTCTTGGCGTTGTCGTCGTGGATATCAATAGTTAACGGTATAAACATGCGTGATAGAGAGCTCGTGCTCACTGGTATAGGCAAGTCGCTGGTGTTCACGAGCATATTTGTAGCGATAATTATAGGGGCTCTTGTAGGCGAGGGGCATACTGCGGTTGAGAGGGCTGGCTCAATACTGCGTGACGCAGGGCTAAGCCTCGTGCCAGAGACCCAGCTGGCAATGATAGTGCGTGGAATGTTTACTCTGGGACTGCTCGTACTCTTTGCAGCACCCATAGCCCTGGGTCATGGAGGGATGGGAGAGAACCTAATGAACGGTGTCATGGAAGCGTTCGATGTCCTGCTGATGGCTATAGGCAATACTGCATCCTTCATGCGAATTATGGGGCTTATGCTGGCGCATAGCGGGCTGATGTTCGGCTTCACCATCCTGGCCGTGATGTCGGGGCCTATTGGCGGCGTCCTAGTATACTTGCTCGGCAACTTGCTGGTGCTGGCGCTAGAGGCGTTGATAGCGTATGCTCACTCGCTGAGGCTTCACTTCTATGAAATGTTCAGTAAATTCTACATGGATGGGGGGAGACCCTATGTCCCGGTTAGGCTTCCCGGAACGGTTGAGGTGAAGATTGCTGCTTGAGGAAAAAGGGGATCACGGCCACAATGTTTTTCCCCTACTACTGGAATGATACCATGTTTGCTAGGATTTCTCTGGGCTGTCCACTGTAGCTTGAGAGGGCCATTGCTATAGCGTCCTCGGTGTCGAGCAGCAGTAGCTCCAGCAGTCCTGCAGCAGTCTCTGGTGTTAGTACTTCACGGATAAAGACGTGCTTCGCTAACCGCCTATTCTCTCTCCTGAGCCCGAATACTAGCGCGTCAAGCGCGTTGAAGCCCTCGGGTATCCTTCCGGGTATATGTTCTGTGAATATCCTCTCCAGCGACTCTCTATCCTTATTACGCATGGCTTCTATTACCTTGTCTTTTGGCAGCATGTGGGTTTCTAGCACTGCCTCGTAGGCCTCCATGATCTCCGTCTCGGGGGCTAGCGATGCAAGTGTGAAGGATGTCCTCGCTGCCAGTATGTCAACCCGGTTCCCAAGCAGCTTCTTTGCCGTAAGCGTTGAGGCTTCCTCGTAGGCTTGCACGAACTTGCCTAGAACCTCTATGTCTACCGCTACCGTCACCAGCTCGCTGCTCCTCCTCCTGGCGACTATCTCGGCTGCTCTCTTCATCCCGGCGGCACGAAGAACCCTTGAGGGGTCTCCTGTCTCCTCCCCAGCTCTACGCGCCATGAATACTTGTGGTGCTTCCGGCGCAATTAGCTCCTCAAGTCTAACTTCTCTGCCTTGGAGGGCTGCCCTCGCTATGATCTCGACGTCTCTGGCTGTCACTATTGACTGGTACGCGTCATATATTGTGACCGCGCTCCCCGTCAAACTATCCTCTAGGGCCTCTCTCGCAACCACAGTATAGTACTTGTAGGCGGCCCTCTCAAGCGATGCCGGGTCAATAACCCCTCTCTCTCCCGGAAGATACCTCCCTATCTTAGTGGCCCTAAAGAGCTCGAGGAAATCCCTTGTGGGCTGATACTGGGAGAGGAGGCTTCGTAGGTCATCCTCATAGCTCTTTGACTTAGCTATGAACGCTTTCGTATAGAGGTATATTGGGCCCGGCCCCTTAAACGCTGCTTTCACGAGGTAATCACCCTGGATAGGATGCTGAGAGCCTCCTCTAGCGCTTTGTCACGGTTGTTCTCTATTCTCTCGTTAAGCCTCTTCACCTCCCTCTCCTCCCTAGCCTTATAGTCCTCCTCAAGCTTCTTCATCTCTGCCTCAACCTCCTTCATTATCCTAGACCTGGCCTCCTCCACTATCTCCTCGGCCCTCGCTTTGATCTCCTGTGCAAGCTCGTCAGCCATGGAGAGGAGGGTTGATAGTTCCCTGTCAGCCTCCTCCTCCAGGGCCTCCAGCTTCCTCTCCGCCTCGACAACTACATTAAACAGTGTGTTGACATGGTCTTTTCCACTCAAGGAGCCTCCACCAGGATCTAGGCCGAGTGGTTGGCCATGGAGGAGGGGTATTAAGCGTCTTGCCTTAGCCTCCCGGACTCCACCAGGGAGAAGGGGACACGTAAATTAGAGGAGGCTTTCCCGGGAACCATTTGTGGTCCGGTGCTGGGAAGCAGCGTATAGTGCTGGCCTAGGTGTAGGAGCATGGTGTCAGAGCTTCAGCTCCGTGTCAGCGAGGCCCGCAGCCGTGACGTTGGGAGGAAGATTGCACGTATTAGCAGGGATGCTATGGTGAAGCTCAACGTTGAGGTAGGAGACTTCATTGAGATCGAGGGCCCCCGCGGCGTAGCTGTCGCCCAGGTGTGGCCGCTGCCGCCCGGCGACGACTCCTCGGCTATAAGGATTGACGGCTATATCCGTGAGGCTGTGGGCGCGAGCGTAGGAGAGGTGGTCACGGTAAGGAAGGCTGCCAGCGTCCAGCCTGCTACAAGAATAGTTCTGGCTCCCACCGAGCCTATAAGGTTCAGCAGGGACTTCGTTGACTATGTCAAGGAGTTTCTCCTTAGGAAGCCCGTGACCCGTGGCGAGACGATTATAGTCCCGGTTCTCGGTACAGGGCTTAGGCTCGTGGTTGTAGCTACTCAGCCGAGCCAGTTCGTCTACGTTACTGAGGCCACGAGGCTCGATATCAGAGAGGAGCCTGTCCGCGAGGAGCAGATAAGGCGTGGGATACCGAGGGTTACATGGGAGGATATAGGGGATCTCGAGGACGCCAAGGAGAAGATAAGGGAGATTGTCGAGCTCCCAATGAAGCACCCAGAAATATTTAGGCATCTAGGCATAGATCCTCCTAAAGGGATCCTGCTCCACGGCCCCCCAGGCACGGGCAAGACCCTTCTGGCAAAGGCGCTGGCCAATGAGATTGGAGCATACTTTGTTGCTATAAACGGCCCGGAGATCATGAGCAAGTATTATGGTGAGAGCGAGCAAAGGCTAAGGGAGATCTTCGAGGAGGCATCCAAGAACGCGCCGAGCATAATATTCATTGATGAAATAGACGCTATAGCGCCCAGGAGAGAGGAGGTTACGGGCGAGGTCGAGAAGAGGGTTGTAGCGCAACTGCTCACCCTTATGGATGGATTAAAGGAGAGGGGCAGGGTTATAGTAATAGGTGCAACCAACAGGCCAGAGGCCCTCGACCCAGCGCTTAGGAGGCCTGGCAGGTTTGATAGGGAGATCGAGATAAGGCCCCCCGACAAGAGGGCCAGGAAGGAGATACTTCAAGTACACGTGCGCAATATGCCGCTTGCCGAGAACGTCGACCTGGACAAGATAGCCGACATGACCCACGGGTATACCGGGGCAGACCTAGCAGCACTGGCCAAGGAGGCTGCGATGAGCGCGCTCAGAAGATTCATTAAGAGTGGGAAGATAGACCTTAACAAGCCAATACCGGCTGAGGTCCTGAAGGAGCTAAAGGTTACCATGGCTGATTTCCTGGAGGCAATGAAGTTTGTCCAGCCAAGCCTCATAAGGGAGATCTATATTGAGGTTCCTGAGGTTCATTGGGATGATATTGGTGGTTTGGGTGATGTTAAGCAGCAGTTGAGGGAGGCTGTTGAGTGGCCCCTCAAACACCCAGAGGTTTTCGAGCAGATGGGTGTGAGGCCGCCTAAGGGTGTTCTCTTGTTTGGGCCTCCGGGCACCGGTAAGACGCTGCTGGCTAAGGCGGCGGCCACAGAGAGCGGTGCAAACTTCATAGCCGTGAGGGGGCCAGAAGTACTAAGCAAATGGGTAGGCGAAAGCGAGAAGGCTATACGACAGATATTTAGGAGAGCTCGTCAAGTGGCTCCGGCAATAGTCTTCTTCGACGAGATAGACTCCATAGCCCCTGCCCGCGGCATGAGGCACGACACGAGCGGTGTGACTGACCGGATTGTGAACCAGCTCCTCACCGAGATGGACGGCATAGAGCCCTTGACTAACGTTGTCGTTGTTGCCGCCACTAATAGGCCGGATATTCTCGACCCGGCACTGCTTAGGCCCGGTAGGTTTGATAGGTTGATATATGTTCCCCCGCCGGACAAGGAGGCGAGGCTGGAGATACTGAGAATACACACGAGAAAAATGCCACTAGCAGAAGACGTGGATCTGGAGAGGCTTGCCCAGCAGACTGAAGGCTATACTGGAGCAGACCTAGAGGCTGTTGCCAGGGAGGCTGCAATGATAGCTGTCAGGGAGGTAT
>QNYQ01000042.1 GCA_003978665.1 Hyperthermus sp.
AAGACTCTCCTAATGAATTCTTCCAACCCTCTATAGTCCACGCGCACATACTCTCGTGGGGGATAGGGCTTCTCCTTCTCAAACAAGACCTCGGGGGGCCTATAGCACTCCACCCAGCATCACACCCCTCCCGGCAGCATCTAACACTGCATGGGGTGTGAGGGTAAAGATAGAAAGGGGTCTACGGCTTGCGTATTGAAGGAACCGTATTCTACATGGGTACCTCTTGTGTGGCTGCGCCTGCCCTGCTCCCTGCTAATCTCTCTTGCCCTGCTGGCAATACTAGCCTTCCTTCCGGCAGCCGACGCGGCTGGTGAGCTTATACGTGTAATTGAAGCCTACTGGGTTCCGGCAGGTTATCCAGGCTCCGAGGATGTCACCCTTAGGCTCGTGCTGGAGAATGAGGGCAGTAAGGGTATTGTGGGAGGTAGCATAGAAGTCACTGTGCCAAACGTTACGCTCGGCGATGCTCTAAGGGCATCTCTGCCAGCAATAGCTCCTGGCACAACGGTGACAGTGGACTTTAATGGGGTCAACATTAATCCTAACGCCTCCATTGGATTACACCAGGCAGTGTTCAATGCCACTTTGAGGTTTGAGGGAGAGGAAGGAGGTGTTGAGGTTAACGGTGCATTTAACATAAGTGTCGCCTCCCCTCCCACGGGGCAGCTGAAACTAGTAGATTACGGCATAAGCCCTATTGCCTTGGCTACGCCCGGCGCAGGGGGAGTAAACCTCTACTTCAAATTCCGCGTAAACATGCCGGGAACTAGGATAAACCACGTCTACGCCCGCCTCCACCTCGACAATACAGTCTTCGCCAACGGCCTAAAAGACGCCTTCGTCTACCTGAGAGGGCCCTACGCTTACGGAGACGTAATAACACTGACCTCCCCACCACTGGTCGAGCTCCCAGGCAGGGTTAACGTGTCGCTTAAGCTAGAACTTCTAGGATCAGACCGTGGAGCCGAGTACTGGGCTGAAACAGCCACAACTCTACTCGTTAAAGCTGAACGGTCACAGGCAAGGCTAGTCCCCCTGGCAGCCAGCTGGGAGGGAGGTAGAGCTTATCCTGGAAGTGAAGGGTTAACGCTTAACATTAAGCTCTGGAACGCTGAGCCCATAGAGGCCTCAAGTATAACTGCCAGGCTACTCTTACCCAGAGGCTTCTATCCAGCTACGCTGTCAGCCTCCGCGGGCCCTATACCCTCGGGCTCGCAGTTCAACTTGAGGTTCACCGGCATAGACCTGGATAGGGGGCTGGAGCCCGGCTTATATAACGCCACATTAATCTTGAACGCCACATTCTCTGAGGGCCAATCATCATACACTAGGCTGGTAGTAATGCCGGTAACTATAGCTGTGAATACGCCTAGCCGTGGCGTGCTTCAAGTCCTCTATAAGGGTTTCTCTGTCGGGCAGGGTTATAGAGAAATGTTAGGGGCTAAGCTGCGCGTAACATTACGCGTAGCCGAGCCCGTGACTGTCAAGTCGATCTATGCATCAATACCTGCTCATAGCCCCTGCATTATAATGCGTAGCCCGCCCTACCGCAGTCTCACCGGAGACTATGGTTATGGATCCATAATAACAATAGAGTTTGACGATATAGACGTGCACTGTAGTCTAGGAGATGCCTGGCTGGTGGTTAACATCAGTGCTCTTGTTAGCGATAATGGTGCAGAATACTGGATCAATGACACTCTCCCAGTTAGAGTCAATCTCACAGACCCCACGGGCGACCTTAGGATCGTAGAGGCTGGAGTCGAGGCTTTACCCGGCATGGAAGCTAGAGCCGTGAAACCATATGCTATCATCCTCTTCTCTTCTGGAGCAGGCAGCCTGGAGTGGGTTATTGTCAACGCTACAATTAAGGGTGCATCGTTTAGTGATGGAGCCAGGAGCCACATCTACAGCTTCCATCCACAGCTCACTCCCGGAGGCATGTATAGGATTGAGCTCGGTTCTATGGACATATACTCCTGGCAGGATGCATGGCTAACACTTAGAGTGAGTGGCGTAGTCTCACTAGCTGATGGCTCGCGCTACATCGTGCATGTGAACTACACCAGAAGGCTGACGTTACCGAGGGAGGAGAAAGCGTTAGAGTTCATGAGAATGGACACCTACTATAATAACCAGCCAGCCCCTCTCTATCCAGGCCAATGGGATGTTGAGCTAAGAGTGCTGTTTAGAAACAACATGCCCTACAGGATTTCATCAGCCACTCCTAGAGTCTACCCCTCAACCAGCGGAATAAACGTTCTCGCAGCCCAGGGCACGTGTCTTTCGGGCGTTGCCCCTGGAGCTGTATGTACACTTAACCTGAGGCTATCTATTGACAGTGGGTTGAAGCCGGGCATTTACGCGATCGTGCTGAGGCTCGATTACAGCTACGTGGTTGAAGGCTCTCTCTACAATGGTAGGGAATATTACACGCTGCTAGCAGTTATCCACGATCCTCTAAGCGACGCTCCTAGGCCAGAGATCGTGGCTGCCTACTGGGGTGAAACGCCCCAGAGGGTGTACGCGTGGAATGCTGTGACTAGGCTCACGATCGTGATCGTGAACAGGGGGAGGCATGATGCGAGAGGGGTTGAAGTAAGCATAATCCCCCTGAACTCGACCGTAGACGTTGTGGCAGGCTCAAGCATATGTGCGCAGAACCTTCAACCAGGAGGGGCGTGTACAGCAAGCCTCTATGTAAGCCTTGAGGAAGCTAAACCCGGCACGCTAGTATTCAATACCACTATAACCTACCAGTGGATAGGTAGAGGACTCAACATGATCCTCAAGAAGCACTCCCTGGTCTCCCTGAAGACTACAAGCCCCCCACGCAGCCCCGGCCTAAGACTTGTGAGTGCTGGTTGGCTGAACAACTGGCCCGTCTACCCGGGTTCAGAGAACGCAACGCTTCAGGTTACCTTGACTAATCAATGGCCCTACCCGGTTACTGGAGTATGGCTCAGCCTATTTCTGCCAGAGGGCTTTACGCCGAGAATAGCCAAAGCATATGTACCAGGCCCCATCCAGCCCTACGACGTATTCACTGTAACCTATACTATAAGTGTTAAGAGAGATGTTTCGCCGGGAGCCTATGAGGCTAACCTCTCCTTAAGCTATGTGCTCGCTACATCAAGCCCTACAATAACCTGGAACAATACGTTACCTCTAAAGCTGACGGTGAGTGATCCCGGGAAAGCCTTCAGGCTGGTTGCTGTAGAGTGGCTAGGCGGCGCGCCCAGCAACTATACAGCATCGTCAGCATTGAGGCTAGTCTTCCGCAACGAAAACGCTCCACTAGCGCGGGGCCTAACCCTTGAAATAGAGCTTCCCCAAGGCATCCTATGCAGCATTAGTGGTGTGAGAAGAGCCGTCGTAACCCTTGAAGAGATAGGTAGAGAACACCAGGCCATGCCCTGGCCCTCCTACCCCACGCAACCCTACACCCCCACACCTTCCACCCTCATCCCGGAGGGAGGGCTGAGCGGGGGTGATCTCGCTCAAAGACTGGCCTATTACGGGGGTGTGGGAGGACTCTACGAGGCCACGATCCCTCTGAGCGTATATAGTATAAATGGGCTGCTGGAGGCTAATGCAACGTTACAGTTCATTGACGCCTGGGGTAGCTTAGTGAAAGAGGACTTCCACATCTCCCTACCCATACCCTCTACCCCGAGAATGCTATCAGTCAGCCTAAAACCAGAGGTGCTCAGCATAATCAATGGAACCGCTACGGTAAGGCTTGAATTACGTAATCTAGGTGGGGGAGACGCCATAGACGTTAACGTGTATCTTGTACCAGCATCACCCCTGCTTATTCCCTCTACATCAAAGATACATGTGGACAAGCTAAATCCAGGGGAAAAGGTCGAGGAGAACATAGTGCTCGTCTATAATCCGGCTGCAACCAGCATGTTCGGGTCTGGGGGAGGAGTGGAGAAGCCTGCAGCCGTACCATTAACTATCGCGCTAACATACTATGATGTGCTTGGCCGGCTACACAGCCAAAACACCACTGTACCCTTAATGCTTAAGCCCATGATAGATGTAGAGTTCTCGGACAAGCCGCGTGCAACATACAAGAGCGGCAGGCTAACTGTTGGGGGGAGGGTGGTCAACAAGGGCCTTGCCGCTGCCAGGAACCTTGAGGTAGTGGTTGAAGTCGACGGAGTTAAGAGAGCAAGTTTCCTAGGAGACCTTGAACCCTCCAGTCAAGCGGCCTTCCGGATAGACATGGAGGTGGCCAGCATCCCGGACAGCGTAATCACAAAGCTAGTGTACCTGGATGATTATGGGAATGCTTGGGCTAAAACATACGTGGTGAAAGTTGAGGTTGTAAGGGGAAATGCTACAGCAACCGTCCGGGCAGAGACCCACACAATACCCGTTAAGACTACGCTGCCAGTAATGGCGATGGTGGCAGTGTTCCTAACAGCCTCCTTCATAGCCATCTATAGGCATGTAAGGAAGAGTATGGGAGCATAACATGTCCCGGGAGGAGGAAGGGAGGCAATAGTAATGGGTGCATTTCTTTTCGTTAGGGATGCGCTTAAACTAGCATACAGGGGTATTGTCGAGAAGAAGACCAGGGCAATACTAACCATAGTGGGAATAGCCATCGGCCCCCTAGCCCTTGTAGCAGTAACGAGCGTGGTTAAAGGATACTCCTCCTATATTCTAAGCCAGCTCCAAAGCATAGGCCAAAACCTCATAATAGTTGCTCCAAGCCAGGGCTACAAGTTTACTGAGAGAGATGTCGACACTATTGCTGGAATAGAGGGTGTAGCCGACGCAGCACCATTCTACATGATCTATGGTTATGTCAGGGAGCCCGGAGGTGAAGAAAAGAAGGTAACTATTTACGCCACATCGATCGAGCTAATGTTCAATGCGATTAAGGGTTTAAGCATGCTCGAAGGACATAAGCCGCCGCCGGGCGACGTGCTTGGCGCAGTAGTGGGCTATAGGGTCGCGTTTTCTAGCAGTGGGGAGAAGCTCTACTCCATTGGAGACCCGATAGTGCTGAGGATTCATCGTGCAGAAAAGGGTAGGCTTGTGGAGAAGCGTGTAACCCTTATTGTTGAAGGTGAAGGAATAGTTGAAAGATTTGGGGGGGCATTGTTTCTAAGCCCGGACGATAGTATTCTTGTGGTACTTGAGGCGGGGAGGAGGATTTTCGGGCTAAGGGAGTGGACGGGCATACTTGTCTTGGCTGAAAACAGCAGGCTAGTCCCTATTGTAACCAGGAGGATCAAGGAGGTGTATGGTGGAGCAGTCGATGTAATGTCTTTCCAGGGGATAGCTAACATAGTTAACAGTGTAAGTAGGGCAATGGAGTTCGTGGCGTTGGCTACAAGCATGTCAGCCTTTGCAGTAGCTATTGCCGGCATTGCTGCAACAATGATAACTACTGTAATGGAACGTTACCGTGAGATAGGCGTCATGAAGGCATTGGGGTTCACGGATGCTCAAGTAACTGTAATAGTGCTTGCAGAGGCGGTCGTGATGAGCCTAATAGGTGGCGGGCTGGGTATACTATTAGGCTCGCTAGGCGCATACATCCTCTCATCGAAGGGATTCACTATGAAGGGAGTATTAATGCAGGTGACTATAAGGGCCAGGCCAGAGATAACGGTGGGCCTCATAGCGTCGACAATGCTGGTGACACTGCTAGTAGGAATGGCTGGAGGACTGCTGCCAGCCTACCGGGCAGCAAGAATACCCCCAGCCGTGGCGTTACGCTACGAGTAAAACACTGCCAGCACCTGCTCGTGGCGGAAACAAGGCCTTATCCACGGTGTACCAGGCATGGCGTCGAGAAGTAAGAGGTTTGAGGAAGCCCGAACAGTTATCGCCGTGGTGAAAGCGCTCAGGCTGGCCAAGAAGCTCTACAGCTACAGGGAGCTAAGCGCCTTTACCGGGGTCCGGGCTCCAACCCTCTCGATGTATGTGAGTGGCCGTAGCATGCCCAGCCTGGAGACGGCCAAGGACATACTTGCAGGATTATTAAGGCTTGTTGATCCCCGTAAAAGATTAGCTGAACGGCTAGTTGAGACGGGAGGCGCAGTAGACACGAGCTCTGTGCTCACGGAGCCCCTCTACCTCCTAATGGCAACTATTCATTTCGCCAACCTGTACCGGGGCAGAAGGGTTACGCGCATACTGGTTCCAGAGGCTAGTGGAATACCCCTGGCTACAAGCCTATCTCTCGAACTAGAAGTGCCCTTCACTCTTGCACGCCGCTATCCCTACAAGCCGGCTCAAAGCCATGAGGCCAGGCATGTCTGCAGCACCAGTGGGCCACCATTCTTCTGCGTGGAGAGGGACAGTATTGGTAGAACGGACTCGGTGCTCATAGTAGATGATATAGTGGAGACTGGGAGAACCCTTAGGGCTCTGAGAGAGATCGTTGAGGATAGGAAGGCTTCAATAGCTGGCGTGGCAACGCTCGTAGTCATAGGGGAGGAGTGGATGCATGAAAGCGGGATATCCCATGTAGACACGCTGATAATGCTCCGTAAGCCTGCCTCAAGGCTCCCAAGCATGTAGAGCCTAAGCCACCACAATAATTAGCGTACTTGGGCTCCTCTAGGAGGGGGTCCTCGGGGCATGAGTGTTGAAGAGGATCTATGGGAGAAAATAGCCTGTATATCAGTGGGTCCTCCCGGCCGCGTGGTGGAGAACATTGTCGTGGAGGGGTGCCGTAAGGCGGAGCTACGACTAGACCTGCTGGCTTGGGACCCCAGGGAGGCTGCATGGGCTGTAGAGGAGCTGTCATCGAGGGGGGTGAAGGTGATAGTAACGTTGAGGGATTATAGGGAGGGTGGGAGGTACAGGGGTGATGATAGTGTTAAGCTTAAAATGCTCACTGAGCTTGTTGAGAAGGGAGCATGGCTAGCCGATGTAGAGTATAGGTATCCTCTTCTCGACGAGGCTCTCTCAAGCCTTGAAGGAAAGGTAATGGTTTCAGTACACTTCACTGGATGGACTCCGGAGGCGGAAGTGTTATACAGTTACGCTGGCGACATGATTAGAAGGGGTGCGGTTATAGCCAAGATAGTGGGTTACGCTAGCACGCTAAGGGATAACTGGAAGCTCCTGGGAATAAATGTTAAATGGCCGGGAAGAGTTACCTCGTTCGCCATGGGTGAAGCCGGGAGAATTAGCAGGGTCGTAGCCCCTCTTATAGGGGGAGCGTTAACCTATGTAACCCTTGATAAGCCCAGTGCCCCGGGCCAGTTAACGTTAACAGAACTCCTCCAGGCCTGGAGGCTCCTAGGAGTAATGCCTAGCCATGCCTCCTCCTCGGGGGATGAAGGCTCTTGATTTACGGATATGCCGGCAAAATAGCATTAGTAGACCTTTCCCAGCAGAAGGTGGAGGAGAAGGAGCTGGATCAAGAGGTAGTAGAATTATTCATTGGCGGTAAAGGCTTCCTCTACTACTACGGCTACAAGAATATCCCTCCAGCCTCCGACCCCCTAGACCCCTATGCAAATAGGCTGGTTGTTGCTGCAGGCGGCCTAGCGGCACATGCTCCAGGCGCTTCAAAGACGGGTTTCCTCGCCAAGAGCCCCCTAACCCGGATACTATGCGATACCTACGCGGGCCAGGTATTCGCGTCAAAGCTGAGGATGGCGGGCTATGATGTACTCATCGTGTACGGGCGCTCCCCCGAGCCAGTATACCTCTACGTGGAGAATGGGAGAATAGAGGTGAGGCAGGCCAGCCACCTCTGGGGCTCCTACACATGGGATACATGGATGGCTGTGAGAGAGGAGACGAGGAGGGGGGCTAGCGTTGCAGCAATAGGCCCTGCCGGAGAAAATAGGGTGAGGTATGCCAACATCATGGTCGATGGTTTTAGGGCGGCTGGACGCTGCGGGCTGGGAGCCGTAATGGGATCCATGAACCTGAAGGCAATAGCTGTATGGGGCTCAATCCAGCCCGCTAGGGCTGATGGGGAGGGCTGGAGGAAGAGGTTTGTACAAGTATATAGAGAGCTCAGGGAGGAGCCTTCGGCTAGGGCCTGGGCCCGCTACGGGACAAACGATGGTGTTTCAACATGCGCGAGGCTCAGCATGTGTCCTGCCTGGCACTGGAGGAGGCCATGGCTCAGTGAGGATGAGGCCGAGAAACTCTCCGGCGACACCGTGCTCTCGCGTCAAGTACCGGTGAACGTTTACAGTAGGTATGCTGGCGTAGTCTGGGGCTGGGCATGCCCGCTGAAATGCAGCAAGCTTGTATCGCCTAGAGTCAAGGGTTTAGAGCACATAGTGGTTAAGCCCGAGTACGAGAACCTGGCAATGCTCGGGCTAAACCCAGGCATAATGGATGTAGACAAGGTACTCTATATTCAATGGCTGGTCAATAATCTTGGCATGGATAGTATAAGCTATGGCGAAACAGTAAGCTGGCTAGCCGAGCTTGTCGAGACCGGAGTCATTGAGCCAAGCAAACTACCCCAACCATCACCTAGCCCAGGCTTCTCTAACCCAGACTACGTCATAGAAGCGGCTAAGCTCACGGCACAGCGCAGAGGCGTAGGAGCAGTGCTCGCCGAGGGGGAAGCCAGAGCAGCCAAAATCCTGGGGGCAGGCGAGAACGTGGCCGTCCACGTTAAGGGGCTAGAGGCCCCGGCATGGGATCCACGGGGCAGAAGGGGACTAGCTATAAGCTATGCCACAGCAGACATAGGGGCCAGCCACCTTAGAGGGTGGCCGCCTAGGCATGAGCCTCCCAGCAAGGGGCCTGCAAAAGACACTGTCGCAGATATGCTAAGGGATAGAGACTGGAAAGCCCTACTCGACTCGCTCGGCCTATGCAGCTTCATACCATACACGCCAGCGCACATAGAGGAGCTCTATGCCGCAGTTACTGGCGTAAGGAGGAAGGCTGAGGAAATGATGCTTGTCGGGTGGAGGACGGAGGCGTTAGCGAGGATACACTCCGCGCTGGCCGGGCTAACCCCCAGCCAGGACACCATACCCGGAAAGTGGATGGAGCCTATTCCCCAGGGTCCTAGGCGGGGCGAGAGGGCTGTTAGAGATGAAAGAGACCTGGAGGAAGCCATCAGGGAGTACTATAGGCTGAGGGGCTATCACCCCGTCTACGGCGTGCCGCTACCAGAAACCCTCCGTAAACTGGGCCTTGACTGGGCGGTGTCGGACGCCAAGAAAGCGCTAGAGGCCATGAAGCAACCTAGTGGGTGATGGGGAGCGCAGCGTCTTACCTTGAGTAGGTGCCGTAGGTATAGCCGTACGCCAGTATTCGGCCCCTAACCCTCTCGGCAACCTGCCTAAACCCTGCCCCAGCACTCAAGCCTATGCTCTTATCCCGGAGAGCCAATACCAGGAACACGTAGCGGTGAACACCATGTCCACGCGGCGGGCAGGGTCCACCATACCCTATGAACCCGAAATCGTTAAGTCCCTGAAGCCCTAAACCCTCAATAACACCCCTGCCTCTAACCCCAGCCCCCTCCCTAATAGACTTCGTTGTAGGAGGGATGTCGTAGAGGATCCAGTGGGTAAACCAGCCTATGGGAGCATCAGGATCATATACGATAAGCACCAGGCTCCCAGCATTGCCGGGTACACCACTAATCTCTAGCCTGGGAGAGACATCGTCGCCTTCACAAGTGTATCTAGACGGGATCCGGGCCCCAGGGTCGAAGGCGGGAGAGCGCACAGTAATACTCTCCTCAACCCCTCTAACGAAATCGGGAAGAGGCGGGGGCGATGCCACCTCCAAGCCACCTCCACCAGTCTTACGGGATAAGAGTGTCCAAGCAATACCTAGAGCCGACAAACCTATTAAAACCAGAACCAGCACGGCAGGCGAGACACGCGGCAAGAGCCTTTCACCCAAGCAGGCCCTCGGTTTAATCCAAGGCCCGCTGGTAATGCAGCAGGGAGCACGCTGCTAAAACACTATCCTCCCCCGAGACCCATCCCGCCCCTTAAAGGAATGCAGCACAGAAGACTCTTCCACCACGCCTCTAGGAGGGCGGTAGCTGCTGGCTCGCCTTATGCAATGCCTGGCTGAAGGCTAGACACATGGGGATCCTTATTTCTCGGCCCTCTCTCCTTCATGAGCCCGGTGTTGGAGGGAGGGTTGAGCCATGGCTAGCAGCGTGCTCCCAGGCTTCTTGGTGGCATGTATCGGCTATGCTTGCGGCTTTGCGCGTAGCCTTGCAGCTGCCCTGGGCTCTGAGCTTGTTGAGGTTTACGCTAAGAATTTTCCTGATGGAGAGAGTTACGTTAGGGTTGAGGCTGAGGCTAAGGGTCGGGTTACTCTGGCAGTGTTTACCGGCTACCCCGAGCCCAGCAGGAGGCTTGTCGAGGGCTTATTGCTTGTAGAAGCTCTCAAGGGCTTAGGGTCCTATGGTGTGGTTGCCTTCCCCCTATACCTCCCCTACAGCCGCCAAGATAGGCGGTTCCTTCGCGGCGAGCCCGTTAGCGTGCGTGCTGTGTTAGTTTCCCTCGCAGCTGCTGGCGCTGACATGTTGGCTACTGTGGATGTTCACAAGCCCGAGTCGCTCAACTGGTTTCCAGGCCCCACTCTAAACCTTGACCCAGCCCCCGTGTTTTCTGACGCATTAGTGAGGGAGCTGGGCGGGGAGAGGCTGCACGTTATTGCACCTGATCGTGGAGCGTTGGGGAGGGCTAGGAGGCTTGCAGAATTGCTCGACGCAGCTCACGATTACTTGGAGAAGAGGAGGGATAGGGTCACGGGCGAGGTAGTATTCAAGCCTAAAACCCTCGACTTGAAGTCAGCGACCATAGTAGTTGTTGACGACATATTAAGCACCGGCGGTACCCTGGCTAAGGCCGTGAATAGCCTAGTGAGACATGGGGCCCAGCGGGTTGTTGCAGCTATAACGCATTGCCTAATGGTTGGAGATGCTGTGAAGAAGCTTGAAGAGAGCGGGCTCGACAAACTCTACTGTCTCAACACGGTCAAGCCTTCATGGCATAGGGCTGTAGTGCTTGACGCGGGCGCCCTAGCAGCTGCTGGTGTAAGAGAGATGGCGGCAACGCTTTACGGCTACGAGTCCGAGGCCCCAAGGTAAAAACATGTGCACTGGTGATGTGCACGGTGCCGGAGAGGCCAGGGGTAGGTGAGGGTGTAGAGGTATTCTTCAACCCTAAAGGCGTAGCTGTAATAGGTGCTTCAAGGGAGCCTGGAAAGGTAGGCCACATGGTCCTCTACAACCTCAAGCACAGCTTCACGGGACCCATTTACCCCGTCAACCCCCGAGCCAAGGAGGTACTTGGGCTCCCAGCATACCCCACGGTACTTGAAGTACCCGATCCCCTGGATCTCGCAGTGGTTGCTGTGCCTGCTAGGATTGTCCCGAGGGTTGTAGAGGAGGCTGGTGAGAGAGGAGTCCGTGGCGTAATCGTTCTAAGCGCAGGGTTCCGGGAGACGGGCAGGGAGGGGGCCAGGTTAGAGGAGGAGCTGGTCAAAACGGTCTACGAGTATGGTATGAGAATGATCGGGCCGAACTGTATTGGGGTCTACTCTCCAGCCTCAAGCCTCAACGCAACCTTTTTTGACCCGGAGCGCCAGGGCTTCCCTCCCCCAGGCCCAATAGCGTTCCTAAGCCAGAGCGGAGCGCTGGGGGCTTCAATACTGGACTGGGCTGCTACGAGAGGCATAGGTGTCAGCCGGTTTGTTAGCCTAGGCAACAAGGCCGATGTAGACGAGGCTGACATACTCGCATTCCTCCGTAGGGATCCCCATACGAGAAGCATAGCCATGTACATAGAGGGTGTGGCGGAAGGCAGGAGGTTTAGGAGGGCTCTGGAAGAGACCACGCCCCTCAAGCCGGTAGTGGTGTTGAAGGCTGGCAGGACGGAGGCTGGCGCGAGGGCAGCGGCAAGCCATACGGGCAGCCTGGCCGGGAGCTATAGCATCTATGAAGCAGTGTTTAAGCAGACGGGTGTAATCCCCACCGGCAGTTCAGAGGAGCTCTTCGACATAGCGCTGGCGCTGGCCCTCCAGCCGCCGCCCAAGGGGCCTCGCGTGGGTATAGTGACTCTAGGCGGAGGCAGTGGGGTCTTGGCGGCTGATGAAGCGGTGAGCTTAGGCCTCAAGGTACCAAGACTCTCAGCCCAGTTGCAGGCAAAGCTTAGGCGCAGGCTACCCCCAATAGCCTCTACACAGAACCCAGTGGACGTGACCGCGTCGGCCACGGACGAGCACCTGCTTTCAGCCATAGCACTACTCGCCGAGAGCGATGAAGTAGACTCGATCATAATCATACCCTACTTTAACATAGCTACAATATCCGACGAGTTTCCAAGAAAAATGGCTGCAATAATCAGTCATGTAGCCGGGAAGAAGACAAAGCCTATACTGGCGGCTGTGACCGGCGGGGAAAAGGCATGGGATAAGGCGAGAGCCATGGAGGAGGAGTCGAGCATACCAGCCTACCCCTCCGAGGCTAGGGCTGTTAAAGCATTATGGGCCCTCTACCGCTACGGGGAGTGGCTCAGAAGGCATAGGGGAGGCGAAGGCTAGAGGAGGCCAGCCCTAGTGCTTGGCTTGACCAGCATTAGGAGCCTATGCTAATGCTATGCCTTCGGTATGCTATGGGGGAAGACCTTTTTACCATTAAGGCTGACCGGGATGCTGGCCGGGAGGGTGCTGTACGGTGTCGTTCCCTGCACCACCAGCGATGATGGGCTATGACCGTAGTACGTCGATGTTTTCTCCCGACGGTAGGCTATTCCAGGTAGAATACGCTATGGAGGCTGCCAAGCGTGGCTGGACCATGGTGGGCGTCAGGGTTTCTGAGGGCGTGGTTGTTGTGGCTGAGAAGAGGAGGACGACGCCGCTAATAGATATAGAGCATTTAGAGAAAGTATACATGGTAGACGAGCATATAGGTGCGGGGTTCGTAGGCTTCGGCAGTGATGGAAGGGTGTTGATCGACTATGCAAGGCAACTAGCCATACAGTATAGGTTCGTGTATGGCGAGAGCATCCCCGTCGAGTACCTAGTAAAACAGGTCTGCGACGTAATGCAAGTCTACACCCAGCATGGCGGCGTAAGACCCTTCGGCGTAACCCTCATGATAGCCGGAGTTGATGAGACAGGCTCCAAGCTTTTCGTCGCCGAGCCCAGCGGCCAGTACATAAGCTATAAGGCTCACGGATTAGGGCAGGGAGGGAGCCAGGCCATAGAGGTTCTGCAGCGTGACTACCGCGATGAGATGAGCCTCGACGATGCGGTCGTCCTGGGGATTAGGGCTATAGCTTCGGTTATGGAGGGTAAACCCTCCCCGGAAACCCTGGAGGTAGGGCTAGTAGAGACCCGTACCCGGAGGTTCCGGAAACTCTCTAAAGAGGAGCTCAAGGCTTACCTGGAAAAACTTGGTGCATAGTAAACATGGCCCGGAAGAGTAGGGGCGAGCACGAACCAGTTGTAGCTAGGCTGGAGGTCTCGGGCAAGCGTTTCGAGGTGCTGGTTAACCCCGAGCTAGCGTTCGACTATAAGCAGGGTAAGAAGGTTAATCTTGAAGAGATGCTTGTAGGAGACTTCGTCTACACAGACCTACGCCGCGGCTTACGCGCCTCGCCGGAACTCTTGCGTAGAGTTTTCGGCACGGACGATGCTGTACGTGTTGCAGCTGAGATCGTGAGGAGGGGAGAGCTTCAGCTAACCTCGGAGCAGAGAAGGAGACTGTTGGAGGCTAAGAAGAGGCAGGTGATAAGCTACATAGCCAGGAACGCTATAGACCCTAAGACCAAGCTCCCTATCCCTCCACAGCGGATAGAAGCTGCAATGGAGCAGGCCAGGGTGGGTGTAGACCTTTACAAGAGCGTGGAGGAGCAGGTGCCCCGTATAGTGAGGGCTATAAGCAGGATAATACCGATAAAGATCGCTAAGGCTCTAGTGAGGGTAAAGGTTCCGGCAGCCTTCTCGGCCAGGGTGGCTGGTGTGCTGCAGAAGCTTGGGGAGGTGAAGAACATGGAGTGGAGGAGTGATGGGAGCCTTGTAGCAGAGCTTGAGATCCCTGCCGGGCTCCAGCAGGAAGTTATAGATAAGCTGAACAAGTTGACGAAGGGTAATGTTGAGGTCAGGCTGGCTGGTGTGGTGTAAGCTTTGGGGCGTATAATGGTTCGCCATAGGGACATAGTGGTTCCCGGCGATATAGTTGCTGAAGGCAGGGACGTAGAGTATAAGGGCCCCTTCCTTGAACGCTATGGGGCTAAGATAGTTGCCCTCATAACTGGCCTCGTGACTATAGAGGAGAAGGATGGTAAACAGGTAGTGTCCATAATACCTCTCGAGGGAGCATACATACCCCGGCCGGGCGACATAGTTATAGGCCTCATAGAGGATATTGGGATAACTCACTGGGATGTTGATATAGCGTCACCTTATAGGGGGATACTGACCGTTCAAGAAGTGCTAGACAAGCCCTTCAACCCGGCTGTTGACAGCCTAAAACGCTACCTTGACGTAGGCGACTACATCCTGGCAAAGGTCCTTTCCTTCGACCGCTCAAGAGACCCCCTCCTCACGGTTAAGGGCGAGGGGCTTGGGAGGATAAGCGAGGGCTCGATAATCGAGGTCAAGCCAAGCCGTGTTCCTAGAATCATTGGGCGCAAGGGCTCAATGATCAACATGTTAATGTCTGAAACTGGCTGCAAGGTTTTAGTGGCCCAGAATGGGCGTGTGCTAGTTAACTGTCCGAGTCGTGATCTTGAGGAAATACTTGTTCTCTCGATCAGGAAGATAGAATTGGAGGCTCATACAACCGGGTTGACTGAGAGGGTTAAGGAGTTTATACGTGAAGAGAGGAGAAGGAGAGGTGTATAGGGTTTGACAAAGGGTGATAAACCCAGGTTGATCACCTGGGAGGTGAAGGATGGAGAGAGGATAGCGGTAAGGCATGATGGTAGGCTTCCTGACCAGCTGAGGCCAATACGCATGGAAGTGGGAGTGCTGGCTAATGCTGATGGCTCGGCGCTGGTAGAGTATGGGGACACCAGGGTCATCGCCGCCGTGTATGGGCCGCGTGAGGCCATTCCACGCCATATAGCCCTTCCCGATAGGGCGGTGCTGCGCTGCCGCTACCATATGGCCCCTTTCTCTACCGAGGAGAGAAAGAGTCCGGCGCCGACGAGGAGAGAGGTGGAGCTTTCCAAGGTTATACGGGAGGCTCTCGAGGCCGTGGTTATTACGGAGCTCTTTCCACGTACCACTATAGATGTTTACATGGAGGTTTTACAGTCTGATGGTGGAACCCGCACTGCCGCGATCACTGCTGCAAGCCTTGCGCTGGCTGATGCTGGGATAGCTATGAGGGATCTTGTAGCTGGTGTTGCGGTGGGGAAGGTGGATGGCGTGGTCGTGTTGGACATAGATGAGCTTGAGGATAACTATGCTGAAGCGGACATGCCCATAGCTATAGCGCCTAGCCTCAAGAGGATAGTGCTTCTCCAGTTAAACGGTGTGCTTACGCGCGAGGAGGTTGACAAGGCTCTTAGGCTTGCTTGGAAGGGGGTCGAGGAGATCTATAGGCTCCAGAAACAGGCTTTACGCAGTAAGTATATCGTGTACGAGGCTGGGCCGGGAGGAGGTGCTGGTAGGTGAGCATTACGCCGGCCTCACAGCTCGTTATACCCAAGCTTAAGAAGTATACTATGGACACTCTGCTTTCGCGTGGCGTAAGGCTTGATGGAAGGAGGCTTGACGAGATCCGGAGGGTTGAGGTTAAACCAGGCTATATTTCGCGTGCTGAGGGCTCAGCACTTGTGAGGCTAGGCTCTACCATGGTGTTAGCAGGGGTTAAGACAGACATTGTAGCCCCCTTCCCCGACACGCCCAACGAAGGAGTCTTGGTGGTGCATGCGGAGTTTGTCCCATTGGCTTCACCGGGCTTTGAGCCGGGACCCCCCGACGAGAATGCTATCGAGCTTGCCCGCGTCATAGATCGTAGCCTACGCGAGATCCATGCCGTTGCACTAGACAAGCTTGTCTTGGAGGCTGGGAGGCATGTCTGGAGACTCTTTGTAGACATATACGTGTTGAACCATGACGGAAACCTTTATGATGCCTCCATGCTCGCAGCGATGGCGGCACTGCTCACTACAAGGCTTCCGGCAGCCGTAAAGGAGGGTGATGCATACCGTGTCGACCGTAGTGTCGCTGAGAGGCTTCTCCCGGTGAACCACAGTGTCGTAACTGTTACTCTGGCCAAGCTGTCAAACAAGCTGATCCTAGACCCTACATACGAGGAGGAGGAGATAGCTGACATGAGATTGGTTGTTGCGGTGAGCGATGACGGGAGAATAGCTGGGATGCAGAAGACAGGCATGGGCTATCTATCCCTCGAAGAAGTCTCGCAAGCATTAAACCTGGCACTAACTCATTCAAGCCTCTACTTCAACGCCATTAGAGAACAGGTGATGCCCTACCGTGAAAAACTAGAGAAGAGCCTGGGACAGGAGGCCCGGGCAGAGGAAGAGCCGGGCTCCTCTTCAGCAGTAGCCAGCAAGACTGTTTAACTCCTCCACTCCCTCCACGCCCGCTCTGGGAGGTAGGGCGGTATGGCTAGGAGGACCAAGAGCGTGGGAATAGCGGGAAGGTTCGGGCCGCGGTACGGTTCTACTCTACGTAAGCGCTGGAGGGATGTAATGCAGAGGCGTTACGCGGACCATGTATGCCCCTTCTGCGGTGTTAAGGGACATGTAAAGAGGCTCAGCGTAGGGCTATGGACCTGTACTAAATGCGGCTCGATATGGGCTGGGGGCGCCTACGTGCCGAGAACAGGCCTCAACAAGAACTTTCCACGCATAGTGGTGAGGGAGGGCTAGAAGACTCTCTGCGTGATAGAATGGGATAGATCCTCAAACCTGGGGCCTTCTACTGTGCCGTCGAAAGCAATAGGGTGTGCTCACCCCTTAATTCTCGTCACAACCTCTCACAGGCCTTCCCAAAGAGTCAGGAGCTTCGTGAAGGATCTCGCCAGGGTTCTTCCCTGCGCCTTTAGGGTTACAAGGGGCAAGTCCACGCTGCACCACCTCTACTATGATGCGAGACTGTTAAAGGCGAGAAGACTGGTTATCGTCTCTGTTTGGAAGGGTAACCCCGGGAGGATAAGCGTCTATGAGCCGCTTCAGTATCCTGGCGAAGAGTTTAGAAGGCTTATAGATATTCGGCTGAGTGGTGTGGCTCTCTCACGGGAGAGGGGGCTGACGGGAAGGACTGGCGTTGTTGAGGAGCTCGGTGTAAGCATTACGTCCCAGGGTCTCGCGGGTATTGCCGACAGTATTGTGAGGGGTTTTCTAGCCCGCCTCTCGCTTGCCCCGAGGACTACCAGCCAGATGGTGGTTGTTGTCCGGGAGTGCGAGAGGAAGGAGCATTGCGTAGCTGAGCTAGACTTCGTGTGCGCTGATACTCTAAAGCCCTGTGGCCCTCTCCTTCGCGTGGCGGGTGTGGTGGATTATGTATCGGGTTACAGGCTGCATAGGCGTAGAGGGGTATGATGAGAGGGTTCTAGAAGCTATCGGCAGAGCACTTGAGACTGAAGCCAAGAACCCCCCAGACCCCTCCAGGGGGAGAGCGAGCATAGATTTAACGCCTCGCCTACTACGGGTGTGCTTCGAGGCCAGAGATCTCTCGGCTGCGAGAACGCTGGTTAATACTTATCTAAGCCTGGCGGCTGCAGTTCTTGATTCAGTAGCGGCTGTGAGCGGTGAGCGAGATGGCGCAAAGGCTCCCGCCTGAGCTTGAGACCAAGCTGGCCAGGTTCCAGACGCTCCAGGCACAGTACGCGAGACTCGCACAGGAGAGGGTGGCTGTTGAGGGCGAGATGGCTGAGACCCAGAAGGTTATACGCATACTCGAGGAGGTAGGTAACGAAGCCCCCGTCTACAGGCTTGAAGCAAACATTTTCGTGAGAGTTGACGGCTCAAAACTCCTACAAGAGCTCCGCGATAGGTTAGAGATACTGGAGCTCAGGCTGCAAAAGCTGAAGAAGCAGGAGGAGGAGCTGAAGAAGCAGCTGGATAAGCTTGCACAGGAGATTAGAGCTTACCAGGCGAAGCTCAGCATAGGAAAGCAGGGCGGGGCTGGATGAAGGACGTGCAGCCCGAGGCTACCATGGTTTTTATAATGCATAGCGGAAGCCGCTGTCACCCCTACCATCATTCTTAGAGTAGCCGCGGCCCACCCTAGGGCTTGCAGGTCCTACTGAGCCGCCGGAGACTGAGAGAAGCTGTGGGGGTGTCATGAAGCGCGGCTATTTTGAGAGAAGGGTTGTAGATGTTGGTCTATCCTGCAAGCCTCTAAGCGTGGATGAACTTGAAGCTCTGCTTGAGGGCGTCGAGGAGAGGGTTAGGGGGGTTCTGCGTAGGATCCTGGGGAGGAGGCTGACTGGTTTCGAGATCACTGTTGAGGGGAGGCTATACGGTGACGGCAAAGGACTTACAGTCAGTGTTGAAGTGTTTGCTGAGGGTAGACAAATAGCCCCCATATCTTATGAGGAGCTGGTGGCGGAGGCTATTGATGAGGCGGCAAGATGGCTTTATGAGAGGCTTAGGCAGCGTGGAGGAGAAGGCTGCAGCAGAGAAGCTCATTGAGCTTGTAGAGGAGGCTGGCACACCGGTAGTTGTATCTTGTCATCGTAATGCAGACCCCGACGCGGTCTCTTCAGCTATTGTGGTCAGGGACATGCTCCGCTCGAAGGGCTTCGATGCACGAGTGGTTCTGCCGGAGGGTATGAACCAGGCAAGTAAGCGTGTGGTTAAGGAGATCATGGGTAGAGAGCCGGGTGAAGTCGAGGATGAGCCTCCCTCAGAGTCCGCTATTGTGGTAGTGGTTGATACAGCATCCTTGGAGCAGCTGGGCCGCCTAGCGAGCTTCGTAGCTGGGGTTGAGCTGTTAGTCGTCATAGACCATCACTCCAGCAACCAGCTCATCAGCAGGGCTAGGCTCGCCATCCACGACCCAGGAGCAAAGGCTACCGCTGAGCTCGTGTACCTGCTTGCCGGGAGGGGCTTCGGCTTCAAGCTCTCCAAGACTCATCTAGAACTACTCTTGGCGGGCATAGTGTATGATACACGCCACCTCATACTGTCAGCTCCTAGAACCCTCCGGGTTGTGGCGGAGATCGTGGAGTCGGGCGTCAGCCTTACGAGGGTTGCCTCTATACTCTACCAGCAGTCAATGGACATTGGAGAGCGTATAGCCAGAATGAAGGCAGCCATGAGGATGAGTCTGCTCAGGGCGGGCGACTACTTGATCGCTGTAACTAGGGTGGGAGGCTACGAGTCTAGCTCGGCCCGCGGGCTGCTAGAGCTTGGAGCTGACATGGCTATAGTAGTGTCGCAGCGTGGCACCGAGACAAGGGTGACTGGGAGAGCTAGAAAGAGGATCATAGAAGACCTAGGCCTGGACTTGGGCAGGGACATAATGAAGCCCCTTGCAGAAGAGCTAAGAGGCGGTGGGGGAGGACACTCCCAGGCAGCCGGCGCAACCGTTAACGCTGACGAGGAAACCGTTACGAAGAAGATATGGAGCCTGCTGCTGAGCCTGCTAAGAGATAAAGGCATTGAGCCCAAGATCGTTCAACCCTAGGACAAGAGAGCGGTGCCCTCATTGAGCCTAATAGACTATTTAGAGGAGCATCTACGCTCAATAGGACTCAAAGTTGAAAGGAGAGGCGATGTATTATTTGTGAGATATAAGCGTAAAGGCTGGGGCAGGATAGGTATAGCCATCCTCTACGATCACGAGTCAGACATGGTAAGGGTGGCGGTGCCAACCGACTATGAGCCCACGAGAGAGGGGCTAGCATGGCTCCTTCAGGCAAACTTCTCCCATATAGGATACAAGTATGGCGTAGACTATGACGGCTACATCATGGTTGCAGTGGATCTCCCCGCAGACTGCGCTAGGGAGCGGGATATGCTTAGAAAGGCCCTAATGGACGTAATCGAGGGCTATGTGGCGCTTAGAGACCGGATAGAAAAACAGGGTTAGCCCCTCTTCATTCCAGCGAGCAGCCGCTTAGGCCTTAGGTTCTTGCTCTTACACCTCCTACACTTCTTGGCTCCGGGCGGGTTGAGGGCACCACACTTCCTGCAGACCAGCTTGTTGAGCACACGGTTGTAAACGATCTTCATTATCTCCGGGTCATGCGCGGCAGGCATTTATCCCACCCGTCCCGTTAAGCCTGCAAGGAGAAGGGGGCTTAAAAGCCGGTCTCCAATACCCTTTATTCGAAGCCTCCAGCAGCTATTCGGCCAAAGGTACAAGTCACTCCTCCGGGCCTAGGCGTTTTTGGCCCCGGTTGCCTAGAAGTTTAATCTCCCCTGTAAGAGCACCAGTGAGCTCCCGTGGCTACGCTGCATAGGCCGCTTATAGGTGGTGGGTGAAGTGGAAGGGGCTGGAGAGGTAGCCGAGCACACCCTAGCTGAGCGTATGACATCGCTTCGCGAAGAGATTAAGGCCCTTAAGGAGGAAAGGTACTCTCTCATAGAACGTGTTAGGAGCTTGAGGAGGGAGAGGAGAAGGCTTGTTGAAGAGGCTAGAGAGGTTAGGGCGCAGATAAGAGAGCTTAGAGAGAGGAGGAGGAAGCTTGTAGAAGAGATTAGGAGCCTTAGGCAGGAGAGGAGAAGGCTCTTTGAGCGCCTCAGCAGTGTAATTGAGGAGATAGATACTCATAGAAAGATAGCGGCCGAGCTGCGTCCGTTAGCGCGGAGGAGCATAAGCGCTATACGTAGGCGAATAGAGGAGCTCGAATGGAGGCAGCAGACGCACGTTCTTACCCCAGAGGAGGAAAAGGAGATTATAGATGAGATAGCCCGGCTCGAGGCTCTGCTTGAAAAAACAGCTATGGCGAGACAGGCTATTGAGAGCCTTTCTGAAAAAAAGGCTGAGCTGATGGGATTGAAGCTTCAGATTAGAAGCTACGGTGAAGAGATTAGGAAGAGGAGTAGGGAGATAGAGGCTATCGATGAGAGAATAGAGGGTCTTAAGTCGAGGCTTAGTGAGCTGACGCCAAGGATAGAGAACCTGGCTAGAGAGATAAGCGAGGCCTCTTCAAGAATAGATGAGCTGAGAGATAAGATAAACGAGAAGGTGGGCATGCTCCGGGAGCTATGGGAGCACATGAAGAGTATAGAGTTGAATAGGGAGAGGGAGAGGCTTAAACGCATATACGAGGAGAAGAGGAGAAGAGTTGAGGAGAAGCTTAGGAGGGGTGAACCCCTCACCCTGGAGGAGCTGAAGATCCTGTACAGTAGCCAGCTAGAAGAGCTAGAGGAAGGAGCTTATGGTGAGGGAGAGGCTACTAGTAGTGGCGGTTGATATCGATGATGACCTCTCGAGAGCAGGCGTAGCTACACCCCTTTATGGGCGCAACGAGGTAATAGATGCTGCCGTAAAATTTGCTCTCGTAGACCCAGAGGACTCTGATCTCAACGTGCTATTCGAGGCAGTTAAGATAGCTGATGAGCTGGCCGAGAAGGGCTACGAGGCTATTCCGGCCATCGTCTCCGGCACTAGGAGGGGAGGGGCGGAGGCGGCACTACGTGTAAGACAAGAGCTTAAGTTCCTCCTCGACACTGTCCATGCCACGGGAGTTGTTATAGTCACTGACGGCTCTGAGGACGAGTCCATAATACCCATCATAGCCTCGCTTACAAGCATCTATGGCGTGCATAGGGTTGTCGTCAAGCAGCATAGGGGTGTCGAGGAGACGTACGCACTCATTGTAAACTATGTTCGCAAGGCGTTAACAGAGCCCAGGTTTGCTAGGATGTTTGTCGGCGTGCCAGGAGTAATACTGGTAGTGATCTCTGCCCTCTCCCTGGCTGGCATGCTTCGAGAGGCGCTGCTGCTGGGTCTACTCCTGCTTGGTACAGCCATGGCTGTGAGGGGTTTTGACTTGGAGGACAAGATCATCAACGTTATAACCGAGACGCCGGTGGCAATGATAGCCTATGCTACGTCCACGCTTTCCCTCCTACTTGCTATTGGACTGCTTGTGAGCCAGCTCTACTCCTCAAGCCTCACCCCCTACACCCTCTCCTCCGCGTTGAACGGGTTCGTCAGCCTCGTAGGGTTCTCTGCAAGCATAGCAGTCTTCGGTCATATCCTCTCAAAACTTATCTCGGGAGGCCTCAAGCCTGGACGTGAGGCACTGTATGTTGTGACGATAGCCGTTATAATAATCCTACTCAACAAGATAGCCGAGACTGCAGCCTCCATAAAGAGGCTGGATGCGGGAGAATTCATTACAGCCCTGGTGGCAGGCGGTTTCGCGCTATACGCGATCGGGGGCATAGCAGTTGTGGGTGTTACATGGAGGCTTGCAAGGATCCTAGACTCTATGCTCCAAGGGGAAACCGTTAGCGGCCAAACCTCCTCTCCCTCACGCGAAAAGAGCAGATAGCCTCATAGAGTTCATCCCTCCCAAAATCAGGCCATAGCGTCTTTGTGAAGTAGAGCTCACTGTAGGCTGCATGATAGAGGAGGAAGCCGCTGAGCCTGAGCTCTCCCCCAGTCCTAATTATGAGGTCTGGCTCGGGAAGCCAGCCTAGGGGGAGTAGCCTACGGAAACCCTCCTCGTCAAGCTCCCTCCCTAGTTCAAGGCTACCCGAAACTATCTTCCTAACGGCCTCAAGCACCTCCCATCTTCCACCGTAGCACACACCTATACTCACTACGCTGGGCCCATTACCCACTGTAGCCTCATTGGCCTGCAGCATCTTACTGCTTAGCCAGCTCGGTAGGAGTGACATGTCACCGACAAAGTATACTCGTACTCTACCCTCACTAACCCTCTCATCACTAAGCAAGTCGTCAACAGCCATCCCTAGGAGAGAGTAGAGTTTCTGGAGCTCATCCCTTCCTCTACGTATGCAGTTCTCTCTTGAGAGCCCATAGAAAGTCACATACTTGACCCCAAGATCCCAGAGCTCGTTAAGCACCATCTTAGCAACACGATAGCCCTCGTAATGACCCCTCCAAACCGGTAGCCCATGCTTCCTAGCCCAAGCCCACCTCCTGTTGCCATCAGGTATTATAGCTACATGTACCGGCATACCCCGCTTTAGCATACTACCACACTTCGGGTAGCCCATGACGGCCCCCTCTAAGGAATTCTAGGCCATTGATGATGCTCTGGGAAACTGCAGCCAGTCTCGCTGATGGCCTCGCTGTGTCCGAAGCTCTCCTCTCAGAACATGCTTCACCTACTGGCTTCTTTTTAAGCTCCTCTTCTCCAGGGGTTGAAAGGCACTCTCGTGCAGAAGATGCCACTATGACTGCCCCCTACACAATAGGTTCCGGCTTTATCTCGCGGAAATATTTGAATGTAGAGGACTCGTTTTGGTTCCTGGGAGGGGCCCAGCGTATTGCATAGGGTTTGTTCAATGCTTAGTGGCGGCAAAGACAGCATGTATGCCCTCCACTGGGCTGTGTTCCACGGTTTTCATGTATGCTGTATTGCTAGTGTTAGGCCGCGTGGATGGGATAGCATGCTGTTTCACTACCCCAGCGTAGACATTGTACCGTTGCAGGCCAAGGCTCTCGGTATACCCTTGATTTCCCTAAGCATCGGGGATGACGAGTACTCCGGGCTCGTAGAACTGTTTAAGATGTGTAAGGCTCAGGGAGCTGAAGGTGTTGTTGCTGGAGCCCTGCTAAGCGATTATCAGCGCTTGCGGTTCGCTATGGCTGCACTTGAAGCAGGCATGAACATTTATGCTCCCTTATGGAGGAAGAGTCAAGAGGAGTATTTGAGAGGCCTGGTGAGGGAGGGGTTTAGGGTTCTTGTTGTCAGCGTTCAAGCCTACGGTCTTCCGGAAAGCCTTGTTGGCAGTGTTCTTACACCGGAGCTTGTGGAGGAGATAGTGGCGCGTGCGAGACGCTATGGTTTTAACCCGGCTTTCGAGGGTGGTGAAGCCGAAACCCTAGTCCTTGACGCTCCACTTTTCCGCTATAGCATCGAGGTAGCTGGGAGTGTTGAGAGGCTCGGCCCATACCATTACGTCTATAAGATCACCTCTGCAAGGCTTATCCCTAAACCACTCATCAATACTCTTAACTATGTCGAGGAGGAGGCACCAGAGCCTGAGCTGAGTAACTAGTAGTGGCCGGGCTATGAGGGGGAGGAGCAGAGGGAGTGCTGCTAGCCCAGCCATAGCGTTGACCTCGCCGAGAATGCCCTTGTATTTCCCCGTAACCTCCTTCGGATTCACGCTCGACTTAGCGTAGACAGCGTCAACTACATCGATAAGGTTCTCTAGCGCGGCCAGCATAAGCATTCCAGCCGCCGGGGGTGCTGGTATTGAGAGCGCAGCCGACAACCAGGCCCCTATGAGCTCCCGAGGCACATTCTCCTCGCCTATAACCCTAGTAGCCAGCCTTCGGGCGGACTCGTAAAGGGAATAGGCTACCATTACAGTTGCCGAGGCTGACGCGCCAGACACGAGCCATGAGGCTAGTGCCAGCCAGTACTGCCTAGAGGCAAGCAGCATTATGCTAGCTGTAAAAGCGAGAGCGGACGCTATGCTAGACGCCATCGCTACCTTATCACTATAGTCGCGCATCCTCAATGCTGGTACGCCAAGCAAGGCTGCCGCATCTCCTCCTCACCACGGCTAAAGCATGCTCTGCGTCACCCTGGCGCGGTCCTTTTCGACGTGAAGGGCTACTGCTTCGAGTATTGGCCTGCTCAGCCTATTTATGTTCTCTATGACCTTTCTCCTCAACTCTTCAGAGAAGCCTGTAAGGAAGGCCCCTCTCTCAATCCCCTTTGCAGCATTAGCCTCTATTACTAGGATTGAGACACTGTGCAGTTTCCTCGACATGGACACTGTGTATAATGCGGCTGTATCCATGTCGGCTGCGAGGGCATAGCGGCCATATAGGCGAAGCCCCCTCTCCAGCACCTGGTCATTAATATAGTAGGTGTCAATACTCCACACGACACCCGTCTGCGCGCTAATATTGTGGATATCTAGCGTCTGCTGCACGTGTCTAAGCAGGTTGAAATCAGCTATGGCAGGTATCTCTACAGGCATATAGTTGCGTGAAACACCATCACTCTTAACAGCAGCCGACGCCAAGAGAACCTGCCCTATCTCCATGCTCGGCGTCAAACCCATAGCAGTATCAAAGTTGAACACCACCCTAGCCCCAAGCCTCGCCAGCTCCTCAACAAGTATTGCCAGAGCCGAGGGGCCCACCGGGCGGAGGGCAACAGACAGCTTAATCTCATGCACATTGCCCGAGGCAAGCCTGAAGCCGGGCTGGCCCGGATGCTCTACTACGTCATGGAGCCTCGAGATAATGGACTCGTATATCTCCCATACACTGGTGATAATAACGTGAGTAGACACATCCCCCTTCTCTGCACGCGTAAACGGCTGAAGACGCGGCAACCCCCTCTCAAACCTCCTAGGACGAGGGGGAAACCCCCTTATCCCTCGACCCCGTTACTTCCCGCTGGACGAGACGATAACCCTGCTTCCTGAACGTAAAAACCAAGAACGGGAAACCCCCTGGCACTCCGTTTCTCCCCGCTCCCTTTCATTGCCACCCCTAGCCTCCAGGCTCTCAAATACCCTCAGCTGCATCTCCCTCGAAGACCTGGGGCCTGGGGAGGTAACCCTTAAAGTTTGTACGTTATAACCCCCCTCCCCTCCCCCGGTGAGGAGGAATGGAAGCCAAGCAAGCTGTTAGGGTAAGGCCAGAGCCTCTGCCAGGAGAACCGCGGGTATATGGTGTACATGTCTACGGCAACCTCTATGGCTGTGACCCCTCCATACTGTCGAGCGAGGAGAGGCTGCGGAGGATCGTTGTTAACGCTGCACATATCGGCAACATGACTCTACTTGACGTGCGAAGCTGGAAGATAGGTGAGGGTGTCAGTATAGTGGCTATCGTGCTGGAGAGCCACATAACCATACATACGTGGCCGGAGTACAGCTTCGCCACGGTAGACGTGTACAGCTGCGGCAAACACACTAGCCCCCAGAAGGCGTTCGACTACATAGCTGCAGCGCTAAAGGCAGAGAGAGTTGAGAAGAGAGTGGCCACGAGGAATCTTGAATAGGAGGGCTCGGGAGAAAGCTCACCTCTCCATGTTTTTTACATCTAGACCATTAAATATGGTTGAAAAAGCCGGTATTCACCGGCCCCATCCTGGCCACGGAATTATTGGCCTCAGCCTTCATCGAGCTTCCTGATAGCTTCCTCAGCCCTCTTCTCCTCGGCAGATATGAGGAATTTGAGTTTTGATATCGCCTCCTTAACCTCCTCTATAGAAGCTTCCTCTTCAAGCGTTGAGAGGTCTCCTAGCGGCTCTCCCGTCCATAGCCTCCTCAATACTCTTCTCATGATCTTTCCGCTTCTAGTCTTGGGCAGCATGTTAACGAACTCTAAGCCCTTGAACACTACTATTGGACCGTAATTAGTTCTCACATGGTTTATGAGCTCTTCCCGGAGCTTATCGCTTGGCTCGTAGCCTGGCCGGAGCACTACGAAGGCCACTGCAGCTTCTCCACGTATAGGGTCGGGGACGCCGACCACTGCAGCCTCCGCTACTGCTGGGTGGCTTAGAAGGACAGATTCTACCTCTATGGTTCCTATCCGGTGGGCTGCGATCTTTATAACCTCGTCAGCCCTTCCAACGAAGTATATGTACCCGTCACCGTCAATGTATGCGGCGTCACCCGTAAAGTAGACTCCACGCAGTGCTGGCCTAGCCTCCCAGTAGCTCCTCCAATACCTCTCGGGGTCGCCCCATAGTGTTGGCGTGAGGCCTGGGAACGGGTTCCTTACAATAACCACACCCCTCTCTCCGGGAGCCACTGGCTTGCCCGTGTCAGGGTTCACCACTTCAACATGTACGCCTGGGACACCCATACCAGCGCTGCCAGGCTTTATGGGATACATGGATATACCATAAGTATTGGCTACGAGGGGGCCGCTGGTCTCGGTTTGCCACATGTGGTCTATTACTGGCACCCTCCCCTCAAACACGTCGTACATTAGCCAGCGGAGCACTGGAGGATTTAGGGGCTCACCGGCAGTGAACACTCTCTTGATGCTTGAGAGATCATGTCTCTTAGCCTTGTCGAGCCCCAGCTTCATCAGCATCCTTGCGCCGGTGGGGGAGGTCCATAGTGCAGTCGCCTTATACTTCTCTATGACCTCCCACCACATATCGCTCCTAGGATAGTCGGGCACACCATCATAGATTATGCTTGTGGCGCCGGCTAGGAGGGGGCCGTATACAACGTAGCTATGGCCGACGATCCAGCCAATATCGCTTGTACAGAACCATACATCATCCCTACTCATACCGTAAACCCACTTCTCCATAAGGTACACGTAAACCTGGTATCCACCATGCCTCTGGACCGTTGGCTTAGGTTTGGCTGTAGTGCCTGAAGTCGGTAGTATGAAGAGGGGCTCGTTTGCCTCCATCCATTCCACGTCCGGCTTGCCGTCTGCAGCATGATCCAACCATTCGCCCCAAGTGATATCCCTCTCCCTCTTCATTTCGACGCTACCCTTAATACCGGACTCAAACACTACAACCCTCTCTATGCCAGCTTTCCCTCCAAGCGAGTCAATAGCCTTGTCTATAGTCTCCTTTAGGTTGATCACCTTACCCCTCCTTACATTGTAATCCTGCGTGAAGACCCATTTAGCGCCGGTGAGTTCTATACGGTCTGCTACAGCCGCTGCAGAGAAGCCAGCAAACACTGCTGCGTGAATAGCGCCTATTCTCGCCGAGGCCAGCATGAGGGCTGCAGACTCGATGCGGGTGGGCATGTAGATGAGTACTCTATCACCCTTCTTGACACCCATGCCTCGAAGGGCTGCGGCATACTTCTCTACCATGGATAAGAGCTGGGAGTAGGTTACAGCCTTGTACTCTCCGGTTTCAGGATTCTCATAGATGAAGGCAGTCCTATTACCATTACCCTGCGCAACCTTATAGTCGAGGGCGCTATAGGAAATATTGGTTATAGCTCCCTTGTACCAGTAGAAGGTTTTGTCGCCCCACTCGAACGTCTTATCCCATACCCTTAGCCAGAAGATGTCGCTAAAGGTTTGTCTCGCAGCCCAATCCCAGAACGATACGAAGTCTCTCTTCCCCCACTCCATCATGTAGGATACATGGGGCGGTACGAGTATCGGCTCCTCTCCTTTACCCTCCAAGGCTAACACCTTTAGGCAGACTCCGGTGACCGAACGATTGACTGTGTAGGGGGTTGTGGACGAGAATGCTATGTTCTCCGGCTTATTGAAGCTCACGCGTCACCCGGCTGGCCTAATACAATAAAAGTGTTTATCTTGTTCAATATTGTTCAAACCGTGCCGAACACTCCTTTCACACAATAGTGCCTGCAGCGTTGATGGCTGCTGGCGTACACTTAGCCTGGCAGGCTTAGCCCGGTATCTTCAAGCTGAAAGCTCCATTGGAGATAGTGTAGTGAGGGTTTTTCAATGGGTCTTGGAGGGGGAAGAGTCTGCATAGAAATTTCGGGAAGCCTGAACCTTGAGCTATCCATGTATGCTAGTTTCGCCTCAAGCCTCTACCGCTACATCTACCCCGGCCTCTGGTATAAGGCTGTAGGCTTTGGCAGAGGCCATGTAATAGAGGCGTTGCCGGGGAAGCTCTGCTGTAGCGGCGAGGGATGCAGCACCAGGCTGCTAAGGCTGGTTAGCGGTGAATGGTGTATTAGCCAGTGCATTCGCGGGCTTGAGGAGGCGGGGTATGGATGGTTGCTCGACCTCTATCCAGGGCTTAGAGTTCTTGCTGTGCCTCCCGAGGATAGGCTAATAGCTGCTGCAGCCTCAGTGCTTGCTACGTGGACTAGCTATGTTGGAAATGTTAGGTCGTGGATTGGCAGGATTTTCGGCGAAACAGCCCTTCCAAACGGCAGGGTGCTGCTGGACAAGGCTAGGAGGATAGCGTTAACAATAAGGAATCCACAGGTACAGATGCTTGCAGCAGCGCTTCCCGAGCTGGCCAGGGTAGTCGAGGAGATAGATGGCCTAGCCCCTCCAGAGGCTAGGAGGAGGCTCCTCCAGGTCAGGTGGGTAGGGCCTAAAGCGGCCGATCTGACGCTCCTCTTCACCGGTATAACTACCATGGTTGCCCCCGGGGATCGTCATTTGAGGAGGCTCATCAGCGACCTCTGGGGCTACGATACTAGGCCCAGAGAGAAGGTAAGCTGTCTAAGCGGTAGCGCGTGGTGTCCCCGCTGCAGGTTTCGTGGCGATTGTCTCCAGGGGCTTATCGTAGACGTCTTCGGGCCTGGCTCCGGCCTTTTACAGACCATAGCCTATGTCTATGGCAGGCTTGGCCCGGATGCTTGGAGGGCCAAGCTGAGAAAAAGCCTGGAGCACTATTTCCGCTAGCCTTCTACCCCTACCCTATCCACTTGTATATTATGATTAGGCGCACGTAGTAAAGCTTCGGCGCAGGCTCTATCATCTTCCCGTCAAAGTTCATGTATGGTGCCACTATTATCGCGTAGGGCTCGAAATGCCTCATAGCTTGTTTCTTCAAGAGGAGCGGCCTGCTCCTCTGCGAGAACGCTATTAGTACGTTGTTCACCTTGTAGTCTACTAGCTTGGCTGAAGCCTTAGGCGCTATTTTAGCCTTGTCTGAATGATAGGGGGCATCAGCAAACAACTTGAATATAAACGTCCCGTTAACGACTCTGTCTAATACGTCTTGCCTCCCCCTAGCCAAAGCCGCCATGAATAGCTCGTAGTTCAAGTCTCGCTCAGCTATATGGTGCATGGCCCACGCCTTCTTTATGTCGTCGGTCGAGAGGCTGTAGAGGTAGATCAAGGCGTGCTGTCTTTCATCGTAGAGAGCCATATCGTGTACAAGGATCAGCGTCCTATTGGGCTTTAAGTGGAGACTCCTCAGTATCCTATCGGCTTCATCCTCGTCTCCCGTAAACATTTCTGCAAGGAGTCTTATCTGTGTACCATTGCTCGTGGCACCGTCAGCCAGGCTGGGGTGGCCGCTCCCAACACTTATCCAGTAGCCGTAGTCCCACCATGCAACTACGGGTATGCTTTTAGGGACTTCCTCGCCTAGATCCTGGAGCAGCTGGATCCATCCCAGGTTTACAAAATTCTTTCCGAGACCAGTTGCAGTAGATACATGGGCTGTGAGAGTCCGGTGGCTCTTCTGGTAGCCCACGGCGGTTCCGGCGAGTACAAGCAGTACGAGCACTATGATGGTGAGTATTCTTAGCTCTCTCACGCCGGCCATTTCCCAGGCTCTCTTCCTCTTCCTCCTCGTCTCCCCCCTCTCCGAGGCGATCATGGAGGCTAGGCTTCCCACGGTGGCGGCTACAGCTATGGAGCCTATTGTGGAGGCTGACTGGGATAAGTAGAGCATTCCCATAGCCCCGTAGTAGAGGCCTATGCTGGGCAGGGCTAGGGGGAGCTGCCAGGCCTCGCCATGTCTTATGGCTCGGTACAGCATGTATGCTGAGACTAGCGGTATGAGCACTCCTATAGTATAGCCTGTATCTGCCAGGAAGTTCCTCAGCCCGTGAGGTGTGCGCAGTATGGATGCTTGCTCGGCTACAGTCTCGCCAAGCCTGCCCAAGTGAATGTACCCGGCCTCTTTGAGGGGCCATACCATTGCGGCGAAGTATCTTCCACTAATCCCCAGCCTGGGTGCAGCGGCAAGCCCGGCTGCTATCGTGGCTAGGAACACGAGTGCATATACTCTCTTTAGGCCATATGCCTCAAGGTTTACGGCTCTTGCTATGGCTTTTGACTCGAAGAGAAGCATTATGGCTACCGCGTAAATTGTGGCTGCGGGGGCTAATGCCAATACTTTATCGCTTGCGGCGCCGTAGCCTGTAAAGTTGAAAGCATAACCCAGCACGGCATAAGTCGCGGCTGCCGCCAACACAAGGTACAGCTTCCTCCTCGCATCCCTACTATTTCTCGATGTTAACGGTGTGAAGAGAGCCGTGGAAGCGTACACCAGCCCGGCTACAGCATAGCCTCCCCAGGCTATCGTGATAACTCCTCCTACAATACCCGAGAGAACAGCCAACAACAGAGCCCTCCAGCCGCCGCTGTAGCGTTTGAGCGAGTAGGAGAGCAGGAGTATCGATGCAGCAAGCAGGTGCATAGCAAACCCCTCCTTCTCAACAAACCCGGCGAAAGTCCTAGACGTAGCCGCCGGCACCACTGCTAGAGCTAGCCCGGCAAGCAACGCTGAAACCAGCCCATACTCTAGTAGCAGGAGAACGTACACCACAACTATCATTGCAACACCGCCGTAGACGGGGAGCCTTATGGTGGTCTCCAAGGGATCACTTCCCAAGCTCCCCAGCATTGGAATTAGAGGGTACTCGCTACCCGTAAACCTTCGGCCCCAGGGATACCAGAAGATCCCGGTATCCGGATTACTCCTAGTCAGGCTTGTCCAAGACCCTACGCCGTGCTCGTGGAGGTAGTTTGCCAGCCAATACTCTATCCAGGGGTCGTTCGCCGTGAGGTACGAGAGCCTAGCATATCTATCGCTTATACCAAAGCTTACAGCAAGCCTACGCACACTCTCATAGTTATCGATCGGAAGCATACGAAGCCAATAACCCAGGTACGCAACCCCCACGAGGAGCAGAAGGGCCAGCGTATAGTAGGCTACCCTTCCTACACGCAGCCTCGTCGACGCTGAAAGAAGGCCTACACCAGCCCTTATAATACTCATCCCCACCGCCCATGCAGCCAGCTAGTACCTGGGTGTTTCAAGTGTTTCCCAACCCTTCGCGGGGAAGGCTATGGCAGCGGTAAACCACAGATTGCATGGAGGATTCCTGACGGTTTGCCCCCAGCCCTAAAGCCT
>QNYQ01000043.1 GCA_003978665.1 Hyperthermus sp.
CTTCAAAATGGTCTAGGTAGTTTAGAGTTATTGGAGGAGGCTTTCGGAAGTGGAAGGACGGCTGCGGGTGTGGTCTATTTCGGTGCTACGAGAGTATCCTCTACTATCGTCGAGCTAAGAGGCCATGGCTCATTGATTCTTGGCTGTAGAAGACCTCCCTGCAGTAGGTTGCTAGGGGCTTTAGCTGACTTGCTTAGTAAGGGTGGTTTAAGTGTCCGACTGGTTGGCTCGATTGAACCTTACCGGTGGCTTAAGCTGATTGTTAACGCGGCAATAAACCCTGTTACAGCAATAGCGTGTAAGCCTAACAGGGTTATACTGGAGGACGATTCAGCCAGGAATCTGGCGTTGGCTCTGGCTAGAGAGGCATTCTATGTGAGTAAGCTGGTAGGGGTGCGGCTTCCTACAAGCAATGTGGAGGGGGAGGTGGTGAAAGCTGCTAGGGCTACAGCTGACAACTATTCGTCCATGCTTCAAGACATTATTAGGGGAAGACCCACTGAGATAGACTACATAAACGGCGCGGTTGTGCATGCTGCCAGGCGGAAGGGGGCCAGCGCTCCGGTTAACGAGGCAGTGGTCCTTAGCGTTAAGCTATTAGAGTCTAGGGGCTCTTGTAGGATGGAGTTTCCCCTGAAGGACAGTTGACAACCCTGGACACTATGATTTCCCCACCCTCCTCCTCTCGTACTGCAGAGGCAACATCTATTGCTCTCTTCAGCGTCGGTGAAACTATGTAGAGTGATGGGCCTTTTCCAGATACTCCAAACCCTAGTATGTCAGCGTCCACTCTCAGCCTATTGGGCAGCGTCCCCCCCATGGACATGAGCATTGCTGCTCCATTAACTACTGCAGCCTCCCACCAGCGCCCTTCAATAGCTAGTTTCCACGCGTACCGGAATAATGGGTGTGCATGCTTATACATGTCTGGGTTTATTTCCCTTATACTCCTCCTACCCCTGACTATGATTGCTACGTATGCTTTTAGCTGCGGCTCCACTGCAACTACGCGCTGAGCTATATTGTCTGTGGCGTAAGCTCCGCAGCCGCTGACAGCCATGTGGTCGTCTAAGGCCCCGGTAATGGTTAGCCCAGCCATTCTTGCAGCCTTGACCCCCAGCCTTGCGAGACGTAGAAGGTCTAATTTGACACCGTAGGCTTCCATAAGGGCGGCTAGGCCAGCGTTTATAATCGCGCTACTCCCCTTCAACCCCGCCTCTAAAGGTATGGTCGAGTAAACGCGGAGCTCTAAGCCCCTGATATCTACTCCAAGCTCGGCCTCAGCGACTTTAGCTATAGACTCCACTATCACCGGGTCTAGTCTAAGCCTCCTCCCCCGCGTTAGACTCTCTCCATGGTAGGTTTCAGACTCCTTGACCTCAACAATCACTGGTAGATCGATGGCTGCTGCCGCCCCGTAACCTCCGGACCCTATGGCGTTGACTAGTCCTAGCCCTCCATGCGCGCCTGCTCTCCCCAGATGGGGCATCAGCTCCTCTCTTCCCCCCTCTCCTGAACCAGGGAGCCAGCCTTGGGGTGGATTGGTGCGAGGGCTATACGCTTTTTTCCATTATCTATTTTAACATGTGAGCCTTCTAGCTCAGCATGCCCGCCTAATGAGATTTAATCCCGCTAATGACTGCTGCCCTCTCCGGTATTCCAGGGAGGGACAGTACTATGGCCCTCCGGATAGCGGTGCTTGTCAAAGCTTCCCTCGACCCAAACATGTTACGTTCAAAGAATAATGGCTTGCTCGACGAGCATGCAATGCCTCTAGCTCTAAGCGAGTACGACAAGAACGCCGTAGAGGCGGCGGTTCAGTTAAGGGAAAGGAATGGTGGAAGCGTTACAGTACTGTCGGTGCTAACATGGGGGCCTGTTGCGAGAAGGCTTAGGGAGTTTGAGCAGGTAATTCGTGAGGCTCTTGCAATGGGGGCTGACGATGCACACATTATAGTTGATGATGCTCTTGTCCCAGGAGATCCTGCATCAACAGCCGAGGCTCTTGCAGCACTAGCGAAGGCTCTAGGCGGCTTCGATATATATATTGCTGGTGAGGCTTCAATGGATATGATCTCTGGGCAAGTACCAGCTAGGCTGGCAGCCCTCCTCAACCTTCCCTACATAGGCTATGCTAGAAGCATTGAGATAGCTAATGGTGCTATTAGAGCCAAGAGAGATCTTGAAGGATACATTGAACACGTAGAGGCTCCTCTGCCTTGTGTGGTGAGTGTTACAGGTGAGATCAACAAGCCTAGGATACCCACGCTTATCCAGGTGAGGAGGGCTTTTAGGAAGCCCATTAAGAGGTATAGCGTTGCCGATATTGGGTTAAACAAGGTGTACAAGCCGTTAATTTCAGAGATCAGAGTGATTAGCGTGAAGCGGAGGAATATAGTGATTGAAGGCGACAATATGGATGACATTGCAGCCAAACTAGCAGATATTATAGCGGGGCTCCTGCCGCGTTGAGTACGTGTTGAAGAGGGGATGGCTCATGCGCATGCTAGGCTTCACCTACAACGAAGAGGGTTTAGGCGAGCTTGCAGGGCTAGCTGCCGCCCTAGGACTTGAAGCATATGCTCTAGCAGTGGGTAGCCGTGATAGCGTGGCCGATTATTCCTATAGCGTGTTCAAGAGAATATATTATGCACCGCGTATGAGCACTGATCAAGCGTTTGCAGTAATCTCGGACCTCTACGATAAGATAAAGCCAGATATGATCGTTGCTCCCTCGCTTAAAGACAATACAACTGTCTTAGCCATGTTGGCATCGAACAAGAAGCTTGCGATGTTTACCGAAGCGTTTGGCATAGTGCTGATGGAGGGTAAAATTAGGGCTAAACGTAGAGTAATGGGGGGACGTGCTGAGGCATACTATGAAGCTTCAACTCCTATAGCGTTGACAATAGCACGCGGATACTATGCCCCGCCTGCCAGCAGCGAGAAAGGGGCAGGGCTTGAGGAGGTCAAGCCGCCAGCATCAAAGCTAACCATTCTATCGGTAGAGGTGAAGGAAAAGGGCTCGGTTGACTTAGAATCAGCGAGCATAGTGGTAGGCGTGGGGAGGGGGTTTAGGAGGAAAGAGGACTTAAGGTTAGCCGAGCAGCTAGCATCGCTCCTAAACGGTGTAGTAGGCGCTTCTAGGCCTATTGTAGCAGACTATGGATGGCTCAGCGAGGATAGATGGATAGGTATTTCGGGTAAGAAAATTAAACCGAAAATCTACATAGCCATAGGCATTTCGGGCGCGCCCCAGCACATGGCGGCGGTCATGGATGCGGAAACCATAGTTGCCATAAACAAGGATAAGAATGCTCCAGTATTCCAGTACGCTGACTACGGTGTTGTAGCTGACCTCTACAAGTTCGTTCCAAAGCTTATAGAGAAGCTTAGGGAGAAGCTAGGAGGAAGGTGACCCAGAGGCCCCCCTTAAACCAGCAGCCTTCTTAGCCTCCTCCTCGCGCAGCAGCCTTCTCAGAATCTTTCCTACGGGGGTTTTGGGCAGCTCCTCCCTAATCTCGATCTCCTTGGGTATCTTGTACCTAGCTAGCCTCTTCTCCAGGAAAGCAATGAGCTCTTCCCCGCTGACCCTACCCTTACACTCATCCCTTAATGTGACGAAGGCCTTGACTCTCTCCCCGACGTGGGGATGCGGCACCCCTATTACTGCAGCGTCAACCACGCATTCATGCTCGTAGAGTGCTTCTTCAACCTCTCTCGGATACACGGTGTAGCCCTTATACTTTATTATATCCTTCTTACGGTCAACCACATAGAAGAAGCCGTCCTCATCCATATAGCCTATATCTCCTGTTCTAAGCCACTTGAGCCCGCAGCACTCGAAGAAGACTTTGTTGTTGGCCTCGGGCTCTATATAACCCTTCATAACCTGTGGGCCGCTGACCACGATCTCTCCCTTGACTCCTGGAGGGAGGAGTATGGGTTTCTCCGGGTCGGCTATGGCGGCAAGTGTTCCGGGCACGGGTACTCCTATGCTTCCTGGCTTATGGACGCCGTATATCGGGTTTATGTGGGTCACGGGGCTGGCCTCGGTTAGCCCATAGCCCTCGCGTAGCCTAGCTCCAGTAAGGGCCTCAAACCTCTCGGCCACAGCCTTGGGCAATGCCCCGGCACCGCTAATGCACACCTCAATGCTCTCCAGGTTGAACCTCTCTATGCCGGGCATACTGACGATCTTAGAATAGATTGTGGGAACCCCATGGAATATGTTAGCCTTGTACCTCCCAATATCACGGAGTATGCGATCCAGCTCAAAGCGTGGGTAGGCTAGAATCGTGGCAGCTCTATAGAATCCTGTATGGAGGACAGCAGTCTGACCGTAGATGTGAAACCATGGGAGCACGCCAACCATGACATCCTCTCCCTTCCTGCCACGATGCCACCAGGAGTCAATCTGTACTACATTAGCCATAATGTTATAGTGGGTAAGCATGGTTCCCTTAGGCTCGCCCGTAGTACCTCCAGTAAACATGAGCACAGCAGTATCCTCTAGGGGGTCAATACGCGGCCTCTCCCTCAGCCAAGCACTTGACGCAAGAACATCCCTAAACCTCACGATCCTCTCGCCATCAAAGACAATCCTCCTCCTCTCCTTCAAGCGGTAAAGGAACCCGACCAGCCTAGGCAAATAATCGGCAACACTACCATAAACAATAACATCCACGTCAGCCCCAAACTCCTTAATAGCCTCCTCGACACGCTCAGCGAAAATGTCAAGAGCAACGAGAACCCGGGCCCTACTCTTTTCAACTTGCCTGGCAATCTCATAGCCCGTATAGAGCGGGTTGATAGGTGTGACAGCCACGCCAGCCTTAAACCCACCATACATTGCTATAGGGAAATGCGGCACGTTAGGCAACAATAACGCGATAACATCCCCCTCGCCAAGCCCCCACCTCTTCCGAACCGCATAGGCAAAACGCTCAGCCCCCTCAAGAACACTAGAATACGATACCCTCCTCCCATAGAAGATCAAGGCAGGTCTTGAGGGAAACATCCTAGCAGAATTGTCAAGCAGCACGTAAAGGGGGTCACGCGGAATACTAACATCACGTGGGACATCCTCATCATAGTACTTTACCCAAACCCTATCCCTCACATACCTCTCAAACACGTAGCGAGAATCCACAGCACCCGAAGCAGAACCGCTATGCAACAACCAGCACCAAGCTAGTAATAGGTGCACTATATGGAGAAAAACCTTGCCATACATGAACGAACAAAAAATAAGCCCCACGCGTCAAGAACAAAACACAGCCCAGGGGAGAAGAAAACAACCCTACACCCCTATCCTCCAGGCTAAAGCCAGAGAGAAGCTGTGCCGGGGTGCCCGAGCGGCCTAAGGGGCCGGCCTTGAGAGCCGGTGTCCGCACCGGACGCGCGGGTTCAAATCCCGCCCCCGGCGCCACACGCACACCCCCCTCCACCACCCTCCAGGAATGTGACGAGCGTTTGGCCAGCTAAGGATAATGCTCAGCTCCTCTCCCTGGCTAGGGTTTTGGGCTCCTTCAAGCTTCCTGGTAGCGTAGCCCTCCCCCGTCGTAACCCTCCTAACAAGACTTGCTATCCTCTCGGCCATCTTTCTGGCAGTCAGCTCCGTCATATCTCGGAACACCTCCTCTAGGCGAGGGTCGACAAAATATACTGCTGCAGCCATCAATGGTTTCTCCCCGTCCTCCAGCCCGGTACGCTACCTCACTTCACTCGTAATGATGTGCTTCCTACTTTCCCTACGCTGCACACCACCACTTGTAGTGTCTTCACAGGCCTCATCGAATTAGGGAGGCTCAACTGAAGTGTACGGCTCCCTCTCTACCACCGACCCTGCCGGGCTCGGCGACAAGGTACCTCTCCACGAACCATCCGCCATTCCTTGGCACGATGCTCGCGCCAACAATCCTCAAGACAGTGGCCCTTGCACCCTGGCCTCCTTACCCCTAAGCATGTCCCTGGCCAGTATTGCTTTTATCAGTGCATCTCTTATCTTGGGGTCTCTCCACATCTCTCTATCGGCCTCCCACGCTTCGATTAACCACTTGTCCCTCGTCTCGAACCACTTCATTCCTTGGTTCTTGACCATTTCTGCTTCCCACCGGGCGTGGCGTACTATGTCTTCGAGATTCCTCCTGCGCTCCTCCACGACCTCCTCTACAAGGCTATTGGATGTCATGGCTTACCTGCCTCCCCTAGTATCCTACAGTTTACTCTAAGCCTTGTACACCATTCCTCCAGCTCTCCACGGTCTATATGGTCTTTGAACAGCGTGTAGAGGAACACAGCATCACCAACATCCTTCTCGCTCCCTAAGTATAGCTTGTACGCTATCTGTAGCTCTAGGGGGGATACCCTTATTGCAAATCTATCGTTCACTACAACCCTTACGCTATTGGCCAACGCATACCTGTGAGCGCTCGTCCCAGCCAACTTCACCTCTATGTTCGGGAGGACTATGTCTCTGTACATGAACCTGACGCCGTAGCCCTCAGCCAGGTAGCTCCGGTAGAGCCTTCTCACCGAGTCCTCCGACCAGATATCGCCCTGCATCAGGGCAAAGCCCGCCTCCCGGGCCCTCCTACACAGCTCTAAGAAGCCGTCCTCATCAATTTCCTCGATTATGAAGTCGATGTCATCGCTCCTCCTACCCCTTCCGAAGAGTATCGCCGTATAGCCAGCAACCACTACGTAGCTTACCCCACCCTCCTCAAGAACCCTGGCAAACTTGAACGCGACAGTATCCTCTGGCAGAAGCCTCCCCTTGGTAAGGCGGATTACACGCCTACTCCTATCGAACACGAGGCTCCCATCCAGGGTGACATTAGACCCCCCTACTGCTCCCCCATCCCCCTCCTCACCCACGTCCTCATAGAACTCCTGCGCCATAATGCTCACCCCCTTAATCGGTATCAGTACTGTTAGGTTTTAGCGGCTGTATCTTCATCTTAGATAGTCATGTTCTCCAGTACTAGCCGTCTCTTGCGGTGCCTGCTAGTGTAGGCGTATGCGTGGTGCCCCTATGTACTCTATGGCCTTCTCTGCTTCAAGGCCAGTAATGTTTACGGTGTAATTTTCGGGTGAGGCGCCGAAGACATGTATGTCCGGGTCTACTCCTAGCCCTAAGATATAGCCCTCGATAACGAGTGCTACATCCCCTATGCTCACCGTCTCCTTGAACCTGTAGATGGCTACGTCGACTGCCGTGCCGTTAGGAAGAAGTATGGCTACATTGCATTTAGAGATAGCCAGGAAACTTACCTAGCCATATGCGTCTCTTTGAGGTCGGGGGAGGTCAAGCTTGATGTCTGTAAAGACTATTGTACGGGATATAATATGTAGTGCCTACCCGGGGGTGGGCACGTAGTCGGCTATGAGACCAACAAACCGATCCTATTTCTTGGATACAGCAATATCATAAGAGTGTTTAAGAATATAACACGGCGCAGAACATAACATATTAGAATATCAGCGAAGTTTCGTCTAACGCCTATGGCAACCAAGATTAGTTCATGAAGAAGCATTCCTGCATACCAAATCTTTGTTTCATCTAATTACTTCACTAATCTGTAGTGGTGTTTATGGCGGGCCCGCGGGGATTTGAACCCCGGACTACCGGCTTAGAAGGCCGGCGCCCTATCCTGGCTAGGCTACGGGCCCGCGGCTTCTAAGGCACCATTCAGTGTGTTCTCTGGCTAGCAGGTGGGCTATATTGGTTATTGCTCGTGTGAGTCCTAGCGTGGTTGCCGTCAGGCTTGCTAGGTCTATGAGTTTTCTTGTTCTCTCCGCTATTACTATGTCGCTCGTCGCTATTATGCATTCTTCCCTGGTTGTTGACGAGGATATGATTGTTTTGTCTGCTTTCTGGGCGACTATATGTGTTGCTCGTATGTTGTGGCTGTTTAGTGTTGTGGTTATTTCTTTTGCTGTTTTGGCGCTGTGGCTTGGTTGCGAGTCGAATATCATGATCACTTCTCTGGGCTTGAGCTCTCGGAGTGCTGCGGCCAAGTGTGTTGCTAAGGTTTTCGAGTGTTTTGTCACGTGCTTTGTCCCTGCTAGTAGGAGGTCTCTTGTTAGTCCGTCGCTGCACTTGTAGACTGGTTCCCCTTTTAGAATGGCATATATTGTGGCTAGCTGGTTGTATCCGTCGACTAGTATGCACGAGTCCGAGGCTTCAGCGGCTTCTACGAGCTTTTCTCTCACAGCACTGCTTCTAGCCTCGGTATGGATGCATCTCTGCAATAGTAGCCTGAGCGTTTTAGGCAGCATGTACCTTGCAGATACCAGGTTTAGCGCCGTCTTCTGGCTATAGCCCCTGTTAAGTAGATAGTAGTAATCGTAGGCTGCGCTGGCGAGGTCTCTGCTGGCCCTTATTGCTTAGTCACCACACTCTTGAATCGCTGTGGTGAGACTGTCAAGTATGATTGACGTATCCTGGGATTTCGGCGAGTAGAATGTTACATGGAGCTCTTTTCCTCCTCCCTTAAATCCTAGTGTGGCGAGTTTGTCCCTTATCCTTCTTAGGTCCACTATGCCTTGCAGGTCTCTTGAAGCGGCGATCTCTACTGCCACTCCTCCACCCCTCTTATATGCTATAACTGCTATGCTCTTCCCCCTCCGGGTAAGCATTCTTAATGCCTCTCTTGCAGCCTCCGTGAAGCCTCCGGCATTTGCGGCGTAGACTTTTATGCCGCAGAGTTCTCTTGAGGATGCATTGGCGGCTATGTGCTGCGCGATCTCCCTCTCAAGTTCCTTCATCTTCTTCTTTAACGTGGCGTTGTCGTCGAGCACTCTTTTGAGTCTTCTCACAAGCTCGCGGGGTGATCCTCCTATGAGCTTAGCTGCCTCCTCCAATTGCTGTTCGAGCTCTCTAGCATAGGCTGCTACCTGGCTTCCGGCAACGATTTCGAATCTCACCACTCCCTCCTGCAGCTTCTCTACATTAACTATCTTTATCGCGCCTATTTCCGCGGTATTGGCTACATGGGTGCCAAAGCATGCTTCTACGTCCCAGTCACCTATCTTTACCACCCTGATTCTTGCTGAGAGAGGGACTCCTCCCTGGTAGAGCCTCATACCATACTTTGCCTCGGCGCTGTTACGGTCAATGACGCTTACTGTTACGGGGATTCTCGAAGACACGACAGTGTTGGCCAGCCTCTCTATCCTGGCGATCTCGCTCCTACTTGGAACCTCATAGTGTGTTACGTCGAGCCTAGCTTTTTCGGGTGTCTTCTCTGCTCCAGCCTGCCATATGTGGCTTCCCAGAACCCTACGTAGTGCTCCTAGGAGCACGTGGACGCTGGTGTGATGCCTCATCAACGAATACCTCCTCTCCCAGTCTATGACTCCTCGTGCAACTTGTCCCTCACAGTTGTCCAGCCTCCTATCGAGCACATGTACAACAACGTCTCCCATCTTCTCTACTCTCACAACTCTGGCCTCAATCCCGCATACTGTGATCTTGCCAGTATCGTGTAGTTGTCCTCCACCTGTAGGATAGAAGGCTGTCTTATCAAGTACTACATAGACTCCTCTAACACCAAGGATCTTTGCTTCGAACTCTCTCATGTAAGGGTCCTGGTGGAATAGGAGCTGGGTTGCTGGGAAACCCTTGGCCCACTGGGCGACGTCGGCGGGCAGTATGGCTTTTTCTCTTGGCCTGCCTATTCCACCGCTTGCTCCATGTCTTCTCGCTACTAGCGCGTAGAAGTTGTGCGGTACCTCTTCTACTCTGAGGCCTAGCTTGCCCGCGGCCTCTGCAACCAGGTCTGGGGTTAGGCCGTATGAGTCGTAGAGGGTTATGAGATCGTCTCTTGTTATCACGGTTTTCCTCTTGGCTACCCTCTCTATCTCTCTCAAACCTCGTTCCAGGCTCCTTCGATACCTCTCTTCCTCTAGGCTGGTGACGCGAAGAATGTAGTCCATGGTCTCGATCATTTGGGGGTAGTAGTCGCTGCCCCACAGCTTAGCTTGCCGCTCGACGATCTCGGATAAGCTTATGTCGGCTCCTAGCTGCGTTATTAGCCGGAGAGCCCTGCGGGCAACAAGCCTGGCGAGGTAGCCTTCGCCGCTATTGCTCGGCACTATGCCGTCGGCAAGCATTAGCGCGAGCGTCTTTGTGTGGTCGAGTATACTGTAGACGGCTGCCTCCCTCAATAAGATCTCCCTGGCTTCCTTCACGCTCACTCCAGCATCTAGGGCGGCTTTTTCATAGAATTGTCTTAGGCTTGCTGGATTATCCGGGTCTAGCCTGCCAGCATCTCTGGCAGCAGCCCATAATAGCTTCTGAGGCGCTGGCTCCACGCCTAGAGCCTTATAGATCCATGGGAAGAGCTCGGCATATATCACATGGAACGCTGTAGGCTTATCCTGAGTAAACCAGGCTATTCTCTCTATACCATACCCTGTGTCAACTATCTTCAAGGGTATGGGCTCGTAGCCTCTCTCGGTAATCTTGTATTGCATAAAGACTAGGGTTGCGAGCTCCAGCCCTCCCACAGTGACTTCGAAGGAGGGGCCAGCGTTTCCCCCGCCCTCCCACCATGATTCTTTAAACGTTATGTGCTCGGGTGGTATGCCTAGCTCTTTTGTGAAAAACTGGTATGCAAGTTCTACAGTTTCCTCCTTCCAGTAGATCCTTTTATCCTCGTAGTTGAAGGCATGGTGGCCTCCCATTTCGAAGCTTGTGAGGTGCCTGCCGAGGGTGACACCAACATGATCTATGTCTTCGAGCCTTATGCTGGGCTGAACTATTACTAGGGGGTTCGCAGGGGGCGGTACAATACCGCTAGTGACGTGGGGCTGGAACACGACTATACTGGCTATCGTCAAGTACAAGTCATCTCTCCATCTGGCCACCACAGGCCTCGGCTCAATCGGCTGGTGCCCATTCTTCTCAAAGAACCTTATGAAAGCTTGCCTAGCATCTCTAACACTCATACCCCGCCGTCTCGGTAGTTTCCAGAAGTAGTATTCGACGCAAGGAGCGTCATTACAGTGATCCTGGTTTTGGTTAAGTGTCCAGAAGTATTCTCCTCCATAGCGGCATTTTTTCCTCTCGAAGCCTTCACGCTTGAAGAAGCTAAGCCTATACTCACCTGGGTCAACACTACTCATCGTCTCTCCCCTTCCATGTAGCGGAGGTAAGGAGCAGCTCGACCCAGGAGGCACCAAGTGCTTGCGCCCTAGATTTTATAGCGTTCACTTGCTCCACTCGGGTACGGGGCTATGATGGTATGCACCTTACCGTGTTTGATGAAAAACTTATGGATAGCGTAGTCAACGTGGAAGAGCTTGTCTCTCACTTTAAAAAGGTAATTGCCTCAAGTAAATCCCTAGCCGTCCCCCCGAGGCTTACAGCTTCAACCACCAGCTCCTGGCTAGCAGCAATGGTAGCTGTTGGAGAAGGGTTCCAAGCAGTCAAGATAGTGGGCGTCTACTATTCCAACCCTTCCCGCGGTCTTCCACTGGTGAGAGGGCTGGCCCTATTATTCGATGAGGAGACGGGGGAGGTTGTCCTCGCGGCCGACGCGTCTCCTTTGACGGGATGGAGAACGGCTGCAGCAACAGCAGTGGCCCTGGAAGTCCTTAGGGCGACGGAGGGGGTGCTGGGTATTATAGGTGCAGGGGTGCAAGCCCGGTATCACGGAAGACTGCTTACGAGACTCTACAACTACGAGCGTGTCCTGGTCTACTCGCGGAGCCCAGAGAAGGCCTCAAGGCTTGCCGCTGAAATAGGCGGCGAGAGGGCATCCTCTCTCGAATCTCTTCTCTCAAACAGTAATGTGATTGTTGCAGCCACTGATTCCAGGAGGCCGGTGGTTAAGGGCTCCTTGCTTAGGCCCGGGACAATAGTAGCGAGCATAGGTGCCCCGAAACCAGTCCAAGAACTTGATGCTGTCACGGTCGAACGCGCCCGCTGCGTGCTGGCTGATACTAGGAGGGGTGTGCTTGAGGAGAGCGGGGACATACCGGGCACGGGGGTCAAGATAGTAGAGCTTGGCGAGGCTTTGAGGGGCGAGGATTGTGATCACGGGGACGTGGCTGTCTATAAAAGTGTGGGCACGGCACTCCTCGATTACGCTATGCTAACCTACCTGTATTCTAGAAGCCGAAGAGGCTTTCAAGGCCAGCAGCAAGCTGCTCCTCGCTAGCCTCCTTCCTCTCTTCCTTCTCCTCGCCTTCCTCTTCAGCCTCCTCTTCCTCCTTGGCCTTGACAGTCTCTGGTCCGGGTGCTGCAGCGGCAACTTCTATTCCAAGCTCCTTGGCGGTATCCCCTAGCGCGGCGGCGACTGCCATAGACCTGGCAATGGCCAAGCGTATAACGTACTCGGCGTTGTCCGGGGTGATGTAGCCAGCTTCTGCTGCTAGGGCGAATGCTCTTCTGACTGCGAGAGGTATGGTCAGCTTCAGTATCTCGGGCTCCGGGTAGGCTATTTCAACACCTACCTTTAGAGCTGACATGTGGGCCTCGGCGACCATGCTCTTGTACTCGTCCAAGTCTAGTTTGAGGCTCTCGCCAGGTATTACTACTCCTCTCTCAAACCCTACCTTCAGCTTTAACTTGACTATTATAGGCTCTATTCCGAGCTTCTGGAGCACACTCGCTAGCTCAGGGCTGATTTCGTCACCGGGCTTGGCGACCCTAGTGTCTTTTGCAATCCATATGGTACCTCCCTGAACCCTTATGGGAACCCTTAGCTTACCAAAGACGCTCATTATAGGGCCTGGCTTAAACCCTGTATCACCAGCTGGTAGCACGATCTCGGAGGGAGCCTTATCCCCGGGCTTGGCGGGAGCCGTGGCATATACTTTATCGAGGATCAGGGCAACCTCAAACGGGTTCATGTCTGTGAATATGAAGAGGTTTGTGCCTGTGAGATAGGGTTCTAAAGGCTTAGGGTCAACACCAGCCCTTCTCAAAGCTATCTTCATGAGAGTGTTCTTGGCGACCCTCATAACTATTCTCTCGCCAACCTTCTTCTCCAGCCTCCTCTTTATCCTTTGGAGCTGAGCGGTAGGAGTGTTAGTTAGGTCGACAATAAGCAGTGTAGGATATTTTCTAAGTAGCCGGGTCAGCTCCTCGACCTCCTCTATCTTCCACTGAGGTATGCGCTTCGCCCTAACAGCCTGGACGGCTATAGGCATCCCACCACACACCCCCATAGTATGCCGTGCCACCTCTACATCGAAACCTCTATCGGAGGCCCCATTGTCGTTTTCACAATAATCCTCGCTATGTTGCTTCGAGGGTTAGGGAGTTTAGCTTCAAGACTTGAGAGCACCTTAAATATGTTCTCGACGATCTCCTCAACACTGTTATCCTCGGTGCCAACTCTACACATTACTTGGGGCTGGTCCTTAGTCCGGATGATTACAGCTGACCGGTATCTCTCAACAAAGCTCGCTATATCAGCATTGGGTGGCACGGGCACGGGTATCTTGCCGCGGGGGCCCAGTGCTGGAGCAAGTGTTCTTCCTGCGAGGGGCATTAGATTGGTCTTTACTAGAACCCAGTCACACTCTTCAGCGATCTTCCGGGCAGCCTTCCTGTTGCCTGCAAGTCCTTGAAGCTCCTCCCTCCCTATAACCCTATCAGCCACCTCTCTAGCTTTAACCTCCATGTCTCCGTCAGCAACCACGCATACCTTAACCTTCTTCTTGACTGGATGGGGCAGAAACACTACCTCCCTTATCCTTCCCTGTGGACTCTTAAGGTCCACGTCTCTAAGCACTACAGTAAGGTCTACAGACTGCTTAAACTTCCTCTTAGGACTTACCTCCAATGCTTCCCTAACAGCACGCTCAATAGACTCGCGGGGAACAAATGACAAGGCTCTTCCCCCATGTTTAGTGCTGGGAGGGGATATGGAATCGACCTTCATAACTAATTATGCTCTCTCCCACTCGTCTTCATGCTTGGCAAGTAGCTCGTCGTATACTCCGCGCTCGATGTCGCGTATCACTTCCTTCCCGTCCTTTCCATCAATGGTTATTCCAATGCTTCTGGCAGAACCGATTATGGTCTTGACGGCTGCCTTGAGGGTTTTTGCTGTAAGGGCTGGTTTTTTGAGTATCGCGATTTCTATTATCTTCTCGAAGGAGAGGTCTCCTATCTTGTTGTGCATGGGGTCCCCGGAGGGCTCTTTTGCGCCCACGGCTTTAAGCAGGAGCTCCGTAGTTGTGGGAGGTTTTATCTCTATATCGTACTCCTTGCTGTCTTCGTCTACTATCAGCTTTACCTGGATGGTAAACCCTTTGTATCTCTTCGTGGCCTCATTTATATCGTTTACGAGCTTGTCTAGCTCTATGCCGAGCTTGCTGGCGACATCAGTGAGCGGGGGCTCAGGCTTCACTTGTCCGCCTTGCACCTTAATGTTAACGACTCTGATGGATCCCATGTTACTAGCTCCCTCTCTCTCTGGTAAGCCTCACCGAGTCACCGGGCACCGTTATCTGGAGCGGGTACTCGACCTCTAGCACATTTAAAACTACCTCGTTTCTGCCTCCTAGGACCCTTACAACTTGAGCCTTCATTCCCCGGAAGGGCCCGGAGATTATCTCCACTATATCGCCAGGCTTCAAGGTCTCTATTATAGCCTCAGGCTTCAGCAGCCTCTCAACATCCTTGTAGTCCAGAACTCCCGGAACTACTCCCTTAGCATATCTTATTCCCTGTATAGCGTTGGCTACATGGTAGGCGGCTGGGCTCTCCACGATCACGTATCCTTTTATCCTGGGGGGTACGACGACCGAGTATATGGGAAGCTCCTCATCGTCAGCTCTCTGTGCAATGAGTAGTGCTACGTCAAGCTCTCTTCCAGCAACAGTCTTTACAGCATAGAGCCTAGCCTGCTTCCTTCCGCCCACCCTGCCAGTCTCGGCTGAAGCTGCTTCTGCCTCGCCCATTTGGCGCTCACCCGCGCAGCAACATATAAGCAGCCAAGTGTACGAGGTAGGCGGCTGCGCCCACGATGAGTATTCCAAGCCACATGATCTTGCCAGCATGCATGTACTCGTCGCTGTCCGGCTTCCTAACCCTTTGCAGTACGAGTCTCCACTCATGGAGAATTGAACGTAAGCGACTTATCAGCCCTCCCCTCAGCCTCAAACACACTCCTCCTCCGTGGCTACATGAACCCTTAACGCTGGAGCACCTTCCATATAGCCCCAGGGGGATCCTACGAGGCTCCAAGCCTCTTAAAGAGTTTCTAGATGCTGTCAGTCTAGTAGAGGCCTTGTACAAGCTTGTCCACGTACCCCCTGGGATTGAATGGTTCAAGATCCCCGTATCCCTGCCCCGTACCCATGAAGAGTATTGGTTTGCCTGTGACTGCTGCAACACTTATGGCTGTACCCCCCTTCACGTCGGCATCAACCTTGGTTAACACTATAAAGTCTATGCCCACGCTCTCCTCGAAGAACCTGGCTTGTTCCACGGCATCGTTGCCAGTAAGCGCATCAAGCACAAGCGCTTTATAGTCGGGCTTCGAGACTCTGACGATCTTCCGTAGCTCATCCATGAGATCCCTATCCGTGTGCATACGGCCAGCAGTGTCAGCCAACACTACTCGATAGCCCCGAGCCCTAGCATACTCCAAGCCGTCATACACCACTGAAGCAGGATCAGCACCATAACGGCCTCCTATGAATGGCACATTAAGCCTCTCAGCATGCTTCCTAAGCTGCTCCTGTGCACCTGCACGGTAGGTGTCGGCTGCAACTATTACTGGCGTTATACCATGCCTCTTAAACATGTAGGCGAACTTGGCTATTGTAGTGGTTTTGCCAACGCCATTTACCCCGAAAAACACTATGCGCAGCGGCTCCCCCCTCCTGTTCATGGCCTCTGATAGCAGGTCGAGCCTCCTATATCCCCGCGAGAGGACATCCACCAATACCTCTGCCAGGCTATTCACCACGTAACTCTTCACACTGGTTCCGCGAGGGATCTTCAGTCCCACCAGCCTCTTCTCAAGCCCATTAACTATTTCCTCTGCCACCTCGAAGGCAACATCGCTCTCAACCAGCTCCATTAAAAGCTCCTGGAGAAGAGGCTCTACATCCTTCTCGCTCAGAGTCTTAAACGTTATAGTCTCAGCTACACTGTTAACAAATTTTTTGACAGCGTTCCTTATCCTATTAAAAACCATGACGCAACCCGTCTACAGCCGCTGCATAGCTGCACTCCGGCCATAGCTGGTGAGGCGTCTTTTAGAGTAGCTCACCGCCTACCATAGCCTTGCTGCATTGATGAGGCAAGTGCTTGCTGGATGGCAGACTGGAGCGCATTATAGTACTGCGTTAGCTTGGCTAATTCCCTACTATAGGTGTCAAGGAGCTTGCTCACGCTAGCCCTCTCCTCCCTCACAATGTTAAGGGCCCTGCCTAGATCCACTTCTACGAACACGTTAAGGCCTGCATGCACTATGACCTTGTCGAGGGGCTTCACGGTGCCAGCAACGATCACTGTAGCATTAGAGTCCAGAGGTATGAGAACATCACTACTACCCTTCTCCAGCCTGGAAAGAGCCGATTCTACACTGGAAAGCTGAGCTAGCCTTAGCTCGGCCTCGGTGGCGGCACTCTGTAACTGCTTGATCTGGCTTTCAATCAAGCGAAGCTGTTCTATAGCCTCCTCGATGCTTATGCTCCTGCTACTCAAACTTTAATCCACCTCTTCAACCCGGCTATGGCGACTAGGTTCCGGTCAGGAACCTCCTCTATAGGAACCTCGGTAACCCTCTCAATCACCACGTGAAACCTCTTCACCTTATGATTGCTCCCAATCTCGGAAAGCACTTTCTCGACTGCATGCTCCCTTCGAAGGGCACGCACGTACTTTCGAAATCTCTGCCACTCCGGCATCTTATGCGCCCTTATGAGCATGCGCCCCTCAACCAGATAGAATTTCACCTCGCCCATACACCAGCACCCTCGCAGTCCCCGGTTAGGGGGGCTGTGGGGCTGAGGCGCGGCAATTGTTAAATTCTAAGCGCCTGTTGTATCCTCATAAGCTCCGGCCCGGTTGTCTCATCACCTACGATGGCACCCTTGTCATTGGCTACAATTCCTGCCCTAACAAAGTAGAGGCCAAAGTTCACCGTGCCCTTAGTGAAGTCTACGCCGAAGAGGTTAGATAATACTTTGACTTCATCATCGCTCACGCCGGGGTGTACCAGTCCACCGTTGTTAGTCACGACAAGCAGTGAGCCAACAGTAGTTACTTCAGCCACCGAGCGCTGCATAACCATTTCAACACCCAATACATCTTTTATCTTGTCTACCATAGTCTTGGAGATCAACGGCGACACCAGAGCAGCCCGGTTATTAGCAGCAATAAGGTTACCCAGAGCTGTCTGCCTAACCTCAAGCACATCAACACGTACAACATCCCCTATATGCTCACGTAGGAAATCAACCTCCTCCTGCTTTACTATACGTGGAAGAAGAATACCGTGATCATTACCAGCAACCATAACCCCGTTAATTATCATGTCAGCAATACGTGACTCAATAACCTCTACGCCAAGGACATCAGTAATGACCTTCTTATCCTTACTCGTCACAGTAGGAGGCACTAAAGCAAACCGATTATTAGCGAACATATAGACCCCAACATTAGGGTTACCGTTCACATTCATCAACTCTATCAAGGCACGCTCCACCATCAACTCCATAGCTACTACTCGCATCCAGCTCCTTCCGAGACCCAGCCGGGAACATGCTAAAATAGAGCCCTATATACGCTGACCTAGAGACCCTCCCCAGGGAACTCAGCTCTTGAACCCTCTACAAACCCTCCTCGAACATCTTAGATAGATATGGAAGAAAAATGCTTCACAGGCCCCGCAGGCCCTCATAGCTGCGAACGGCCGTGAGCACGGTACTGTTTGCCATGGTTTAAGCCTTAAGGGTGCCTCGCTTGCCTACTTCTTCCTTCTACTCCTCTCCCACGCTAGCATTACCTTAACCACGCCC